>NZ_JBQKDZ010000008.1:0-105663 GCF_052121575.1 Collinsella sp. LCP19S3_C9
GAGTATGATGTCCAGCATCCCGTCCCCGTCTCTTCGATGTTGATGTTTGGCGACATTCATCTTAGGGCGGGGACGGGACATTATTACGTCAACGCTGGTCTAACGGAGAGTCCTGAAAAGGGCTGTCGATTAATCTGGAGGGTGTTCACATGCCCTGCACCACGCATGCGCGGCGCTGGGATACAATACGCCGATAGCATTATTAGGTTTACAGGGGAGCTGCAATGATAGAGATCGCCGTCAACAACCTCGCGGCCGCAACAGGGGCCCGGACCGTGACGGGAGAAGCCGATCGGGTATGCCGTGGGTGCGTTATCGACTCGCGCCAGGTTGAGGAAGGCACGATTTTTGTTGCCTTTCCGGGTGAAAAAGTCGACGGCAACGATTTTGCTTCCCGCGCCATGGAATCGGGCGCCGGTGCTGTTGTGATGACGCGCGAGCCCAACGCCGAGCTTGTATCGCTGGCTCAGCGTAAGGGCTGCGCCATCCTACACACCGATGATCCCGAGGAATTTTTGCTGCGCCTGGCACATGCCTATCGCACGCAGCTTGGCTGCCTCGTGGTTGGCATTACCGGCTCTATCGGTAAGACGACGACCAAGGATGTCCTTGCGGCAGTGCTTGCCAAGCGCTATCGCGTTTGGGCCACCAAGGGTAATTTCAACAATCTGATCGGTATGCCGCTCACGGTTTTGGCCGCTCCTGCCGACACCGAGGTGCTGGTTCTCGAGATGGGTATGAACCATTTTCACGAGATCGAGCGCCTTTCTCGGTCCGCCAATCCCAACCTTGCCATCGTGACCAAGATCGGCACCTCTCATATTGGAATCCTGGGAAGTCGCGAGAATATCGCCCGCGCTAAGTCCGAGATTGTTGGGGGCATGTGTGCCGCCGACGACCTTCTCCCGTTGCTGGTTTTGGGCGGCGAAGACGACTTCACCCCGTTCATTCGTGAGACGTTTGCCGAGCCCGCGGGTATCGACGTGATGCTGGCGGGTGTTTCAGATGTTGATGAGGTTTGCGCCCGCGGCATTCACATTGATGACGAGGGCCGCCCGGTCTTTACGCTTGACTTTGGCATGGGTGAGTCCGTTGACACCATGCTCGCCATTCCCGGCGTCCAGTCCGTTCCCAATGCCGTTAAGGCCGCCGCAGTTGCCTATCGTTTGGGTGTGACCCCCGAGCAGATCGACGCTGCCTTTAGGGGTATCGCGATTACCGGTCATCGTCAGGAGATCAAACACGCCAAGAGCGGTGCCCGCATTATCGACGACTCGTATAACGCCAGCGCCGAATCCATGGCTGCTGGCCTTGACCTGCTGTGCTCGCTTTCGTGTTCCGGCTCTCGAATGGCGATTCTGGGCGAGATGGGCGAAATGGGCGACGAGGCCCCCCGCATGCATGAGCTGGTGGGCGCCTATGCCGCGGCTAAGAAGCTCGATATGCTGGCGTGCGTGGGCGGTGAGCTGGCCGCTCGTATGGCCGAAGCCGCGCGCATGATGGGCATGGACGAGGACCGCATCCAGGTGTTCTCCGATTATCAGCAGGTGCTCGACCGTATGGCCGGCGCACTTGAGAAACATGACGTTGTGCTGGTCAAGGGCTCTCGCTTTGTCGAGCTCGACCGCTTTGTGGAAGGTGTGTGCTAGCCCATGTTCGGGAACCCCGCGTATCCTACATACCAGGCCTTTTTGGGACTTGGCATCGCCGCCGCCATTGCGCTGCTGCTCATGCCGTGGTGGATCAAGCTTCTTAAGGTCGAGGGTATCGGCCAGCAGGTCCGCGCCGATGGACCCAAACGCCACCTGATTAAGCAGGGCACGCCCACCATGGGCGGCGTTGTCATTCTCGTAGCCGTTTCGCTGACGTGCCTTTTGATGGGCAAGCTCACCACCGAGCTTGTGCTCGTGCTGCTTGCCACGCTTGCAACCGGCGTTCTGGGCCTTATTGATGATTTGACCTCTGTCACGCACGGTCGTTCGCTCGGCCTGACGCCCCACGCCAAGATGATTGGTCTCACCATTATCTGCGTCACGTTTACCGTGCTTGCCGTCAGCTGGTGCGGCGTTGCCCCCGAGATTCGTTTTCCCGGCGGTCTGACGATTGACCTCGGTATCTTCTCGACCACCATTGGTGGCCTTACCTTTCCGTGGCTCTACATCGTCTTTTGCTGGCTGATGATCGCCGGTCTTTCTAATGCCGTGAACCTGACCGATGGCCTTGACGGCCTTGCCGGTGGCACCTCCATGATTGCCATGCTTGCCATGGCTGCCATGGCGTTTTTGCACGGTGACGTAAACCTGTCTATCTTCTGTACCGCATGTGCTGGTGCTTGCCTGGGCTTCCTTTGGTTCAACTGCTATCCGGCGAGCATCTTTATGGGTGATACCGGCTCTCTTGCCTTGGGTGCGGCCTTTGCCTGCACGTCCATTATGACCAACACCGAGGTCGTCTCGCTCATCATCGGCGGCCTGTTTATCGTCGAGACCCTGTCGGTCATGATTCAGGTCGTCTACTTCCACTTTACGCATAAGCGCGTCTTCCTTATGGCGCCCATTCATCATCATTTCGAGAAGAAGGGATGGGCCGAGACTAAGGTCGTCATCCGTTTTTGGATTGTCGCTGCCGCTTTTGGCGCTCTGGGCCTTGCCCTGTTTTTCCAGTTGGGATAGTGGTTTTTCATGCCTCTTGCAGATTCCTTTAGCCTGCTCGTCTTGGGCCAGGGTAAGTCCGGTCTAGATGTCGCTCGCTGGGCGCTTGCGCACCCCGAGCGCGTGAGTACCGTTACCGTGTACGGCGGCGGCACGTCCGAGCCCAATGATGCCACGCGCTCGCTCGAGGCGCGCGGGGTATCGTTTGTCTACGGAACCGAGCAGGTCGAGGGCGCGTTTGATGTATGCGTGACGTGTCCGGGCATCTCGGAGTTCTCGGCATTCTTTAAGGCTGGCCGCGATCACGCTGCCCAGATCATGGGCGAGCCCGAGTTTGCCTACCGCCTGTCTCCCAAAAATTGGATCGCCATTACGGGCACCAACGGCAAGACAACCACCACGTCGCTGACCGACTACCTGCTTAAGGCAGCGGGCGAGGCGAGCGTTGCTGTCGGTAATATCGGTGAGCCTCCGGTGAACGAAATCGACGACCGCGCGCATAACGAGTGGTTTGTAGCTGAGCTTTCGAGCTATCAGATCGCAACGACCCAGGAGCTTCACCCCCGTGTGGCGGTGCTGCTCAACATCACCCCCGACCATCTGGGCTGGCACAAGAGCCATAAGAACTATGCGCTCGCCAAGATTAAGCTCTTCGAGAATATGGTCGATGATGACCTTGTGGTTATCGACGTCGAGGATGCCGGTATCCATGAATTCGATGAGTATGTCTACACGCCGGGTCGTCGCATCTGCAAGGTCGCCTTTGACGAGCCTGCGGGCGAGGACGCCGCATTTGTGCGCGATGACAAGATGGTCATTCGCCTGAAGGGCGTCGAGACCCCGCTCATCGCCACGTCCGAGCTCAAAATCTCCGGACATCACAATGTCATCAATGCCCTGTGCGCTGCCACGGCTGCCCTGGCCGTCGGTGCCGATGTCGACGGTGTGTGTCGCGGCCTGGCCTCATTCCAGCCGCTGGAGCACCGCGTTGAGCCCTGTGGCGAGATCGATGGCGTGCGCTTCGTCAACGATTCCAAGGCAACGAACACCGATGCGGTCGAAAAGGCCCTGACGGCGTTTCCCGACGACGACGTGATCTTGCTGCTCGGTGGTCACGATAAGGGCACGCCACTCGAGTCCTTCGCCCGCGTTGTCATGGACAACGTGCGATCGGTCGTCTGCTTTGGCGATGCGCGCGAGCGCTTTACCGCCGCTATGGACGAGGCCGATGTCGATGGTGACGTTGATATCGCTCAGGCTGACGACCTGCGCGACGCCGTCGACGTTGCCCGTTCGCTGTCGAGCCGAGGCGACGTGATCCTGCTTTCTCCCGCCTGTTCTTCGTTCGATGAGTTCTCGGGCTACGAGGAGCGCGGCCGCGTGTTTAAGGACTACGTGGCCCAGCTTGCCGCCGCAGCGAAATCGCAAATGGAATAGGGGCCGCCGGTGAGAGAGGAGAGCCCCCGACAAGGTATGAGGAGGCCCGACTCGGACCGTGCTTCCTCGCAGCGCAGTACGCCGCGTTCCGGTCGCAGCGGGCAGACGCTCAGCGAACGCTATATTGCCGGCGTCCCCGCCCGCATCATGCGCCCTCGTTTGATATTCATGGCGTGCCTGTTTACTTTAGTGTGCTTTGGTCTGCTGATGGTGTACTCGGCGTCATCGGTCGAGGCATTGCACGAGAACGGCTCGGCGACGTTTTTCCTGGTTCGACAGGCTACCTTTGCCGGGGTTGGCGTGCTTGCCATGGTTGCGATCGTTCGCGTCTTGCCGGACAGCTGGTTTGGGGAAAATGTACTTAGGATCTTCCTTATCGGCATGATTCTCTTGCTGTTTGCGGTATTTCTTGTCGGCAGTGGCAGCCGTGGCGCCACGCGCTGGCTCAACATCGCCGGTATTCAGTTCCAGCCGTCTGAGTTTTTAAAGCCGTTTGCCATCGCGTATTCGGCCATCATACTCGACCGTTTCTTTTCGCCCGGTGGCAACATCAACGAGTTCCTTCGTAAGATGGTCGTCTACTTGGGCATTTCGCTCTTTTTGATCTTTATCCAGCCCGATTATGGCACCGTCTTGATCATCTCGCTGACCCTCATGTGTATGGCGTTATTTGCGGGCCTAGACCCCAAGTTTATCATCGGCGTGATCATTCTCGTCATTGTCATGAGTGTGTTTGCGCTTGTTGCAGAGCCGTACCGCATGGTGCGTGTTCAGGTTGCCCTGAACCCTTGGGCCGACGAGTATGGCGATGGCTATCAGGCAACGCTTGCCATCATGGCGTTTGCTTCGGGCGGCTTGTTCGGCCGCGGCATCGGTAACTCCACCATGAAGTATTCGTATCTGCCCGAGGCACACAACGACTATATTCTGGCCATTATCGGCGAGGAGGTCGGTTTTGTCGGGACCGTGCTGCTCTTCCTGGTCTTTGCGATGCTGATTTACTCAGCGTTTCGCATTGCCGAACAGGCTGCGGACCGTCGCGGAGCGCTCATGGCATCGGGTTCCGCAGTCATTCTCGCGGTACAGTTTTTGATCAATGCGCTGGGCATCCTCAACGTGTTTCCCATGACGGGTAAGCCGCTGCCGTTTATCAGCTACGGCGGTTCGTCGATTATCGTATCGCTTATGCTTGCGGGGCTGATCTTGCGCGTCTCGCACGAGAGCGCCCGTCGTGATGAGTACGACCGTCGCCGCGAGAGCTTTGCCGTTATGGACGAGAGCACCGCCGGCGTGCCCCATGTGCGCGGCGATCGCCCTTCGCGCAACGGTTTTACCGTCTTGGATGGCTCTGCGTCCGAGCCGTCGGCTCGTCCGCGCCCGCGAACGGCTCCGCAGGGGCGTCCCCAACGCCCGAACCCCCGAAGCTCGGGCGGCGGATATAATCGAATCAATTTGAATTCGGACCCATCGGCGCGTCTGCGCACCGACGATCAGGGACCGCGCGTACGAAGGGATTTTCATGACCGATAAGATGACCGTTGCTATCGCAGCCGGCGGCACGGCGGGACATATCAACCCTGCGCTTGCCTTGGCTGAGGAGTTGCGCGACCGCGGACATCATGTTGTGTTCGTGGGCCAGTCGCACAAGCTCGAGGGTCGTTTGGTTCCCGAGGCCGGGTTCGATTTTGTACCTATCACGGTCACGGGCTTCGACCGTTCCCGTCCTTGGACCGCGCTGAGCTCGCTGTGGCGCGTCAATAAGGCCAAGCGCTCGCTCGCCAGCCATTTCTCAAAGGTTGGCAAGCCCGATGCGGCTATCGGTTTTGGTGCCTACGTCGAGGTCCCGCTGCTGGGCTGGTGCAAGGACGCGGGCGTTCCGTACCTGCTGCACGAGCAGAACTCTGTTCCGGGTCTGGCCAATAAGATGATGAGTTCCCATGCCGCCCGCGTGTGTATCTCGGTGCCGGCTGCGCGCTCTGTCTTTGAGCGCGAGGGCGACCCCGAGCATGTGCTTATGACCGGTAATCCGGTGCGCCGCTCGGTCATTGAGGGCGATCGCGCCCGCGGCCGCGAGGCACTTGGCGTGCCCGAGGATGCGACGCTGCTGCTCGTCTTTGGCGGTTCACTCGGTGCCCAGCATCTCAACGAGCGAGTAGCCTCGCTCAAGGGCGAGCTGCTGACCCGCGAGAATCTCTACATTTTGCATTCGACGGGAGCCGACGGCTTTGAGGACACCGAGCGCGCTTTGGCGCTGACGTCCGATGAGATGAAGCGCTATCGCGTCCAGCCCTACATTGACGACATGGGCGACATGCTAGCTGCAGCTGACCTGGTGCTCTCGCGCTCCGGCGCCTCGAGCGTGGCCGAGATTGCCGCCCTCGCCGTGCCTTCGGTGCTCGTGCCGTATCCGCATGCCACGGCCGACCACCAGACGACCAATGCGCGTTATCTGGTCGATGCCGGTGCCGGCGTGCTTTGTGCCGATGCCGATATCGATGCTCCGGCGTTTGCCGAGGAGCTGCTGCATCTGGTCGATGACGCCGCAGCGCGCGATGCCATGCGTCAGGCGGCGCGCGGGTTGGCTCAGGACCGCGCCGCCGCACTTTTGGCCGATGCGGTAGAGGGTTTGCGTTAGTTAGACGGGATATCGAGCTTGCGCTCGCGCGGATGAGGTAGGTGCGGTACAGTTAACGGGTTACAGGCAGTGTTTACGCAAGGAGTACACGAGCACATGGCTGATTCCCAGACTGCAACCTCCGCGCCCGAGTTCAAGAGCGCCCACTTTATCGGTATCGGTGGCGCCGGCATGAGCGGCATCGCTCTCGTTTTGCACGAGCGTGGCTATGCCGTTACCGGTTCCGACCTTAAGACCTCGCGCTACATTCGTCAGCTTACCCGTGCTGGCGTGAAGGTTCATGTGGGCCACGAGGCCGCCACGATCGATGAGGTCAAGCCCGACGTGGTCGTGGTCTCTACCGCTATTCCCGAGTCCAACCCCGAGCTTGTGCGTGCTCGCGAGCTCGGTATTCCTGTGTGGCCCCGCGCCAAGATGCTCTCGGCTCTGGGCCACGGCTACACCACCATCGCTGTTGCCGGCACGCACGGCAAGACCACGACGTCCTCGATGTGTGCCACCATGCTCGACCGCATGGGTCTGGATCCCAGCTTTTTGATCGGCGGTATCGTCGAGGGTTACGATACCAACGGAAAGAACGGCTCGGGTGACTACTTTGTCGCCGAGGCCGATGAGTCTGACAGCTCGTTCCTGTTCCTGAACCCCAACGTGGTCATCGTGACCAACGTCGAGGCCGACCATCTCGACCACTACTCGGGCATCGAGGAGATCGAGGCCACCTTTGCCAAGTTTATGGGCCTGGTTGGAGAGAGCGGTACCGTCATCGTTTGCGGTGAGGACCCGCATCTGGTCGAACTCGCCAAGTCGACGGGTCGCCACGTGCTTTCCTATGGCTTTGCCGAAACCAACGACGTCGTCTGCGTGCATCCGGATGTCAAGGGCATTCAGAGCGACTTTATCGTTCGCTTTGAGGATGGGACCGAGCATGCTGTCGAGATCAAGAGCAACCCCGGTCGTCACAACATGCTCAACGCCACGGCAGTGCTAACCGTTGCCCATGTCCTGGGTCTCGACGTCGACGCCGCAGCCGAGGCGCTTTCGAGCTTTGAGGGCGTCCGCCGCCGCTTTACCCATGTGGGCGATATTGACGGCATCACCGTGGTCGATGACTACGGCCATCATCCCACCGAGATCAAGGCGACGCTTGCCGCCGCCTCGTCGCTGGGCTATAAGCATGTTGACGTCGTGTTCCAGCCGCACCGCTATTCGCGTTTGCAGGCGCTGTGCGATGACTTTGCCGATGCCTTCGCCAATGCCGATAAGCTGCTGCTCATCGATGTGTTCTCTGCCGGCGAGATGCCGATTCCGGGCGTAACCTCCAAGATGCTCGCTGATACTGTGCGCGCCAAGCACCCTGGCAAGGAGGTCGTGTACTGCTCCAGCCGTCTCGAGCTCAATCGTGAGCTCGATAAGATGGTAGGTGAGGGCGATCTGCTGCTTACTATGGGCGCCGGCGACGTTACGACCGTTGGCCCCGAGTTCATCGAGTATCTGACTGCCAAGAAAGACGCTTAGCCCCTATGGGTCTGTTTAACGCCGTCATGGCGCTTTCGGGCATGATCGACACGGATGTAGTCGAGGATGAACGCCTTGCGCGTCATACGAGTTATCGTATCGGCGGCAAGGCCGACCTCTTCGTGACGTGCCATAGCTATCATGCCCTTCGTCGTGCCGTGGCAGTACTCGACCGTGAGCAGGTGCCGTGGGTCATTATCGGCAAGGGATCTAATCTGCTCGTTGCCGATGCGGGCTATCGCGGCGCCGTCATTTCGCTGGGGCGTGAGTTTCAGCGCACCGTTGTTGCCGAGGACGGTTGCACGCTGACCGTTGGCGCGGGCGTTATGTTCGCACGTTTGGTCAACGATGCCCTGTCGCGCGGGCTTTCGGGCCTTGAGTTTGCGGTTGGCATCCCCGGCTCGGTCGGCGGCGCCGTATCTATGAACGCCGGTACGCGTACCGAGTGGATAGGTTCGCTTGTCGAGGATGTGGTCACGTTTGACCCGGCATCCGGCATTAAGCATTATGCGGGGTCCGAGATTGCCTGGGGCTACCGTGAGTGCAGCCTGCCGCGTAACGAGATTATTCTCGAGTGCGTGCTTAAGCTCAAGCCTGCGCCTAAGGCCGACATTCGCGAGCGTATGGAGCGGTACCTGACGAGGCGCAAACGCACGCAGCCCATGGGTCGCGCTTCTTGCGGGTCGGTCTTTCGCAATCCACCCGACGCGAGCGTTGGCAAGCTGATTGAGGATTGTGGATTAAAGGGTTTTTCGGTTGGCGGTGCGGAAGTTTCGCCCGTACACGCTAATTTTATCGTTAATAACGGTACCGCCTCGGCCGATGACGTGGCCGCGGTTATCAGGCATGTGCACGGAAAGGTGAGGGAGGCGTATGGCATCGAGCTCAGACCGGAAGTCAAATTCCTCGGCTTCTAGAGCATCGAAACCTACCTTCCGCCGCGCCGGAGGGCGTTCCGGCGCACCCGTCCAGCCTCAACGCAAGCCCCCTGTGTCCTCCAAGCCCGCTGGATCCGTACGGTCCGCCAAACGTCCGGTCGTCGGCTCGCAACTTGGTGGACGCCCTGCCGCAAAAAAGACGGTTCACCCGGCTCCGCGCCCCTCGGTGACGCCTAAGTCGGCGATGGGTGCCAAGCCCTCTCGCCCCATAGTGACGCCCAAGCCCTCGCTGGGGGCTAAAGCGACGCATCCCGGTCGTGCGTTGGGCGCTGCCAAGCCGCGCTCGTTGACGTCGGTGCCCGCCACTAAGGCACCTGCGACCAATAAGGGTATCAATCCGCTGTCGTCGCTTGGCGCCATGGCGAGTAAGACGTCCGAGGCCGCCTCTGCCGTTAAGGGCAAGGGCAAAATCGTGGGCGGTATCTTGGCGGCTGTGGCCGTGCTTGCCGTCGTTGCCATCGTCGTTATCAATTCCGGCCTGTTTGCCGCTACCGATATTCAGATCGAGGGCAGCGAGCATGTGACCAAGCACGATGCCATGCAGCTGATCAGTCTGCCCGAGAACACATCGCTCTTCAACGTAAATCCCGACCAGATTACCGAAGATCTCAAGCAGAACCCGTGGGTTTCGGGCGTGGACGTTCAACGGCAGTTTCCCCACACGCTCGTCATTACGCCGACGGAGCGCAAGGTCACCGCGATCGCTTATATAAGTTCCGACGATCTTGCCTGGGCCATCGGCGACGATGACACCTGGATCGCACCGCTTTCGACCTCTGTGGAGGTGGACGACCAGGGAAATGTCGTCACTTCGGGTGAGGGCGCCAACACATTGAGCGGCATCGATGCTGCGTTGGCGCTGGCCAAGCACTACGGGGCCGTGCTGCTTACCGATGTCTCGGCTGATGTCGAGCCGGTTTCGGGGCGGGCTGTTTCTTCCAAGGCCGTTAAAGCGGGCCTGGATTACGTGCGTGGTTTTTCCGGCGAATTCTTGGCGCAGATCAAGGATATTTCTATACCTTCGGTCGAGGCCATCTCGGCGAATCTTGATAATGGCGTTGAGGTCTCGCTGGGCGATTCTGATGATATCGCCAAGAAGGAACGCGTCGTGACCAAGCTTCTGTCGCAGGTAGAGGGCGTAACCTACATCAACGTTCGGTCTCCCGGCAACTATACGTTTAGAAACGCACCGACCGCTTAGCGTCGGTGCGTGGCTTTGTTGAGGGGCCATACCACGCCGTTTATCTGGTTTGTTTGGTTTTCACGGTCAATTATTTGACTGATACGTTCATAATGTGCAAACATAATACGGTTTACCTTTGCATTTACTTTCAACCTGAAGGTTAATGTGCGCAGGGGTCAACCCATGCTATGGCTATAACCTTTGTTCGGAGGACCGACATGCACGAGACAGAGATCAACAACTACCTTGCCGTCATTAAGGTGGTCGGCGTCGGCGGCGGCGGTACCAACGCGGTCAATCGAATGATCGAAGAGGGCATTCGTGGCGTCGAGTTTGTTGCCATCAACACCGATGCTCAGGCGCTCGCGATCTCTGATGCCGATATCAAGGTCCACATCGGCACCGACCTTACCCGCGGCCTGGGCGCTGGCGCCAACCCCGAGGTTGGTCGCAAGGCTGCCGATGAGTCCCGCGATGACATCGCCGAGGCGCTCGCTGGCGCCGACATGGTGTTCATCACCTGCGGTGAGGGCGGTGGCACCGGCACCGGCGCCGCTCCCATCGTTGCCGATATCGCGATGAACGAGGTCGGTGCGCTGACCGTCGCCGTCGTGACCAAGCCCTTCACCTTCGAGGGCCGCAAGCGTAAGAAGAGCGCCGAAGAGGGCATTAAGACCCTTTCCGATTGCGTCGACACCATGATCGTTATCCCTAACGACAAGCTGCTCGACATCGCCGAGAAGAAGACCACCATGCTCGAGGCCTTCGCGATTGCCGATGGCGTCCTTTCCCAGGGCACCCAGGGCATCACCGACCTCATCACCGTCCCGGGCATCATCAACCTGGACTTCGCTGATGTTAAGACCATCATGAAGCAGGCCGGCACCGCCATGATGGGTATCGGTACTTCTTCTGGGGACACCCGTGCCGTCGACGCCGCCCAGCAGGCTATTTCCAGCCCGCTGCTCGAGAGCTCTATCGATGGTGCTACGCGCGTCCTGCTCTCCATCGCAGGCTCCAAGGATCTGGGCATCCAAGAGATCAGCGACGCTGCCGACGTTGTCGCCAACGCCGTCGATCCCGAGGCCAACATCATCTTCGGTACCGTTGTCGACGAGTCCCTGGGCGATCAGGTGCGCATCACCGTTATCGCTACGGGCTTCTCCGACTCTAATGTCAACCGTCAGGACGAGCTCTTCGCTGCCCAGCAGTCCCAGAGCAAGGCTTCCGTTGTCGAGCCTCAGCGTACCGCTCCCGCTGCAAGCTCGGCTCAGTCTGCCCCGACCCGCAATGTCGGCGGTACGGAGCTTCCCAATTTTGGTAACGACCAGTTTGAGCTTCCCGACTTCCTTAAGCGTGGTAGCTTCTAGTTCGTTTTTCTCAACGACCTGCACGGGGTGTATCCATTTGGATGCACCCCGTTTTGTTTCTCGTTTGTAAACGAAAGTCTCCAATCTCTTTACGTTCCCCTTACGTTTGGTTCCTACCGCTGCGGGTATCCTTTTGTAGAAGTATGGCAGCCGTATGGCACGGACTGCTGCGGCTTGGCCGCGATACCTGTGTTATTAGGAGGCTTTAGTATGGCAGCACGTGCGGACAACGTTTCGCGTGTCGACCATGATGGAGTTACGTTGGTAGAGGGCGCGACGCACGATGTCCGCTTTGCCTTCACCGAACGCACTGGCGGTGTTTCCGAAGATGCGTACTCCTCACTCAATCTGGGCTCGCATGTTGGCGATGACCCCTTTGCCGTTCAAGAAAATCGTCGCCGCGTACTCGAGGCCATGGGTATTGCCGAGTGCGAGCACAACCTGCTTGTCCCCAATCAGGTACACGGTGACAATGTCGTGACGGTGACCTCGAACGGCGCCGATGATCTCGAGAACATTCGCGAGCAGATTGCCGAGGGCTGCGATGCCCTCGTCTGCACGGCGCATGAGGTGCCCGTGATGCTTTGCTTTGCCGATTGTGTTCCCGTTGTGCTGGTGGCTCCCGGCGGCTTTGCCGTGGTGCATTCTGGCTGGAAGGGCACGATTGCGCGCATTTCCGCCAAGGCGTGCCAAGCGCTCTGCGAGGCGGCTGGCTGCAAGCCAGACGACATCTCTGCCTATATTGGGCCCCATATCCTGGGTGACGAGTACGAGGTGTCCCAAGAACTTATGGACCGCTTTGCCTCCGAGTTCGCGTGCATCGATGCTGCCGCTTCTCGTATGCTCGATCTTTCCGCCGCCATTCGCGAGGCGCTGATGGACGCCGGCGTCGAAGCGAACGGCATTGTGGATACCAAGCTCTCCACCGTTCGTCAGAACGACCGCTTTTATTCCTACCGCAACGAGGGCGGCACCTGTGGGCGCCATGCTGCGATCGGCGTGATGCTATGAGAAAGATCGCGTCGGTCCTAAGCGCGGCAGTGCTCACGCTTACGCTGTGTGCCTGCTCCTCGGGATCTTCCACGTCTTCTATCACCGTGGCCGGCTCGACCACCTGCCTTCCCATTGCCGAGATTGCGGCCGAGGGCTTTAAGGAGGAGACCGGCACCGACGTGCTCGTCTCTGGCCTTGGCTCTTCTGCCGGTATCGAGGCCGTCAGCAACGGCACGGCTGACATCGCCAGCTCGTCTCGTGGCCTCAATGCCGACGAGCAGAATCTGGGCCTGACCCCGATTGTAATCGCGCACGACGGCATCGCAGTCATCGTGAACGACGATAATCCGGTCGACAACCTCTCGACCGAGCAGCTTCGCGACATATACGCCGGTAAGATTACCAACTGGAAGGAAGTCGGCGGAGAGGACCTGAAGATTCAGGTTATTAACCGCGATGAGGCGTCCGGTACGCGCGAGGCCTTCCGTACCATCGTGATGGACGGCACGCCGTTCGATCGTCGCTCTGCCGTTCTTTCGGGCACGGGCCAGGTACGCGATGTCGTGTCCCGTTCGCGTGGTGCCATTGGCTACATCTCGCTGGGTTTTGTCGAGAGCCTCAACGCTAAGACTTCGGTTAAGGCTGTTTCGGTCAACCATGTCGAGGCATCCGAGAAGACGGTCGCAAGTGGCGGCTACCCCATCTCGCGCGACCTTTACTTCTTTGTGAAGGGTACGCCTTCGCAGCGTGCACAGGACTACATTGACTATGTGACGTCGGAGAAGATGGACAAGCAGATTCGCGAGGCGGGCTTTATTCCCGTCACCAACGACGGAAAGGGGAGTGAGTAGCATGGAAGCACAGGAAACCCCCCAGATTGAGCGAGAGGCTCAGGCGCCCAAAAAGCGTGAGTTGGCGTTGGTGTCGCGCAGCACCTATCTCAAAGAGAAGGCGCTGCAGTGGATTTTCTTTGCTTGCGCGTTCTTGGCGGTCGTCACCGTCATCCTGATTTTTGTCTTTACCACGTACTCGGCGTTGCCCGTCTTTACCGACATCGGTCTGGCGGACTTCTTTAGCTTTACGTGGGCGCCCTCCGAGGGCCACTACGGCATCATGTCGCTGCTGGCGGGCTCTGGTCTGGTGACGGTCGGTGCGCTCGCCATGGGTGTGCCCCTGGGTGTGGGCACGGCCGTGTATCTGGTCGAGATCGCCGGCAAGCGCGTGCGCAGTCTCATCAGCCCCGCCGTCGACCTGCTGGCGGGTATCCCCTCCATCATCTACGGTTTCTTTGGCATGGTCATCATCCGTCCGTTTATCGCGCAGCTGACCGGTGGTCTTGGCTTTGGTGCGCTGACAGCGTGGCTCGTGCTCGCCATCATGATCGTTCCCACCATCACCACGCTCACCATCGATGCCCTCAATTCCATTCCCATGGGCATTCGCGAGGCATCCTATGCCATGGGTGCCACCAAGTGGCAGACCATCTACAAGGTCGTGCTGCCTGCAGCCAAGTTGGGCATCGTCGATGCGATTGTCTTGGGCATGGGTCGTGCCATCGGTGAGACCATGGCCGTGCTCATGGTCGTTGGCAACGCTCCGGTCATCCCGGACAGCATCTCGAGCCCCATCTCGACGCTCACGAGCCAGATCGCGCTCGACATGAGCTATTCCTCGGGCCTGCACCGCTCGGCTCTGTTTGGCATGGGCGTGGTCCTGTTTATCATTTCCGCCGCATTGGTGGGCATCGTCCGTCTGATTTCCAAGAAGAAGAGGGGGTAGGCTATGTCCGATTCCGTTGACACGACGGTCGATACGACCTCGTCGCGCGAACGCATCAAGCGTGCCCTTTCCCATGGTAAGAAGGGCCGCATCAACAAGGATCTGTCCAACAAGATTATGCTCGGCGTGTTTCGCGCCGCGGCCTATATCACCACGCTGGTGCTGGTCGCCATCATCGCCTACGTAGTTATCAACGGTCTGCCGCACATCTCGCTCGACTTTATCTTTGGCTGGCCGCAGGGAGTAAACGCCGAGGGCGGCATTTGGCCCACTATCGTCTCGACCGTCTACGTGACGGCGCTCGCCATGCTCATCTGCACGCCGGTTGCCGTCTTGGCTGCGGTCTATCTGGCTGAATATGCCAAGCAGGGCAAGGTTGTCGACATCATTCGCTATGCTGCCGATGCCCTGGCCTCGGTGCCCTCCATTGTTATGGGCCTTTTTGGCTACGCCTTGTTTGTCGAGGCCATGGGCCTGGGTCTTTCGATGGTTTCGGCCGCCCTGGCGCTCGCACTTCTGATGCTGCCCATTGTCATGCGTACCACCGAGGAGGCAATCCGCGCCGTTCCGCGCTATATCCGTTGGGGCGCATATGGCCTGGGTGCCACCAAGTGGCAGGTCGTCTCCAAGATCGTGCTTCCTTCGGCTTTTGGCCGCATCGCCACCGGCATCGTACTTGCCATCGGCCGCGCCATCGGCGAGACCGCCGTGGTGCTCTACACCATGGGCCAGGCCATCAACCTGCCTATTTCGCCGCTCGATTCCGGTCGCCCCATGACCGTTCACCTTTATCTGCTTGCCAATGACGGCATCAACATGAACGCAGCCTACGGCACCGCGCTTTTGCTGATGGCGATTATTCTGGCCTTCAACCTGTTTGCGCGTTATCTGTCGCGCAAGCGCCGCTAGTTAAGGAGTCCCATGTCCGTCTATCAGTCCGCTCCCACGCTGGAGCAAGCGGCCATCACGGCCAAGGATTTCAACTTTTGGTACGGTGACTTTCATGCGCTGACGGGGCTCGACCTCAACATCGCCAAAAACGCCATTACCTCGTTTATCGGCCCTTCGGGCTGCGGCAAATCGACGTTTTTGCGCTGTATCAACCGTATGAACGACCTTATCGAGGGCACGCGCGTCGAGGGCACCATGACGCTCGACGGCAACGATATCTATGCCGAGGGCGTCGACCCGGTCGACCTTCGCCGCCGCGTGGGCATGATTTTTCAGCAGCCCAACCCGTTCCCTAAATCCATCTACGAGAATGTTGCTTTTGGCCCTCGTCTGCAGGGCGTGACTAGCAAAAGCGACCTCGATGACATCGTGGAAGAATCGCTCAAGCGCGCCAACCTCTGGAAAGAGGTATCCAATCAGCTCAACAAGGATGGTTTGGCGCTCTCGGGTGGTCAGCAGCAGCGTCTGTGCATCGCGCGTGTGCTCGCGGTGCAGCCCGATGTCCTTCTGATGGACGAGCCCTGCTCCGCCATCGACCCCACGTCCGTCTCCAAGGTCGAGGATCTGATGGCCGAGCTGGCGCCCGAGATGACGATCATCATCGTCACACATTCAATGCAGCAGGCAGCCCGCATTAGCGACTACACCGCCTTCTTCTTGCAGGAGGTTGCCGGCGAGCCCGCCACGCTCATCGAGTATGGTCAAACCGACGCGATCTTCACCAGCCCGGTGGATTCGCGGACGGAAGACTATATCACCGGCCGCTTTGGCTGATCGGTGCGACTAGTCCCGAGCCGATCGGACCTGGTCCGGTGCGTATTCACTGTGCGGGCGGCATGACCGCACCCAACTGATTGGAGTGAACCATGCGCAAACTGTTTTCCCGTCAGCTCGTCGAGGCTCGTCACGAGATGTTGAGCATCTACGAGGCTGTAGACCTGGCTCTTCACGACGCCGTGAAGGCCTATGTGACCGACGACCGCAAGCTCGCCACCAAGACCAAGAAGCGCACGCTTTCGATTGACGCGCGCTGCGCCAACCTGGAGGCCGTGTGCTACAACCTGATCGCTACGCAGTCGCCGGTCGCCTCCGACTTCCGCTTGCTGCAGACAATCATCTACGTCGACTTTAACCTGCAGCGCATGACCGATAAGGTTCGCCAGATCTGCCGCGCCACGCGTCATATGGTCAAGGCCGATATCTCGCTGCCCCAGGAGCTCGTCGGTACGGTTGAGGCCGAGGCCGAAGCCGTATACCAGGTGCTGGGCTCGTCGCTTTCCGCGCTCGTCACCAACGACATGTCCATCATCTGCAACTTGGCCGTCGAGGACGAGCCGGTGCATGCGGCCTATGAGAAGTTCTTCCGTACCTTCAACCGCATGGACGCGGGCGAGTTTATGGACGACGACAGCAATTATGACGATCTGCGCCGCGCCATCATGGTTTCGCGCTACCTCGATCGCATCGCCTCGATTTCCATCGATGCCGCCTGCCGTCTGACCTTCCTTTTGACCGGCCAGCGCATGAACGCCGGCGATATCGCCCGTACGGACGAGGATGAGCTCGAGAGCATGCGCGTACCTTCGGGCGAGGGCGTCATCATGAGGCCAGCTGTCGATGCGCGCTTTGTTGCCAAGGTACCCGCTAACGAGGTGAGCGAGGGTCTTCGCTACCTGCTCGAGCACCTCGAGGACGAGGACGATACCGAGGATGACGAGGAGTAGGGTAGCTCCGTTCGTCGAAAGATTGTAAATACCTAAGTGAGCGCGGCCTTGCACATGCAGGGCCGCGCTCTTGCGTTAGCATGGGACTACTTGTATGGCTGTTAGCGGAGGCGATTGGCAATGGATAATTATTTGAACGTGATGCGCGCTCGCCGCGAGCAGATTCTCGAACGCTTTTATGCCGCACTCGATCGCGTGGGCCGTCCACACAATGCCGCACGTCTGATTGCCGTCTCCAAGACCGTTGGCGTCGATGAGACCGTTGCCGCCATCCAGGCAGGGTATCGTCATTTTGCCGAGAACCGTCCGCAGGAGCTTGTTCGCAAGCTTGCGGGGCTGGCGGAGCATCCGGAGCTGCCCGAGGTGCGCTTCGATATGATCGGTAATCTTCAGACCAACAAGATCAATGCGGTGCTGGGTGCGGCCGAGCTGATTCATTCGGTGGGGTCGCTTCATTTGGCGCAGGCTATCTCGAGCCGTGCCGTCCGCAAGATTGAGGCGGGCGAGCTTTCTGCTCCGCAGCATGTGCTGATCGAGGTCAATGTAAGCGGGGAGGAGTCCAAGGGCGGCTTTTCGCCCGATGAGGTTCGTGCCGCGGCTGGCGAGCTTGCGGAACTTGAGGGAATTTGTGTGCAGGGGCTTATGACCATGGCACCCCGGGGGAATAAGGATGTGGCGCGCCGCACCTTTGCCGGGCTGCGTGAGTTGAGGGATGAGCTGGAGACGGCACACCCCGATCTGTGTCTGCCTGAGCTTTCTTGCGGCATGAGCGAGGACTTTGAGCCTGCCCTTGAGGAAGGCTCGACGCTTGTTCGCCTGGGCAGGGTAGTATTCAGCCCGGAGTTTGAAGTAAAATAAGAGCCTGAAGTGCGCGCTGATTGTCAGAGCGCCTGCATTAGACCGTGAGAGGACACAACCATGGGTTTCCTTGACGAAATTAAAAATAAAATGCACCTAGGCGGCCAGCAGGGTTATGACCAGGGTTATGGCCAGGATGATGACTACGGTTACGATGACGGCTATGACGACGGCTATCAGAACAACGGCTACAGCGGTGCTTCGGGCGAGGGCTTCTACACGCAAGATGAACCGAGCAATGGACTGCTGGGGCAGACACGCCGCGGAGAGGCTGAGTCGGTTGCTGTGTACACGCGTTCCGGTCAACTGATCGGCGACGACTCCCGTCACGCTACGACGTACAATCCGCCTTCGCGCTCTCAGGATGCCGCTGCGGGCGGTTATCGTCCCGGCGCCTATGACACGCCGTCAAGCTACGCCGAGAACGCTCGGGTCCGCGCTGCCGCTGTGCCCGCTCCTGCTTCAACGCCGAGCGATGCCTCTGCCTATGCGAGCAATATCATCAACGCCACGCCTCAGTTGCCGGCCTACGTTCTTCGTCCGGAGAGTTATGACGACGTGGAGACGGTCGTGCGCCGCGTGCGTACCAAGCAGCCTGTCGCGCTGATCTTTGTGGGCGTTCGCACCGAGGTCGCCAAACGCGTCCTGGACTTTAGCTATGGCTTTGCCTGCGGCCTGGGCGCTTCGGTCAAAGAAGTGGGCGACCGCGTGTTTATGGTGCTGCCCGCCGGCTGCGAGGTCAAGGATTCGGATCTTAAGAAGCTTCGCGCCGACGGCTACCTTAAGTAAAGACAAGACGAGGAGATTCCCATCAACATCTACACCATCGTTCAGCTTGTCAACACGCTGTTTAATTTTTATTCCACGTTGATTGTGGTCTACTGCTTTATGACGTGGATTCCCATGAAGCAGGGTGGTTTGCTACAGGATATCGCGGCGGTGCTCGACGGCGTTTGCGGCCCTTGGCTCAACCTGTTTCGCCGGTTTATGCCGCCGATGGGCGGTATCGATTTTTCACCGGTCGTTGCGATTATTGCGTTGCAGTTGGTGCAGAAGCTCATTCTGCAGCTACTTATAGGTATACTCGTATAGGACTGGCTCAGTAACCTATGTCGGGCGCTTAGCGCCAAGGCGATGATAAAGGAGAACTTGTTATGGCTATTACCCCTGCTGACATCCAGGCTCAGACCTTCTCTGAGGCCAAGCGCGGCTACGATCCCGCCGAGGTCGACGTCTTCCTGGAGACCCTGTCCTCCGAGGTCGACGCTATGCTTGCCAAGATCGTTGATCTTAAGGGTCGCCTGACCGCCACCGAGCAGCAGCTTGCCGATACGCAGGCTCAGCTTGCGCAGGCCCAGGATTCTGCCGCTCAGGCTGCCCCTGTCGCCACTCCCGCTCCCGATTTCTCCGCTCAGGAGCGTCAGATTTCCGCCGCTCTCATTGCGGCTCAGCAGACCGCCGAGGCGATTGTCAACGACGCTAACGAGAATGCTGACCGCATCCGCAACGAGGCCGACGCCAAGGCCCGCGAGGTCATCCGTCAGGCCCTGACCGAGAAGCAGGCCGAGCTCGAGGAGATTGACCGTCTGAAGGCTTCCCGCGAGGAGTTCAAGGCCGAGTATCTCAAGCTCATTCAGCACTTTATGGACGATGCTCAGAATTCCTTCCCGGCCGATCTGCTGGCTTCTACGCCGGTCGGTTCCGCGGCTTCTCCTGCCGTGACCATGCCTGCCGCCGAGCCGCTGCCTGTCGCTGATCCGGTTGTCCCCGTGGCCGACCCCTTCGCCCCGATTGACAACTTTGCCGCGGACGACCTGGACTAGCGCCAAAACTACAATCTAGCTCTTAAAAGGAGCTCGCGCTTGCGAGCTCCTTTTTTGTAGCTGTATACGGGTTGGGAAACAAAACGCCGAGCTCTGCGTGCGATAGGGCAGAACTCGGCGAACGTTTGAGCGGTAAAAGGTAGATTTTAGGGCATGGGCCAAAAACTACTTGAGAAGGAAATTGGATAGAGGAATGGTGCGGGCCTCGCGATGCTCGGGGTCGGCGATATGGTCGGCGGGATAGCCGCAGACGAGCATGTGGTAGGGATAAACGCCCTCGGGCAGGTTGAACTGCTCGCGGGCTAGCTCGGGCTTAAAATGGCATACCCAGCACGTTCCCAGGCCCTGTTCCTCGGCCTCCATCATCATCTGATCGCAAACAATCGAGGTGTCGATAGCGCTGGAGTTCATCTGATCATAGGGACGCACCCAAGCATCGTTGGTAACGCTGCAAACGAGGAAGATGAGCGGAGCGCCAAAGATGGACCCATCACGAGCAAACCGAGGCTGACAAGCAGCTGCCTTTTCCAGAAGCTCAGGCGTATCCAACACCATCACACGGGTTGGATGATTATTGCAAGCAGAAGGAGCAATGCGTCCAGCCTCAACAATGGTATCCACCACAGCCTGCTCAACAGAACGATCCTCAAACAAACGACAAGAATACCGAGACCGAGCCAGATCCATGTACGACATACAAGCCCTCCAACAATTAAAAATCAAACAAACCCAAAGTAACCTAAAGAGTACCCAAAGCAGCAATCAGTCAAACGCTCACCAAGGGCCAAAGTGTCCGAGCGGGTACCAAAGGTCCCTTCAGCCAAACCCCCATTGCGCTAAAACTATCAGCCAAAGTTCCAATGGTGATACGTAAGGCGAAGGGCCGGCACCTGTTTACTTTCGAACGACTCTGCTACGCAGCCGGAGTGAGAAAGCAAACAGGTGCCGGCCCTTCGCCGCCGGGACGCGTACCCCCAATTAACTGTTCTTCATGACAATCGAATCCACGACATCGGCCACATTCTCGCAGCAGTCGGCGCAGTACTCCAAGAAGGCGTACACGTCACGCCAGGCGATGACCTCGAGCGGGTCCTTGCCGTTGACGTGCAGGTTACGCATGGCGTTGATGTAGAGTTCGTCGGCCTCGGACTCGATGGTGTTGATCTGGATGACGAGCTCGCGCAGCGTTTTGGACTTGCGGTAGTTGGGCAACTCGACCATCAGGTCCTTCATGGCGCGGCAGGCGTCGGTCACCTTGTGGGCGATCACGATGGCATCAGGGTGGATGCTCTGGATGTTGGTGAAGTAGAGGCGCTGCACGACGCCCTCAATACGGTCGAGCACGGTATCGAGCGAGCAGCTCATGAGGTTAAGGTCCTCGCGCTCAAGCGGGGTGATAAAGGCCGTGAGCAGGGCGTCTTCGAGCTCATGGTGCTTCTTGTCTGCTGCATGCTCAATCGCATGCATCTTCTCGAGCATGTCGTGGATCTGCGCGGGGTCAAAGTTCTCAAAAATCTTGGTGAGCAGCTCGGCTGCCTGAACGGCGAAGTCGGCGCAGGCGACGTAGTTGTCAAAGTAGAACGAATCGGGTTTCTTTGCCATGAGTGATCCTTTCGGGGCGAAGACGGGTGGGCGAGGTAATGCGGTCCGGATGGACATTCGGTTTGACTAGAGGAACATCATGAACAGCCTGGCCATGACAAAGCTGATGAGTCCACAGGCGGGGAAGGTGAAGAACCACGTGAACATCATGTCCTTGACCACGCCGAAGTTGATGGCCGAGAGGCGCTTGACGGCGCCGACGCCCATGATGGCGCAGGTCTTGATGTGCGTGGAGGACACGGGGATACCGGTGAGCGTGGCAAGCAGCAGGTTTGCGGCTCCTGCCAGGTCGGCAGAGAAGCCCTGATACTTCTCGAGCTTAACCATGCTCTGGCCGACGGACTTGATGATACGCTCACCGCCCACGCTGGTGCCGATGCCCATGGTGGCCGAGCACAGCAGCATGATCCAGATGGGGATGCCGGCGTCGCCGACGCCGGTCTGTCCGTTGGCAAAGGCGACACCTAAAAAGAGCACGCCGATGAACTTTTGTCCATCCTGCGCGCCGTGCATAAAGCTCATGGCCGCGGCGCTCGCGATCTGAGCATATTTAAAGAAGACGTTGGCACGTCGCCTGTTGGCGGCAGCGAAAAGAATCGAGACGAGCTTGCACAGGACCCAGCCCATGACAAAGCCCAGACCGATGGAGAGCGCCAGGCCGTAGATGACCTTCATCCACTCGTGGACATTGACGCTGCTGGCGCCGCCGAGGGCGATGGCAGCGCCGGTTAGGCCGGCGATGAGGCTGTGGCTCTGCGAGGTGGGGATGCCAAAACGCGATGCCGTGGCGCCGTAGACGACGATGGAGAACAGGGCCGCGCAGAGGCACGCGAGCGCCATGGTGCTGTTTCCGCCAAAGTCGACGATATGGGAGATGGTGTTGGCAACGCTGGCATTAAAGTGCGTCATGATGAGCACGCCCAAAAAGTTGAACGCGGCACTCATGAGAATAGCGGCGCGGGCGGGCATGCAACGCGTGGTGACACAGGTCGCGATGGCGTTGGGCGCGTCGGTCCATCCGTTGACGAAGATGGCGCCGAGCGCGAGGAACACGGTGACGGCAAGGACTGGGTTCGAAACAAGTTGGCCGAGGAAGGCTGAGAACGTTACGTCCATATATGGGCTTTCTCGAAGTTTGCAGAAACGTTACAAAAACATGATAAATCGTATCACCTCCTGCGGGTTTCTTTACCGAGTTCTGACGGGAGAAGTGAATTTTTTGGCACTAAAATTGAATATTAGCCCTGTTGACCGCGGGTGTTCTTTTTGCTAATACGCCGTGAGGACACGTGCGCTCGCTCCGACACCCCAAAACCACAGTCTGTTCGCTTTACAATATGCAAACATGCGTTCGATAATAGGGGCATGGAATATCGACAGACAGATGGCAAAACTCGGCGCGTGCACAAGCAGTATGTGGACGTCGTGGCCCGCATCCTCGCGGGCGGACAAGTTGTGCCGGTTACCGTCTGCTGGGTCGACGGTCGCTGCTTTACGATTGACGAGATTGTCTCGTCTACCGGTTTTGGCCTGACGGTTCACGGCATTCGTACGGCAACCTATAAGGTTCGTTTTGGCGGACATACGACCGAGCTGTATCTGGAAGACCAGGCGCGTGAGCGACCGGATGGCTCGCAGGCTCATCTGATGCGGTGGTGGGTGTGGGCGTTCGACCGCACACTCGAGAGTGAGCGCCGTGGGTAAGAGCGCGCGCCATTCGGGTACAATGGCAGGAATCTTGTCACCTACGGCGCTGTCGCGGCGCTTTTTGAAAGGACGAAATTATGAACGATATCCAGGGCTATCAGAACGGCCCCATCGAGACCGGCGCAAGCCGTGCCAAGGAGATGTCGCCGCGCGCGTACAACCTTGCCATGTCTGCCCTGATCTTTTTGGGTTTTTGCGCTATGGGCGCTGGCGCCTACTTTACGGGCACCATGTCGTTTGCGCGCATGATGATGAGTGGCGCCGCCCTGCCGCTGGTCTTTGGCTCGTTTATCCTGACCATTGTCGGCATCGTCATGATGTCGGCCGCCGCCAGCAAGCAGTCCGTGGGCCTGTCGCTCGCGGGTTACGCGATCTTTGCGAGCACCTTTGGTCTGACCGCGTCGTTTGGCCTTGCCAACTACGACCTGCCCACCATCAACACCGCCTTTATCGCCACTGCCGCCATCACCTTTGTCTTTGGCGCACTGGGCGTGACCTTCCCCAAATTCTTCCAGCGTGTGTACGGCATTGGTTTTGGCATTCTGCTTGCCACGATTCTGGTCGAGATCGTGCTGATGTTCATGGGCGTCTCGCAGACCATCACCGACCTGATCGTGATTGTGGTGTTCGCCGGCTTTATTGGCTACGACACCTATGTGGCCACGACGGTGCCGCCCACGCTGCCCAACGCCGTGCTCATGGCGTCCAACCTGTTCGTGGACATTATCAACGTGTTCCTGCGCATTCTGAACATCCTTGGTCGTCGCGACTAGTGCCAGATTGCAGCGGTGCTTGCCGCGCGCAAATCGATGCGAAAGGCGGTCCTTCGGGGCCGCCTTTTTTGTACGCGGCGGGGTATCATGGATGGGAAAAGCCGATAGCGGCAGCGACCGAGAAAGGTGACCACTTATGGCAGACGTCGACAACAGGAACCGTAACCGTAGGCCCAACCGCGCGGGACAGCCCAATCCCAAGCGCGAGGCCCGTGCCAAGGCCGCCGAGCGTCACGTGGCGACTGTGTCCGAAGCGTGCGCAAAGGATATCGAGCGCTCGCTTGCCGGCGTGCGCGAGTTCGAGGGCATGCCTGCCGGATTTGTCGCGGCGATGAAGGCTAAGGCCCAGGTGGCTGCTGCCGAAGAGCAGGTTGCCGATGAGTCTGAGGCCGCCGAGGTTGCGCCTGCCGAGACCGAGGTCGTGGCCGAGCCTGTGCCCGCAGAGGAAGCCACGGAGACCGAGCCCGCGCCTGCTGCCGAGGAGCCCGCTCCGGTCCTACCCGAGGTCACCGTGCTCGACGCCTCTGCCACGCAGGCCATTCTGGATAACGGCCGAGGCTACGCGCAGTTCTGCGACATGGCCGTGCTCGCCTTTGCCTCGTTCACCAACCCGGGCGGTGGCTACATCCAGGGCTATCTGGGTCAGGAGGCCACGCTCTGTGCCGATTCGTATCTGTACAATGTGCTCGATAAGCAGCGCAAATGGTACGGCGAGAACCGTCGCCGCAACATCAACTGTGAGCTGTACCGCAACCGTGCGCTGGTGGTGCCTGCGGTGCGCTTCGACCGCAACCACGTGCATGCGTACGCCGACGTGATCGTTGCCGCCGCGCCCAACGCCAAGCGCGCTCGCCAGGAGTATCGCGTGGGTGACGATGCCCTGCTGGACGCCCTGCGCGATCGTATCCGCTTTGTGCTGGCCATCTGCGACGAGCTTGGTCGCGAGAAGCTCGTGCTGGGCGCCTGGGGCTGTGACAACAACGGCTTTGACGCCGAGGCCGTGGCCGAGCTCTTCCGCAAGGAGCTCTCATCGGGCGACTTTAAGGTCAAGCAGGTCTTCTTTGCCGTGCCCTCTACGCGCTGGGACGAGGATTTTGCCAAGTTCGAGCACGTGCTGGCAAGCTTCCCCGAGCGCAACGAGGAGTCCTATGCCCAGGTTGCCGCCCGTGCCGCGGCCGCCCGTGCCGCCGAGCAGGCTCATGCCGCTGCCGAGGATGACGAGGATGATGACGACTGGCGCAAGTATCTGTAATCGGTGCGCGCTGACAGATAGGTCGAGCCGGCGGGAGGGGCTGCTCCCGTCGGCTTCTTGCTGAAGGAGGGGTTTGCGATGAAAAACGTCCTGTGCTTTGGTGACAGCAATACCTATGGCTACGATCCGGCGGGCATGCGCGATGGCACCGCGGTGCGCTATGCGCACGATGTGCGCTGGTGCGGCGTGGCCCAGCGCGACCTGGGCGAGGGCTGGCATGTGATTGAGGAAGGTCTAAACGGCCGCACGACGGTGCGCGACGATATGTGCCATCTGGACACCAATCTCAACGGCA
Organism: Collinsella sp. LCP19S3_C9; assembly: GCF_052121575.1. Taxonomy (NCBI): domain Bacteria; kingdom Bacillati; phylum Actinomycetota; class Coriobacteriia; order Coriobacteriales; family Coriobacteriaceae; genus Collinsella; species Collinsella sp. LCP19S3_C9. Next base: position 25,487 of record NZ_JBQKDZ010000008.1, read on the forward strand.
TCCGCGCGTTGCCGATGCTGCTCGAGGCCCATAAGCCGCTGGACGCCATTGTGATCATGCTGGGCACCAACGACTGCAAGACGGTCTTTAACGTGACGGCTTCCGATATCGCCCGTGGCGCCATGGCGCTGATTCGCGCCGTCCGCGCGTTTCCATGGACCGACGCTGCGCCCTGCCCGCGCATTCTGCTGATGGCGCCTATCAAGATTAAACCGCAGATCGCCGATGTGTACATGACCGACTTTGACGAGCGCTCCGTCGAGGCCTCGGAGCATTTTGCCGAATACTATGCGTATGTCGCTGAGCAGTTTGGCTGCGACTTTTTGAATGCCGCCGATTTTGCCGAGCCGGGCGATATCGATTATCTGCACATGATGCCCGAAAGCCACGAGAGCCTGGGCCACGCCGTGGCAGCCAAGCTCCAAGAGATGCTCGGTCAGTAGCGCAGCCCCAAACCACACAAAGGGGACAGGCGCCTTTGCGGTGGTTTGTGAGGTGGTTTTGGTTGCTGGCTTTTTAGTACTGCCACATGTGGTTGACGGGGCCGGAGCCCTTGCCCATGTTCAGGCCGGCGGCGAGAGCGCCGGTTAGGTAGGCCTTGCCGGCGTTGACGGCATCGGCAAGATCCATGCCCTGGGCCAGCGCGCAGGCGATGGCGGACGAAAGCGTACAGCCGGTACCATGCGTGTTGTCGGTCTCGATGCGCTTGTGGCGGAACCACGTGGTGAGCGGATCGCCCAGGTGGTTGCCCTCGTCATCGAGCGGCGCGGGCTCTGCTAGCACATCGTTGGCCTCGTTGACAAAATGCCCGCCCTTAACGAGGGACGCGCAGCCAAAACGGCGGGTGAGGAGCATGGCGGCATTTTGCTGTGTGCGCTCGGAATCGACCTCGTAGTCGAGCAGCGCCATGGCTTCGGGAATGTTGGGCGTGATGACGGTCGCCAGCGGGAACAGGCGGCGTGTAAGCGCTTCGGCGGCGTCCTCGGCGATGAGACGAGCGCCCGAAGTGGCGACCATGACGGGGTCGACGACGATATTTTGTGCGTCCCAGGCGCTCAGGCGGTCGGCTATGACTTCGATAATCTCGGCAGAAGAAACCATGCCGATCTTGACGGCACTGGGGCGGATATCGTCAAAAACGGCATCGATCTGCGCCGCGACAATATCCGGGGAGATGTTCTGCACGGCGGTGACGCCTAGGGTGTTCTGTGCGGTGATGGCCGTGATGACCGTCTCGGCATACAGGCGGTGCGCCGTGATGGTCTTGATGTCGGCCTGAATGCCGGCGCCACCGCTGGAATCGGATCCTGCGATGGACAGGACAGCTGGTACCTTACTGCGATCCATGTTCGCTCCCTTGTTCGGTCGGATTCAAATGGGTCTCCTGCCCGCATTATAAAGTTGCCCGGGCCGGCTGTATGCCGATCCCGGGCGGGTGGTGCAATCTTTACGTAAATGAAAGAAATTGTTCACACGTCAACAATTGACGAACGCCTTGTGGCCGATTATGGCTCCGGTGACGAGTTAGTCCTCCATGCCGAGGTCGATCGTCGTGCCCTCGAACACCTTGTTGACGGTGCGGACGGCGCACATCTTGCCGCACATGGTGCAGGTGCCCTCGGTGGCAGCAGGGGATTCCTCGTAGCGCTTCTTGCCGGTGACCGGGTCGAGCGCGCACTTCCACATGGCGTCCCAGTCGAGCTTGCGGCGTGCCTGGCCCATCTTGTCGTCCATGTCGCGGGCGTGGGGCACCTTTTTGGCGATGTCGGCGGCGTGTGCGGCAATCTTGGTGGCCATGAGGCCGTCGAGCACGTCCTGGGCGTTGGGCAGGCACAGGTGTTCGGCGGGCGTCACGTAGCACAGGAAGTCGGCGCCGGAACTGGCGGAGATGGCGCCACCGATGGCTGCGGTGATGTGGTCGTAGCCCACGCCGATATCGGTCACCAGCGGCCCGAGCACGTAGAACGGGGCGTTGTGGCACAGGCGCTTCTGCAGTTTCATGTTGGCGGCGATCTCGTCGAGCGCCATGTGCCCCGGGCCCTCGACCATGACCTGGACGCCGGCGGCCCAAGCGCGCTTGCACAGCTTGCCCAGCTCGATCATCTCGGCGGTCTCGGTGGCGTCGTTGGAGTCGTAGAGGCAGCCCGGGCGGCAGGAGTCGCCGAGCGAAATCGTCACGTCGTACTCGTGGCAGATCTCGAGCAGCTCGTCAAAGTACTCGTAGAAGGGGTTCTCGTTGCCGGTGACCTCCATCCAGCCAAACAGCAGTGAGCCGCCGCGGCTGACGATGTTCATGAGACGGCCGGTCTCCTTAAAGGTTTTGGTGACCGACTTGTTGATGCCGCAGTGGATGGTCATAAAGTCCACGCCGTCCTCGGCGTGCGCGCGCACGACCTCGAACAGGTCGTCCTTGGTAAGCTTGACAAGCGGCTTTTCCATGTAGCCGATGGCGTCGTACATGGGGACGGTGCCCACCATGAGCGGCGTCTCGTCGATGAGCTGCTGGCGGAATTGGCGCGTCTTGCCCGAGTTGGAGAGGTCCATGATGGCGTCGGCGCCAAAGTCCTCGGCAATCTTGACCTTCTTCCATTCCTCGGCGGCATCGGCCTTGTCGCCCGAGATGCCCAGGTTGACGTTGACCTTGGTAGACAGGCCCTCGCCGACGCCAAAGGCGCGCATGCCCTTTTTGATATGCACGATGTTGGCGGGAATGGCGATGCGGCCGTCGGCCACGCGCTCGCGGATGTACTCGGGGTCGCGATGCTCGCGCTCGGCAACCTCCTTCATCTGCGGTGTGATTTGCCCGGCGCGGGCGAAGTCGATTTGCGTGACGAGCTTGGGCTCGGTCTGTGTGCTCATTGGCACGGCTCCCTTCGTTGGCATTACCCATATCAGGTTTGCGGGTCAGGGCGGGCGCGCCCAGTCTCAGCCTGCCGTCTTGTCCTGCAAGCTCCCCGTTTATGTGGTGGGCTCAAGTATAGCTCGAATGGGTACGATTGACGCGACGAGCATGCCCGCGGGGAGGCGAACATGGAAGACAAGCATCTGTATCGAGAGACGCAGTGGGATGTGTCGGCCGAGGAGAGCCGCGCCCATCATGGGCTGGTCGCAATTGGTTTCGCGATTCTTGTCGTGATGGTGATTGCCTGTTGTATCTGGACATTTGGCGGGCGTGGGGGAGTTTCCTGGACGTTTGAGGCGGACGATAGCCTGCCGATTATGACGGCGAAGGTCGCGGGTGGCAATACCGTTGCCGCGCCGGGCGACTATTGGTATCCGCGCGACAAGTTTGTGCAACTGCAGCTGAGCGGTGGTTCCATTCCTGGTGAAGAGATCGAGCGTGTGACCTTCGATGCGTCGCTTAGGACGCTGTCGGTCGAGCTCAAAGATCAGGGGGATGTACCCACGACCATGGATATAGCCCTGACGGAATGGCGCCTGGAGCCTCCGTCGGGTGTTGAGGCGTCCGAGGTGGAGCACGTTAAGGTTACCTACCAAGATGGCTCGACGAGCGAGATTGCAAAAGCCGACGGCCTGGCGGAATAGACGCCGTGCCTAGGCAGCACATTCAAAAGTAGTGGTAGTCCTACAAGGCCTGTTCGTTCAGGAAGACCAAAGTGTTTTTATTTGAAAGCTCGGGAAAGTAACGATAACCAACGTCGAACGCGGTGAGCCCGCTTACATCCTCGAACTTGTTTTCTGCCATCCAGCGCACCATGGAGCCGCGCGCTTTTTTGCTGGCGGTCGAGCGTTGGATGGGCTTGCCGTTGCGGATGCCTTCGCCAAAGAGGCATGTGACGACCGTGGCGTCGGTGGTGAGGCGGGTCAGAACGGCTTTGGCGTATTCCGCGCTGGCGAGGTTGACGATCGTGGCGTTGGAGCCTGCCGGAGCGATGACCCGTGCGAGCTTGTCGCCCCAAAACGCGTAGAGGTCTCGGGCATCGTCGACGGCAAGCTTCGCGCCCATCTCCAGCCGATACGGTTCAACGGCATGAAAGGGGCGTACGCATCCGTAAAGGCCCGAGAGGATCCACAGATGGTCTTGCAGCCATGCGAGCTGTGCGGAATCCATCACCTCGGGCGCCATGCTTTGGTATTGAATGCCGTGATAGGACATGACGGCAGGGGAGAGGTGACGGGCGAGTGCGGGATTGTCGAGATCGCCGCTTTGCAAGATGGGCTCGAACTCATGCAGGGTGTTGAGGCAGGGCCCCAGCAGTTTGTCACTCACGTTCCACAGCGCCTGCAGGCTGCCGCTGCCTTCATTCCGCTCGATATCTAGCAGTGCGCGGTGGAGGCGAGCCGTCTCGCGCACAAAGGGTGGAATGCCCAGGACTTCAAAAGCATCTTGGGCCGCGCGCATCTGCTTGGCGGGCGAAATGATGACCTGCAGCATGGACTCTCCTCTGCCAAAAAGGAAGTGGCGGTGTAATACGGTCTGTTTTGGCCGTTTATGGGCCAGTTTAGTCCGTATCTCACCGCAACTGATGAAGGGTTGATTAGGCGCGCTCGATGAAGGCCTTGTAGCCGCGATAGGCCTCGTAGATATCGGCCTTGTTGGCGACCTCCCACAGGGCGTGCATGGACAGGACGGCAACGCCGGAGTCGATGACGTTCATGCCGTACTTGGCCATGATGTAGGCGATGGTGCCGCCGCCGCCCGCGTTGACGCGACCGAGCTCGCAGGTCTGGAAGTCCACGCCGGCCTCGTCCATAATGTCGCGGATGAGAGCCATATACTCGGCGTCGGCGTCGTTGGAACCGCCCTTGCCGCGGCTGCCCGTGTACTTGTTAAAGCACAGGCCGCGACCCATAAAGGCTGCATTCTTGGTCTCGAACTTGCCGGCGTAGCCCGGGTCGAAGCCGGCGGACACGTCAGAGGAGAGCATGCGGCTGTGGGCGAGTGCGCGGCGCAGGGCCAGCGGGCTGCCCTCGCCGGCGAGCGTCATGATCTCGGCGACGGTGTTCTCGAAGAAGCGGCTTGTCATGCCGGTGGCTCCCACGGAGCCAATCTCCTCCTTGTCGACGATGAGCGTGATGCTCGTGCGCTCCACGTTGGCCACATTGATCTGGGCGAGCATGGAGGGGTAGGCGCAGACGCGGTCGTCGTGGCCATAGCCCAAAATCATGGAGCGGTCGAGGCCCATGTCGCGGGCGGGGCCGGCGGGCACGACCTCGATTTCGGCGGAGAGGAAGTCCTCCTCCTCGACGTCGTACTGCTCCTTGAGGATATCCAGGAACATCTGCTTGACGGGCTCGGTGGGAGCGTCCTTGTCGTCCTCGTCAAATTTTACGGGACGGCCGCCCACGATCACGTCGAGGATCTCGGCGTCGACGGCGTCCTTGGCGGGCTTGGACATCTGCTCGCTCGAGAGGTGGATCAGCAGGTCGGAGATGGTAAAGACCGGATCGTCGGCCTTGTCGCCGATGTTGATGTCGACGGTGGTGCCGTCCTTTTTGCAGATGACGCCCACGAGTGCGAGCGGGGAGGCCACCCAGTGGTAGCTCTTGACGCCACCGTAGTAGTGCGTGTCGAGGTAGGCCATGTCGCCGGCCTCGAAGGCGGGATTCTGCTTGAGGTCCAGGCGCGGCGAGTCCACGTGGGCGCCCAGGATGTTAAAGCCCTGCTCGAGCGGGGCGGTGCCCAGGTTGACGAGCATAAGATCCTTGCCGTGGTTGGCGGCGTACACCTTGTCGCCTGCCTTGAGCTCGCGGCCTTCGGCGATCACGGTCTCCAGGTCGACGTATCCCGCCTCCTCGGCCATCTTGATGCCGGTCTTGACGCACAGGCGCTCGGTCTTGTTCTCGCTCAAAAACTGCTTATAGCCGCGGCAAAGCTCCTCGAGCTCCTCGATTTGCTGTGGCGTGTACTTTTTCCATGCGCAGGGACGCTCCATGACGCAGGCTCCTTTCGGATCGATCGTGCTGGTTGTTGTACCGTGAGCCATCGTATCACTCGGGAACGCGCGGTGGCGGGGGAGCTTGATGTGCGGTGGCCGCGGGGCGGGGAGCGTGTAAACTGGAGTGAGCAAGCCGTGCCCAGTCCAAAGCGAGGTATTCAATATGTCTGACAAGCGCCGCACCTTTGCCGTTATCGACGGCAACTCGCTCATGCACCGCGCCTTCCACGCCGTGCCGCCGACCATGAACGCGCCGGACGGTCGTCCCACCAACGCGATCTTTGGCTTTCTGAACATGTTTCTTAAGATGATCGATGCCTTTAGCCCCGACGGTGTGGTCGTGGCGTTTGACAAGGGCAAGCCGCGCGTGCGCATGGAGATGCTGCCGCAGTACAAGGCGCAGCGCCCGCCCATGGACCCCGATCTGCATGCGCAGTTTCCCATGATTAAGGAGCTGCTCACGGCGCTCAACGTGCCAATTCTGCAGTCCGAGGGCTGGGAAGGCGACGATATCCTGGGAACCATGGCGCGCCTGGGTGAGGAGGCCGGCTGCGACATGCTGCTGGTGACCGGCGACCGTGACATGTATCAGCTTGTGACCGAGCACGTCAACGTGGTCTCGACTCGCAAGGGCCTGTCCGACGTGGCGATCATGACGCCCGAGAGCGTGGACGACCTGTATCACGGCATTACGCCGGCGCTCGTGCCCGATTTTTACGGCCTGAAGGGCGATACGTCGGACAACATTCCCGGCGTACCGGGCATCGGCCCCAAAAAGGCGAGCGCGCTCATCGCGCAGTACGGCAGCTTGGACGAGGTCATTGCGCATGCTGACGAGGTCAAGGGCAAGATGGGCGAGAACCTGCGTGCACACATCGACGATGCGCTGCTGAGCCGCAAGGTTGCGACCATCCGCACCGATGCACCTGTCGAGCTCGACTTTGACGCGACGTCCTTCCCATCGTTTTCTGCCGATGAGGTGTCCGCGGCGCTGGGCGCACTTGGCATTACGGCCATGCAGAACCGGTTCCTGGCGCTGATTGGCGGCGAGGGCGGGGTCGTGCCCGCTGCCAGCGCGTTCGAGATACCCGCGGTTTCGCGTGCCGCCGCCGGCGATGCTGAGGCACTTGCTGCTGTGGCGGCCGAGATCTCTCGCACGATTGATGCGGGCGAGTGGGTCGCCGCCGTGGTGGACGATGACAAGGAGGAGGGTGCGCTCTTTGGCCTGACGCGTACGCTGTGGCTGGCGACGTCCAAGGGGCTCTTTGCGCTCGAGGAACCCGATGATGGCACGCCTGCCGCTGTTGAGGGCTTCAATTCTGCCCACGGCGTTATCGCTGGCGTGCTCGCGCGCCTGTTTATGGAGGGCCGCGTGGCGAGCCCGGACATGAAGGCGTTGCTGCATGAGCTTTCGCCCATCGATTCTTCTGAGCCCGAGCTCATGGACCCGCTGGCAGTCGATTCCGTGCGCATCTTTGATACCGTGGTTGCCGCGTACCTGTTGGATTCCGACCGCTCCGAGTTTGACGAGGCATATCTGGCCGATACCTATCTGCAGATGGCGCTGCCTGCGGCGCGCGGTGCGGATGGTGCTGGCGAGGACGCTCCTGCTCCTGCTGCCCGTACCGTGGCGTTGACGCTGGCACTCGTGGCGCCGCTTCGCGACCGCATGGCCCGCGAGAACGCCGCCAACGTGTTCGATGGCATTGAGATGCCGCTCGTGCCGGTGCTTGCCAAGATGGAGCGCGCGGGCATGCTCGTAGATCCCGACCGGCTGCGCAGCCTGTCCGAGGGCCTGGCGACCCAGATCACCGAGGTCGAGCGCAGCATTCGCGACCTGGCAGGTGATGAGACGTTTAACATCGGCAGTCCCATGCAGCTCTCGCACGTGCTCTTTGACGTTATGGGGCTTCCGACCAAGGGCCTCAAAAAGACCAAGCGCGGGTACTATTCGACCAACGCCAAAGTGCTGAGCGACCTTGCGCGCGACCACGAAATCGTGCGCCTGATTTTGGACTGGCGTGAGAAGTCCAAGATTAAGTCGACCTATCTGGATACGCTAGGTCCGCTGCGCCGTGGTGACGGTCGCGTGCACACCACGTACAACCAGACCATCACGGCAACGGGTCGCCTGTCCTCGAGCGACCCGAACCTGCAGAACATCCCGACGCGCTCTGAGCTGGGCCGTACCGTTAAGACGGCGTTTTCGGCAGGCGAGGGCAGCGTCTTTTTGGCGGTGGACTACTCGCAGATCGAGCTGCGTCTACTCGCGCATCTCTCGGGTGACGAGCACCTGGTGCGCGCCTTTAACGAGGGCGAGGACTTCCATGCCGAGACGGCCGCGCGCGTGTTTGGCGTTTCCGTGTCCGAGGTAACGCCCGACCTGCGCAGTCGCGCCAAGGCCGTGAATTTTGGCATTGTGTATGGTCAGCAGGCGTACGGTCTGTCGCAGTCGCTGCACATCTCGATGGCCGAGGCGCGTGGCATGATCGATCGCTACTACGAGGCCTACCCGGGCGTGCGCACGTTCCTCGACAACGTGGTGGCGCGCGCCAAGCAGACGGGCTACGCCGAGACCATGTACGGTCGCCGGCGTCATATTCCGGAGCTCAAGGCCAAAAACCCGCAACTCCGTGGCTTTGGTGAGCGTACGGCCATGAATCACCCCATGCAGGGCACCGCCGCCGACATCATCAAGATCGCGATGGCCCGCGTAAGCCGCCGCCTGGAAGAAGAGGGCTTTGCCGCCCACATGATCCTGCAAGTGCACGACGAACTGGACTTTGAGTGCCCCGTCGACGAAGTCGAGCGCCTCACCGCCATGGTCCGCGACGTCATGGAGCACGTAGTAGACCTCCGCGTACCCCTCATCGCCGAAGCCAGCACCGGCATAACCTGGGCCGACGCGAAATAGGAAAGCGCCCACAGTTCCAAAGTAACTAAAGGCAGAAGGGGGCTCCTTGCCAACAAGGAGCCCCCTTCATTCCAAAAAATCAGCCAAGCATCTAGACACCCAAGACGCCATCTAGGCGGCAAGCAAGTCACCCAAGGACCTGGCCGGGCGAGGCGGGTAAGTTTTTCGTAGATTCCGCACGAGCCGGAAAGCACTTAATGTGCTTTCCGAGCGAGCCCAGGACCTGACCGAACGAAAAACTTACCCGCCTCGCCCGGCCAGGTCCGACGAGCAACGTTACCGAGCCGCCAAGATGGCGTCGATGAGCGTCAGTACGCCCCCGTCGTTGTTGCTCGGAATGCGCCACTTGGCGTGCGCATTCATATGCTCCTCGGCATTGTCCACGATAAAGCTATGCCCGACGCGCTCGAGCATAGGGATATCGTTGTAGGTGTCGCCCACGGCGGCGGCACCGGCGATATCGATGCCCAAGTGCTCGCACAGGTGCGCGACGCCGGCGCCCTTGTCGACGCCCAGGTTCATAAAGTCGATCCACTCGCGGCCCGCATTGGTGACGTAGAGCTGATCCGAGAACGCGGGGTTATAGGTCTCGCGGAACGCAGGCTCAGCGTCGTAGGCGGGGAAGAAGATCGAAATCTTGTTGGACTCGAAATCAATGCCCTCAAAGCTGTCGACGTAGTTGATTGTGTTGTAGTAGACGCTGATCTCGTCGTGGTATTGATGGTCGCGGGCAAGCACGTAGAACTCGTCGAAGCAGCACAGGACGGGAACGGCGCGAGAATCCTCCGAGGCACGAGCGAGCACCTGTTGATACAGCGCCACATCGATGTTGCTCTTATAGATATAGTTGCCGCGATATATCACGCACGCGCCGTTATCGGGGCAAAAAGCGATGCGGTTCTTGATGCCCTCGAACATCTCCTCGAGCTTGGGGGCGGGACGTCCACTGGCGGGGCAGAATACGATGCCGGCTTCGGCGAGCTTGTCCAGGCGTTCGTCAAGGCCTTGCGGCAGCACGCGCTCGTCGGTCAGCAGCGTCTTGTCCATGTCGACGGCGATGAGCTTAATGTTTCCGATATTGGCGTCCGATTCGTAAGTTTGCATAAAAGCGAGCCTTTCGTTTCGAAATTGTTTCAGACGTTATAACCAACAACTCGTAACCAGGCGTATTTTCGCAGGAACGGAGCGTATTTGCACTGCATTTCACAAACTAATGAAAAAACTTTTCAGAAATTTGAATTTGTTGCTTGTGCAGCAGGCACTTTAGCGTAATATAGCGACCATCGAAAACGGAGACGGCAAAAGAGCCGCTTACCGAGGAAAAGGTACCGTTTGCGATATTAGAATTGCGCCCGGCGATGTGTGAAAGGAGAGGCAGATGCAGTTCGTACAGATCATCATCACTGCAGACAATGCTCTCCGACGCCAGCGCGCAATTTCCCGACGACGATAACAATCGTCTCTGTCCGCATGGGGCGAATTGCCTCAACAGAGTCATTTTAAGGTCGTTGGGTTTTAGCACGACATTGCTGCATGTTTCTAGGGCATGTATGTGCTGATTTTTGCTATTTAACCTGATATTGCACGGTACGTGACCTTGAAATGACTTGCAACTGACCGATGTTCTAACTAGCTACCAAGGGCGAAAGGAAACAGCCATGAGCAAGGAAAAAGTAGTTCTCGCATATTCCGGTGGTCTTGATACATCCGTATGTGTCAAGTGGCTCCAGGACGAGAAGAATCTCGATGTCGTTTGCGTCTGCGGCAACGTGGGCCAGGAGGAGACCGGCCTGGATGCCAAGAAACAGAAAGCGCTCGACCTGGGCGTTCTTGATTGCCAGGTGCTCGACCTGCGCGACGAGTTCTCCGATGAGTTCCTGACCAAGGCCATCGCCGCAAATTCCATGTACGAGAACAAGTACCCGCTGCTTTCCGCTCTGTCTCGCCCGCTGCTCGCCAAGAAGCTTGTCGAGGTCGCCCACGAGTTTGGCGCGACCTACGTCGCCCACGGCTGCACCGGCAAGGGTAACGACCAGGTTCGTTTTGAGGCTGCCGTCAAGGCCCTCGACCCCGAGCTTAAGGTTATCGCCCCGGTTCGCGAGTGGGATCTGAAGTGCCGTCCCGACGAGGTCGCCTATGCTCACGCCCACAACGTGCCGGTTCCCGAGGGTGCCAACGACAACCCCTATTCCATCGACGACAACCTGTGGGGTCGTGCCATTGAGTGCGGCCACCTGGAGGATCCCTGGAACGAGCCGCTCGACGACGCCTGGGTTATGACCAAGAATCCCGAGGAAACGCCCGACACCCCGACCTACACCGAGATTGAGTTTGAGGCCGGCAAGCCCGTCGCCGTCGACGGCAAGAAGATGAAGCTCTCCGAGATCGTCATCGCCCTCAACAAGATTTCGGGCGATAACGGCTTTGGTCGCCTGGACCTGGTCGAGGATCGTCTGGTGGGCCTCAAGAGCCGCGAGTGCTATGAGGTTCCCGGCGCCCTGACGCTTATCACCGCCCACAAGGCACTCGAGGATATTTGCGTCGAGGGCGATCTGCTCAAGACCAAGATTAAGCTCGAGCAGGATTGGGCCACCGCCGTGTACAACGGCCAGTGGTACAGCCCGCTCAAAAACGCACTCGACGCCTTTATGGCCGATACCCAGAAGTTCGTGACCGGTACCGTTCGTCTGAAGTTCTTTAAGGGCAACTGCCATGTTGTCGGCCGCAAGAGCCCCTTCAGCCTCTATGACTACGGTCTGGCCACCTACGACCGCGACACCACGTTTGACGAGAAGGCCAGCGCCGGCTTTATCGAGATCGACACGCTGTCGCTCAAGACGTGGGCCAAGGTCCAGGGTCCCAGCTCTGCTGCCGCTCAGGCTTAAGTCTTTCTCCCTTGGTATCCGCGCGGCCCATCCGCGTGATACATAACGGGCGCATGGGGTCCCTACCTTTCGTTATGCTTGCTGACACTTCTTAACATCGGTGGCCCCTACATTCCGCCCGCATATATGATGCCGCGTCTGCGGCTGAGTCCGAGCCCCGCCGGGGTTGTCCGGCGGGGCTCCTTCTATCAATTTGGCGGCTCTGCGCCTATATATATCTGAGGAGTATCCATTATGTTCAATGCTATCGCGCATGCTTTACTTGCCCTCGCGCCCGAGTTCGATGCTGCAAAGGTCGAGGATGTCCCTATGAGCCTGAAGGCATGGATTGACGGCTCGGCAAGCAACGGCTGGCGGGAGTCGATGGGCGCCAAGTGCCTGGTGCGTCACTTCTTTGCAAATTAGCCACATGGTCTCGCGCTCGGTGGGGAATGTGCAAAACTAGCGGTTGATAAATCGCTTTAGCGACATGGCGCTTTGCTTTGGGCGCTTGTTTTGGTATTTAGAGAAAGGGGACGGTTCCATGGCTCTTTGGGGCGGTCGTTTTGAGACAGGCGTGGCCGAGGTCACGCAGGAGTTTGGCGCGTCGCTGCCGGTCGACAAACATCTCTATAAGCAGGATATCGCTGGCTCTAAGGCACATGCCAAGATGCTGGCGGCCCAGGGCATTATCAGTGCAAAGGACGAGCAGGCGATTGCCGAGGGTCTGACCGCAATCGAACAGGATATCGATGCCGGCAACTTCACCTTCGATATCAACGACGAGGACATTCATATGTCCATCGAGAGCGAGCTGACCCGTCGCATCGGCGAGGCAGGCAAGCGCCTGCATACCGGGCGTTCGCGCAACGACCAGGTGGCGACCGATACGCGCCTGGGCGTCAAGGCGCTGGCCAAGGAGCTCATGGAGGCCAATCTTGAGCTGCGCCACGTGCTGGTGGATGCGGCCAAACAGTACAACAAGGTGATTCTGCCGGGTTACACGCACATGCAGCATGCTCAGCCCGTGCTGCTGTCGCATCATCTGCTGGCGTATTCTTGGATGTTCGCGCGCGACTTTACACGCCTGAAGGCCGCCTTTGATGCTGCCGACAACTGCCCGCTGGGCGCTGCCGCGCTTGCCGGTACGAGCTATCCGCTCGATCGTCAGATGACGGCCGCCGAACTTGGCTTTGCGGGCGTGATTCCCAACTCGCTCGATGCGGTTTCCGACCGTGATTTCCTCCTCGACCTGCATTACGCCGGCTCCGTCATGGCGATGCACCTGTCGCGTCTTTCCGAGGAGATCGTGCTGTGGTCGAGCTCCGAGTTTGGCTTTATCACGCTCTCCGACTCGTATTCCACTGGCTCGTCCATCATGCCGCAGAAGAAGAACCCCGATTTTGCCGAGCTTATCCGCGGCAAGAGCGGCCGAGTCTATGGCAACCTGGTGCAGCTGCTCGTGACCATGAAGGGCCTGCCGCTCGCCTATAACAAGGACTTGCAGGAGGACAAGGAGGGCGCGCTCGATACCGCCCATACGCTCATGCAGTGCCTGTCCGTTATGGCCGGTATGATCTCGACCTGGACCGTCAACGAGGATGCCATGGCGCGCGAGTGCGGCGTGGGGCACCTTGCCGCCACCGATGTTGCCGATTACCTGGCCAAGCGTGGCCTGCCGTTCCGCGAGGCCCACGCCGTGGTGGGCCATTTGGTCCTGATGTGCGAGAAGCGCGGCTGCAATCTTGAGGACCTGCCGTTTGAGGTGTTCCAAGAGGCAAGCCCGCTCTTTGAGCACGACATTACCGAGGCGCTCGACATCCCGTCGATTGTCGCTGCACGCACGACCGAGGGCGGTACCGCCCCTGCCGCCGTTGCCGTGCAGCTGCAGCGTGCCCAGGCACAACTCGTTGCCGATGAAGGTGTGCTTGGATCGCTGACCAAGGTCGTCGAGATGGGCCACGGGGCAAAGTAAGGGTTTAGTTGAAGCGGCTTTGGCCATTTATTGATAAATCGTTTTTGCTTTTACGGGCGTCTGTTGCTGCGGGCGCCCGTATTTTGTTGTAATGGGGAAGGGGCTTGTCGAGAACTTCTGTAGGACCTTTGGGCAGGTTGTGAAGGGGGTACGTTCACGGGCGGCAACCGACCGTCCGCTCGGTTCGGTGCGGTTGATGCGCGGTCGGATGGTACTCTAATCGGGCTTCGAAACAGAAGTGACACATATGGAACGTTTTAATAAATTGTAGTGTTTCAATAAACAGTTTTTTGTTTAACTGCAGCTAAAACTCTGTTACGATGCAGTCCAGGCGGGTGCCGGAATGGGACTTGGGCACGCGCGAACCTACTTGAAAGGCTACCTTATGGCTATCGAGAAGACCTTCATCATGATTAAGCCCGACGCTGTGCGCGATCGCAAGATCGGCGAGATCGTCGCTCGCATTGAGCGTAGCGGCCTTGTCATCGAGCGCATGGAGATGACCACGCTCGAGCGTGCTACCGTCGAGGAGCACTACGCCCATCTGGCCGACAAGCCCTTCTTTGGCGGTCTCTGCGACTTTATGACGAGCGGTCCGGTCGTCAAGATGGTCGTTTCCGGTCTCTCCGCTGTCTCCAAGATGCGCACCCTTATGGGCGCTACCAATCCGCTTGACGCTGCCCCCGGCACCATTCGCGGCGACTTCGCTGTCGATGTCAACGCCAACGTGATCCACGGCTCCGACTGTCTGGAGAACGCCGAGATCGAGATCAAGCGCTTCTTTGGCTAAACCAGCTTTGACTCCTCAAAGCTGTTAGCGTGTGGCTTTGGCGCCGCGGAATTCCATCCGCGGCGCCCTTTTTATTCCAGTAGATTTCTAGGTATATCCCAAAAATCTACTAAACAGCCCCCGTCCGGATGTGTGTTCCGGACGGGGGCTGTCGTTAACGTATGGTGTTGTAAGTCTTTAGGCCTCGTCGACGACCTTGAGTCCGCGGGTCTGGTCGATCTCGTTGATGAGATTGACGCGACGCTCGTGGCGGCCGCCCTCAAACTCGGCATCGAGCCACTCGTCGACAATCATCTTGGCGAGCTCGGAGCCCACGACGCGGGCACCAAAGGCGAGCACGTTGGTGTTGTTGTGCATGCGGGAGAGCTTGGCGCTGAAGGGCTCGGAGCACACGACGGCGCGTACGCCCTCGACCTTGTTGGCAGCCAGGCTAATCCCGACGCCGGTGCCACAGATGAGGATGCCCAGGTCGACGTCGCCGTTGGCAACGGCCTTACCCACCTTGTAGCCGGCGATGGGGTAGTCAAAGCTCTCGGAGGTGTCGGTGCCAAAGTTCACGACCTCGCAGCCGCGCTCCTTCAGGTGCTCGGAGATGATGTTCTTGAGCTCGACGGCGGCGTGGTCGTTACCGATACCGATCTTCATGGATGCTTCCTCTCTGGTCTGTGCGGCGAGATTGCTAAAGGTTTTACCGCGTTCGACTGCATGATAGCGCGACTTTTGTGTAAACGCTCGGGCGTTTTTTGCTCAAACGCTTTAGCATGCAATAAGACCGGCTTCTCATGAATAATGCCGCTAATTTGTGCTCGAGCGCCGTCTGCCGGAACCATGGTTGTGGTTTTTGATGCATTGTTATCAAATAAAATAGCGAACTATTTTGAGAGCCCAGCCCGTTATACAAGTAGGAGATACCTATGCCTGCCGATTCCTTTCGTGATACCGCGTTTTGCGATGTTTTGAACCGCGAGCTTGTCTGTGCGCTCGGCTGCACCGAGCCCATTGCCGTTGCCTATGCAGCGGCGCTGGCGAGCCAGACGCTCGGCTGCGAACCCGATCATATGGATGTTGCCTGCTCGGGCAACATCATCAAGAACGTAAAGAGCGTGACCGTGCCTAACTCGGGCGGTATGCATGGTATTGAAGCCGCGGCCGTGCTGGGTGCCGTGGGCGGCGACGCCAAGAGCGCGCTCGAGGTGCTCGAGAGTGTTGACGATAAAGACCGTGCTCGCGTGGCCGAGCTCCTCGCCGATGCCGGCTACTGCGATGTGTCGCTTGTCGAGGGCGTGCCCAACCTCTACATCAAGGTGACTGCCACAGCCGGGGGGCATACCGCGGTCGTCGAGATTACCGACCACCACACCAATGTTACGTGCCATACACTCGATGGCATTCCGGTGTGTGGCAAGTCGGCGGGGGAGTGTGCCGCCTGCGCCGAGCGCGTCGTGGCCGAGCGTGCCGCCGATAACGCCGATACGCCCATGTCGATTGAGTCTATCATTGACTTTATCGAGGACGGCGATGTTGAGGGTGCTCGCGCTGCCGTTGAGCGTCAGATCGAGCTGAACGGTGCCATTAGCGCAGAGGGCTTGGCGCACGCTTGGGGCGCCGAGGTGGGCCGTACGCTGCTGGGCGCTCGTGCCGACGACGTCGCCTGCCGTGCGCGTGCGCGTGCCGCCGCCGGGTCTGACGCCCGTATGAACGGCTGTGCGCTACCGGTCGCCATTGTGTGCGGCTCGGGCAACCAGGGTATTACCTGTGCGTTGCCCGTTATGGAATATGCCGACTACCTGCGCTGCGACCACGAGCGCCTGGTGCGCGCCGTGATGCTGTCCGATCTTATTGCTGTGCATATCAAGAGCTATATTGGTGCGCTCTCGGCGTTTTGCGGTGCTATTTGCGCTGCGTGCGGTGCCGGCGCGGCGATTACCTGGCTGTGCGGTGGCACGCGCGAGCAGATCGGCGCGACGGTCTCCAATACGCTCGGTAACGTGGGCGGCATCGTGTGCGATGGCGCCAAGGCAAGCTGCGCCGCTAAGATTTCCGCTGCCGTTGATGCGGCGATTCTGGGCCACGATATGGCCATGCAGGGCCGCGGCTTCCGTGCCGGCGAGGGCCTGATTCAGGATACGGTGGAAGAGACGATCGCCAGCATGGGCTATGTGGGCCGCGTTGGCATGAAGGATACCGACGTCGAGATCCTCAACATCATGATCGGCAAGACCATCGTCGACTGCTAGGGGCTCTGGGGCACTGCATCTTGTTGTTGAAACTATCGCGCTTGTGGCTGTAAAGCACCTGTCTGCATTGCGGACAGCGAGGATCTCGCGGTATGTCACCAGGTCGTTCTCGCGCTTGATGCGCTCGAGGACGGTTGCGACAACAAGCGCCGCTATCGCCGGCAGGAACGCCGCAGCCGCGGCGACGCCGGCGCCCCAGGTGCCCTCCATCCAGTTAAACGCCGGCGACAGTATCAGCGCGAACGCCACCGCCAGCAACGCGAGCATCAGCACGGCCAGCCATAGCATCCGCGTTCCCATGCGCTTGCGATCTCTTTCGACTGCCTCTTCCATAACGGTCACGTCTCCCTTCACGAGCGTGTCTATGGAGGTGCCGAACAGGATGCTCAGCATGAGCAGGCTCTGGACGTCCGGATACGTCTTGTCCCGCTCCCAGTTGCTGATCGTCTGACGCGATACATAGAGCTTCTCGGCAAGTTGCTCTTGCGAGAGGCCCATCGCCTCGCGCCGCGTCTTGATCTGGTTGCTGATGTCCATCGTCACCTCCCGGTCGTGAAGGAGCGTCCCGCGAACACGTAGGGTGCGCTATCGAATCTGTTGTACATCATATGCGGCAAGGCTTGCCGGGCGCTGCAAAAACTGTTTTGCACGGGGTTTACCTGCATGATTGTTGCTGCGATGGCTTAGCGATGTTGTCGAGCAGTCATCCAAGTGTACAGGCCCATGGCGGCGTAGCCGATTGCGGTATAGGCAACCCCATGGAACGCAAGGTCCTGGCTGCCCTCGACCTTGAGGGGAAACAGGACCGCGGGTCCGATTCCGAGCGCCGCGGGTACCCAGAAGAGCGTCCTCGCGGAGTTCGCGGCGAGCAGGCCGAGGGTGATTGCAGTTGCGGGGAGCACGGGGTAGATCAGCGCCATCATGGCGATCATGCCGGCATCGGGTGGGACGACCCTCACCAGGAGGACGGGGATTGCCCAGCAGGCGCCAACGATTGCGATCAATGCGATGAGGGACGCGCGTACGGTGACGTTCATGGGGCACCTCCTAACGGGAATCGCCCCCATTCTGGCATACATCTTCAGAATGGGGGCTAAGGGGGATACCATTTCGGGGAACGGGTGCGTACCCGCGCTTTTAACTCAGCATCTTGGCGAGCATGCCGATGCCGACGCCCACCAGTCCGCCGGCGATGGCGCCGATGATGATCTGCACCGCGTTGCGCGTGCCCTTGACCCAAGGGTTCATCTCGCGCTCACGGCGCCCCTCGAGCGTGTCGCGATCGACCTGCTCGCCGCGGCTAAACGCCAACACCTCGCGGTACGTGACGAGGTCGTGCTGCTTCTTCATGCGTTCCATATACACGAACGCCACGAGCATCACGACGAGCGCCACGGCGGCAAACGCCGCGGTGGGCGCGATGTGCATGCCCCAGCCCCATTCGAACTGGAACGCCGCCCACGCGCTCAGCACCAAAAACACGACCGCACTCACGACCGTGATTGTGGATAGGGCGTTGTACTTCTTGACCGCTTCGTTCATTACCTGTGCCATGGTTTCCACATCTCCTTTGATGAGGGAGTCCACGGTCACCCCGAACACGTTGGAAAGCAGCAGCAGGCTCTGGACATCCGGATACGTACGGCCGCACTCCCAGTTGCTGATGGTCTGGCGCGACACGTAGATGCGCTCCGCCAGATCGTCTTGGGACAGTCCGAGCTCCGTGCGATGCTCCTTGATGTGCGAGCCCAGCTCCATGCGTTTGCTCCCTAGAGGGTCGGGGCGACCCCTGTCGAGAGCCACCATGTCATTGACGCGAGCATCGTACCATCAAAGGTCTTTATATTTGACCCCCACGGGGCAAAATCGAGCTGTCAAAAGGCTTTATATACGACATCTAGCTGGGAAAAGAACGGTCCCCAAAGGCGGATGCCTCCGGGGACCGGTTGGTGCGTATAGAGGGGGCGAGCTTGCTTTGGGTTGGTGTTGGCCCCGCCGTTCGGCTCGACTTTGGAGCGGCGGGGCTCAGCTCTGCCTCGACCGCGGCGCGGGGCGCGGCTTTGTCCCGACGTCGGCAGCGGCCGAGCCCTGTCTTCCCGGCTTAGCCCTCTTCGCCTTTGGGCGTGCCCTTGAACGAGGGCTCTTTCTTCGGCAGCCTTCCCGCGCGTTTGAGGGCGTCTCGCAAGATCCATTCCACCTGACCGTTGGCGCTGCGCATCTCATCGTCCGCCCAGCGTTGGACGGCCTCCCAGATAGCGGGGTCTATACGGAGTGGATACTGCTTGCGTGCCATGACGTGCCTTCTTGTCGAATGTGCAATTTTGCACCCGTCCCCAAATTACTCATTGGTGTTGGGGTTAGTACAGCGAGCCTGCGTTGAGCACCGGGTGCGCCTCGGATTCACCGCAGAGCACCACCATGAGGTTGCTGGCCATCTGCGCCTTGCGCTCGTCGTCGAGCTCGATGGTGCCGCCGGCAGCCATCTCCTTCACGGCCATGTCGACCATGGAGACCGCGCCCTCGACGATCTTCTTGCGTGCGGCGATGACGGCCTCGGCCTGCTGGCGGCGCAGCATCGCCTGGGCGATCTCAGGGGAGTAGGCGAGGTGCGTGAGACGTGCATCGTCGACCTCGACGCCGGCGGGCGCCAGGCGCATCGCGAGCTCGCGGCGCAGGGCTTCGGAGACCTCTTCCACATTGGCGCGCAGCGTGATGGCGCCGGCGGCATCGGACTCGTCCTCCAGGTGGTCGTAGGCGTACACGCTCGCCACGTGGCGCAGCGCCGTCTCGGCCTGCATGGCGACATAGCTCTGGTAGTCGTCGACGTCGAAGAGCGCCTTGGCGGTATCGGCGACGTGCCACACCACGACGGTTGCGATCTCGATGGGGTTGCCCATTTTGTCGTTGACCTTCAGGCGCTCGCCATTCAGGGTGCGCACGCGGGTGGAGATGGTGGTGGGGTTGCCCTTGGCGGCCTTCTGCGCCGCGGCCTTGGCGGCCTTGGAATCACTCATCTCGAGCTCGATCATCTCGCCGATCCCGGCCGATCCGCCCATGCTCTTGCTAAAGAACGGGTTGGCCCAGAAGAAGCCCTCGTCGCGGACGGTGCCCACGTACTTGCCGAACAGGATGCACACGCGCGCCTGGCCGGGCTGCAGCGAGAAGAATCCGTTGAGTGGGATGAACCACAGGCAAAACGCGAGGATGCTGAGGCCGAGCCCCCATCCGTAGACTGCGGGCGCGTCGACGCCGTCGGGCGTGCTCGCGAGCCCGATGGTGCTCCAGATAAAGAGGCCGATGATGGCGATGAGCGCCACCGCCACGGCGACGAGCATGCCGTAGCCCGACTTGGCCTTGAGTTGCTTTTCCACGCTCATTGTGAGTTCCTTTCACGACTGCGCCGGCGTTTGCGTGACGTCCCCGGCGCCGCGCTCCAGATTGCGATGGGGAGGAGGCGAGTCCCCGAGCAGTCCGTGCGACTGCTGATTGCATTGTGATATCACATTGAGACCAAGTCAAGGAGAATCGGATGCCGTCTCTCATGGCATAAGTGGTTCGGGGCGCCCGGCATCTACGCTCCGTAGAGGTCTTCCTGTTGCATCTTGGCTCGCAAGTCCCTATAATAGCTCCACTCACGGCTGAAGGTTTACCTCTAGATTTGGAAAGGGGAGCTGCACCATGCTTGCTTCCATTTGGCTCTAGCCACGGTCGCGTGAGCGACCGGTACTTCGCTGCATGCCACCGATCGCATCAAAGGATTATTCCATGACACAACCGAACCCCTGCGCTTCTTGGAAGCGCTCGCTCGCCATCGTCTGGATCGGCGAGTTCTTCTCCGTGCTCACGAGCTCCATTCTGCAGATGGGTCTCATCTGGCACGTCACCCTCACCACCGGCTCCGCGAGCGCCCTGTCGTTCGTGAGCCTGGCGGCCTTCTTGCCCATGGCGCTCCTCGGCGCCTTCGCGGGCACCATCGTGGACCGCACGTCCATCAAGCGTCTCATGATCGGCGCCGATCTCTTCATCGCGGCCGTGAGCCTCACGCTTGTCTTCGGCTCGCTTCGGGGCGACCTTTCTGTCGCCGTTGTGGCGGCGGTGCTGTTCGTCCGTGCGCTGGGCAGCACGCTCCATACGCCCGCCTTCAACGCGCTCACACCGCTCATCGCCCCGCCCGAGGTGCTCGGCAAGCTGGCGGGCATGCTGCAGTTCATGCAGTCGGGTAGCTATATCATCGGCAACGCCATCGCCGCGGCGGTCTACCCGGCGTTTGGTCTGACTTTCATGATCGCGCTCGATGTCGCCGGGGCGGTGCTCGCGAGCATCGCGGTGGCGACCTCCGGCATCAAGACGCCGGCGCCCGAGCGCCATACGCCCGAGGAGAACGCCGAGGCGTCGCACCGCGCGGTGCGGGCCTTCCTATTGGAGACGGCCAACGGGTACCGCGAGCTCAAACGCCATCACGGTCTGTTCGCCATGCTCTGGATCGGCTTCGCCTTCTCGGTCCTGTTCTCGCCCATATCCGCGCTGTTCCCGCTCATGGTGTTCGACCATTTTGGGGGCACCACTACGCAGTCGGCTATCGCGGAGATCGCGTTCTCGGTCGGCATGATCGCGGCGAGCGGCTGGATCGGGGCGACGGGTGGCCTTAAGAACCGCGCTCTTTCGTGCACGCTGGCCATCGGCCTCATCGGAGCCGCCGCGCTCGCGGGCGGCCTCGTGCCCCCTTCCGCGCTCGTTGTGTTTCTGGGGCTTACGTTCGCGATGGGGGTCTCGAGTCCGCTGTACAGCGCGCCGCAGATGGCGCTCATGCAGGAGCGCGTCGATCCCGAGTGCATGGGCCGCGTCTTCGGTCTGTACGGAGCGGTCTGCAGCTGGGCTATGCCCGTGGGGCTCGTCGCATCGACCTTGTTCGCGGACGCCATCGGCGTAAGCGCGTGCTTCGTGCTCATCGGTGCTGCAATGGTGATCCTAGCAGGCATCACCTGGGCGATCCCGAGCATCCGCAAGATTGGGTAGCGCTCTGGCGGAGTGCGTTTCGTTTCGGACGGCTCGTAGGGTCGCTGCGACGTGAAGGGTGGTCGACGGTGCGCCTGCGAGGGCGCCGTCGACCACCCTTTTGTTTAATTCGTCTGGCCCGGCGCCGATCATCATCTGTTCGCCGGGCGATTGCGATGCCGCCGCTTGCCGATACGCGGCTCCTTACGTTGTGCGCATCCCATCGTTCTGGCAGCGTTTCCTGCAGTTAATCTCCAGAGCTCGAGGCGGTGGCCCCTATGAGTAATCTGCTCGAATCCATTCTGCGCGTCGGTATGACCGTGTTCATCGTCGGCCCGCTCACTGCATGGGTCGCCCGCCGCGGCGCGAGCGAGCGCAGCGAGGCAACGGACAGCCTCGATTGCTTCACGGTGCGCATGCCCGCAGCCATCCGCACGATCATCGCCTGCTGCGCCGTCGCGTTCGAACTGCTCATGCTGGGTGTCTACGTCTGGCAGGGCGTCTCGCTGGGCGAGTGGGACCACGAACTTGTGTGGTTCGGTCATGCCATGGCGCTCGCGGGTATGGCTATCTGGGCCTTGCTGAGCATCCCGCGTATCGACGTGGACGGTGGGCGCATTCTCTCGCGTAACGCCTTCGGCATCCGCAAGGAGACGACGTTTGGCAACATCACCCGTGCAACGCTTCACGCGCAGATGATGAGGATCGACCTGTTCGAGGGCGACCGGAAGTTCTGCTCGATAAGCCTCGAGGGGGTGTGCTCGCTCAACCTCCTCGCCCGTCTGGAGGAAGAGGGCATCGAAGTCTCGGACGCCGTCGACGGTCCCATGACCAAGGCGGGCCTGTGTTGGTCTGCCATCAAGCCGTTGACGATTGTTTTCAACGGCATGGCCCTCGTCTTCTCGCTCGTCCTCGCCTTCATGGCGGTCTTCACCGACGAGGGTGCGCGCCTGCTCGTGCTCATCCCGTTCCTGTTCCTGTTCATAGGGGGGTTCCTGCCCCTGCTCATGCTCGGCATGCCGGCCCGCGGCATCCTCGAGATCGGCAGGCAGGAGCGCGCGCTCGGTTTCTCCTTCTCCGAGGAGATGGCAAGCCGAGGTGCCACGGGTACTTCGCTTGTCGATGACGATTGGTTCATCGAGATCAGCAACGCCCGCGTCGTGGCGTTTCGCCGCGATTACCTCAAGAAGATCACGGCGCACGAGAACAGCGAGAGCGGCGACCGCTGCACGGTGACCACGAGGGGTGGTCGCAAAATCAAGGTGTATGCAAGCGGGCAGCACGCTCGAGGACCTGCGCACGTGGTTCAAACAGGGTGCCAAGGTCAGAAGCACACTCGACCGCGCGGGGGACGCACTCGAGGCGACCGTTTGATTGGGTTGCCTGCCAAGGATCCAAAACGGGAAGGGGCGCTGTCGGCGCCCCTTGTCATACCAGGCCCGCTGGCCAGCGAGAGGCCTGCAGGTCGACATGTCCGTTGGCGAGGAAGGCAACGCCTTCGTCCTCGAGCAGTGTGCGCTGCGCCTCGGGCCCACCGAAGGCGAACCCCTCCGCGAGGCGTCCGTCGGCGAATACGATGCGATGACAGGGGATGGTGCCGGGTTCCGGATTGACGTGCAGGGCGTATCCCACGTATCGGGCTCGACGGGGCTCACCAACGAGCTTGGCGATCTGACCATATGTGGCAACCATGCCGCAGGGCACCTGGCGTACCATGTCGTATACGCGGTTGAAGAATCCGTCGGTGTCCCGGTCTGCCATGCCGCCCTCACTTTCAATCGATATCGCCATTGTAGTCAAGAAAGGCGCCCCACATGCGCGGGGCGCCTTTCCAAAGAGGTGTTGCGCGAGGGGAGGGAAGGCGCAACGTTCGTGTCGAAGGTCTTTAATTCGCCTGTGCCTTCATTAAGTTAACTGTAGCTAATTCTCTGAGACCCAAGTCGTAGACCGACGAGCACACAGCCTCTCCATAAGTTAATCAAGGGTTACAAATAGAAAGACACAGTGACATGTGGTCGTTGGGGTTCAAGGAATCGCTCGATGAGTTCGGAGAACGCACCCTCAGTCCCAGCCGTTTCAAGGACGACATCGCAATACGGCCGCACGTCGTCGGTGACATTCGCCACGCCGACGCCCAGTCCCGCCGCCTTGATCATGGAGAGGTCGTTTGCGGAATCACCAACGGCGATGACCTCGGACATCGGAATTCCCAGCATATCGGCAAGGCGCGTGAGCCCCGTCCCTTTGTCAACGCCTGCGGGCATGAGTTCGAGGTAGCGCTTGGAGGAGAAGGTGATGTCAACGCCGAGTCGCTCGGCCATCGGCGCGAGCTTGCGGCCCAATTCCTGCAGCTCATCGAAGTCCCAGTCGACGTACAGGATCTTCACGATGCCACGGCCTTCAAGGAATGAGAGGTCGGGATGGTCAGATCCGCGAAAATGAGTGACCCCGGTGATCGATTCCAGATAGTCGCGCTCCCGTGTGGGTGCGTCATTCACGAACACGTGGCCGTCGGCGACGTTGACGTGCATGCAGAGTCCGAGTTCGAGCCCCTTTGCATAGATCGCGTTCGCGCATTCGTTGGAAAGGCCGCAGGTGGTGAGCGGGGTGGGGTCTCCCACGCGGTTGATGAAGCCGCCGTTATAGGAGAGCACATAGCCGTCTTCGATCAGCTCGCGGGCCTCCCCCGAGAAGTTGTCCATGATAGAGGAATACCATCGCCCGCTCGAAGGGACGAACAGCACACCGAGCTCCCTCATGCGTTTGAGTGCTCGGAGATTGGACGCCGGGATGGCGTGGTCGGCATCGAGAAACGTCTCATCCATATCGCTGGCAACAAGTCGGTACATGCAATCCCCCATACAACGTAAAAAACGAGGCGGGCTTATTATCGCCCACCTCGTAAGACCTTGGCTATGTCGAAGGCGTGGACACGTGAAGATGGCCCATTCGCGTGTCGCGGCGCGTTTCCGCGAGCCGGATGGCTTAGTACACCATGCCCATGGCCTCGCGCACCTCGGCGAGCGTGGCCTCGGCGACCTCGTTAGCGCGGCGGTTGCCCTCGTGCAGGACGTCCTTGACGTAGTCCATATCCTGCACGAGCTCCTCGCGGCGCGCGCGGATGGGGGCGCACGTCGTCGGTGACGTACTTCTTGAGCGCGCCTGCGCCGCCCATGCCGATCTCCTCGGCGATCTCGACCTCGGAGCGGCCGGTGCAGATCGCGGCGGTGGAGAGCAGGCCGGACACACCGGGACGGGCTTCGGGGTCGAACGTGATCATGCGCTCGCCGTCGGTCTGGCTCTTCTTGATGCGCTTGGCCGTCTCCTCGGCGGTCATGGAGATGTTGATGGCGTTGCCGTAGGACTTGCTCATCTTGCGCCCGTCAAGGCCGGGCAGCAGCGGCGTGTCGGACAGCAGCGCGTCGACCTCGGAGAACACCTTGCCGTAGCGGTTGTTGAACTTGCGTGCGATGGTGCGGGTGAGCTCGATGTGCGGCAGCTGGTCGCGCCCGACCGGCACCACGTTGCCCTTGCAGAACAAGATGTCGCACGCCTGGTGCACGGGGTAGGTGAGCAAAAGGCCGGTGAGCTCATGGCCGCTGGCCTCCATCTCGGCCTTGACGATGGGGTTGCGCTGCAGCAGGGCCTCGGAGACGAGCGACAAGAACGGCAGCATGAGCTGGTTTGCCGCGGGCACGGCGGAGTGCGTGTAGATCATCGTCTTGTCGGGGTCCAGGCCGCAGGCCAGGTAGTCGATGACCATGTTGTAGACGTTGTCCTAGATGTTGTCGGTGCTGTCGCGGTCGGTGATGACCTGGTAGTCGGCGATGAGCACGTTGGTGTGGACGCCCATGTCCTGCAGCTCGACACGGCTCTTGAGCGTGCCGAAGTAGTGGCCGAGGTGCAGGCGGCCGGTGGGGCGGTCGCCGGTGAGCATGGTGTACTTCTCGGGGTGCTGCGGCAGGTCGGCGCGGATCTGGTTGCTGCGCTCGAGGCTGACCTCATAGCTGAGCTCGTTGGGCATGCTGTCTCCTTTTGGGTTGAGTGCCTGGCCGGCATTGTCGGTCTTGGTTGAAGATGAAGCTACCAGAGAAACGGCGTCTCTTGCCGGAATCAACGATGGTTTTCGCCGTGTCGTCCCGCAGGGTCGTTTCCCTTCTTGGGAAGGAGCCCCTCGATATGCTCGAGCCGCTCCTCATGGGCCGCGTGCGCCGCGCGCTCCTCGGCGGCGAAAGCGGGGTCTTCGGGCGTGACGGTCTCATCTCGCTGTCGACTCCGGTACCACCGCGACGGCGCTCCTGAGCCTGCTCGTCGACAAGCCGGTGACTATCTACACCACCAACGGCTATGCATGTCGGTTTACGGGCGAGCTTGCTGCTAAGGTGGTGGTAATTGGCGGCGACTTCAACCCCGTTACCTGCTCGCTCACCGGTCCTATGGTTGAGAGCGCGCTGCGCGAGCTGTACTTTGACCGGGCGTTTATAGGTGTCAATGCGGTGGACGAGGACCGCGGCATCATGACGCCAGGTTATCCCGAGGCTATCAAAAAACGTATCGTGATGCAGAATTCCCAAGCGAGTTGCGTACTCGCCGATAGCTCCAAGTTCCACGTGTTTTCAAATGTAAAGGTGTGCGACCTGGAGGGCTTTACTGTTATTTCCGACAGGCGCGACTCCAAGATCGGCGAACGCGTCAAAATGATCACGGCCTAGGACACTGGGGCATCGCATCTTGCCCTCAAGCCGTTGCCCACGTAACGAAGCGTGGGGCAAACGTGCGCCCCATTCCTGATTTGGGGACTAGCTTAGTTCGTTGGCTACTTGGTGCTCGTAGAAGGCATCGATTACGGCGTTAAAGTCGCGGGCGAAGTCTTCCATGGTTCCGCGCCAGGTGGCTCGACTGGGTTTTCCCTGGCCAACATAGGCAGTTTGAATACCGCAGGCGGGGCTGGGGAAGTCGCGCTTGGGGTCGTTGCCCACCATAAGGACCTCGTGCGGTTCGAGCCCCATGGCCTGCAGCTGCTCCAGGTAATAGGTGGCATCGGGCTTGCAACGGGTGGCGTTTCCCATGTGCGTCACGAGCTCAAAGGGGGCGTCGGCCAGGTCACCCCAACCCATGCGGCATTCGATGGCCCCCTGGGGAAAGCTGGGGTTGGTAAAGAGTGCGCAACGCAGTCCTGCGTCCCGTACAGCCTGGAGTGCGGCGTGTGCACCCGGCATGGCGTGGGCATTGATGGCATCGTCATTCTTGTACGGGAGAACTTCGCGTTCATAGTAGGTAAAAGCCTCATTGATGAGTGGGTCCGAGAGGCAGATGCCGCACCTGCGCTCGACCTCGGTGCGGTAAAACTCAAGATTGGTGCGATTGTCCGTGCCGCTTCGGCGATTGGCGTTGAGGTCGACCAGGATAGTGCCGAGGCGTGCCATCGTGCCACCGCGGCTGCATCGTCCGATATCCGCGAGCATTGACGAGACATCCTTAAAATAGCGAAGGATAAACGCGTTGAGATTGATGCTAAGAAGCGTCTCGTCCATATCGAAAACGACTGCTTTGAGCACGCGGGCACCTTTCTCGAAAAATCGTTTAGAACGTTGGCTCCGGATACTTTACCCCAAAGCCGTATACTCAACTGCTTATCGTCAACTTATGGAGACGGTCGTTCACAAGATTGCGAAAAAGTCTCCATACGAGTAAAAAATCGCAGTTCACGCTTGAAATCGAAGTGATTTCCACGTAACCTATACGAACGTGATTGCATAAGCGTCACATTAGTATCTGTCGGCTCCCGAGTGTTCCTAAACGTTGTGTGCTTGTCGCACCCTTCTGTAGGTCCTAGCAATCGGGGCCCCGTAGTTCGAAAGGGGTCCACCTTTGAGTGAGATTCAGAACTCGTCCATTTTCTCTCTTGACGATGTCAACGAGGAGGAGATGAACAACCTCATCGACGGTACGATTACCGACTTTGATGAGGGCGATCTCGTTAACGGTACTGTCGTTAAGATCGAGCATGACGAGGTGCTCGTTGACATCGGATTCAAGTCCGAGGGCGTTATCCCGGTCCGCGAGCTGTCCATCCGCAAGGACGCTAACCCTGCAGACATCGTTGCACTCGGTGATTCCATCGAGGCCCTGGTTCTCCAGAAGGAGGACAAGGACGGTCGTCTGGTCCTTTCCAAGAAGCGTGCCGAGTACGAGCGTGCTTGGAACCGCATCGAGGAGAAGTTCAACTCCGGCGAGAACGTCGAGGGCGAGGTTATCGAGGTTGTCAAGGGCGGCCTGATCCTCGACATCGGCCTGCGTGGCTTCCTGCCCGCTTCCCTCGTCGACCTCCGTCGCGTCAAGGACCTCACCTCCTACATGGGCACCCGCATCGAGGCCCGCGTCATCGAGATGGACCGCAACCGCAACAACGTCGTTCTCTCCCGTCGCGTCGTGCTTGAGGAGTCCCGTAAGGCCGAGCGTTCCGAGATCCTGTCCAAGCTCAAGTCTGGCATGCGTCTCCAGGGCACCGTTTCCTCCATCGTCGACTTCGGCGCCTTCGTCGACCTCGGCGGTATCGACGGTCTCATCCACATCTCCGAGCTCTCCTGGAACCACGTCAACCATCCTTCCGAGGTTGTCAAGGTCGGCCAGGAGGTCGAGGTCGAGGTTCTCGACGTCGATCTCAACCGCGAGCGCATCTCCCTGGGTCTCAAGCAGACCACCGAGGATCCGTGGCGCGCACTGGTCAAGAAGTACCCCGTCGGCGCTATCGTCGAGGGCACTGTGACCAAGCTTGTCCCGTTTGGCGCTTTCGTCGATCTGGGCGAGGGCATCGAGGGCCTGGTGCATATCTCCGAGATGGCCAACAAGCACGTCGACCAGCCTTCTCAGGTCACCCACGTGGGCGACAAGGTTCAGGTCAAGGTCATGGAGATCGACCTCGACCGTCGTCGTATCTCCCTGTCTATGAAGTCCGCTGCTGAGACTCTGGGCGTCGAGATCGAGGTTACCCCGCTGCCTTCCGAGAAGAAGGACGAGGAGACCGACGCCGAGTAAATCGGTTTGACGATCACTTGCTTTAAGGGATCCGTCCGCAATGGACGGGTCCCTTTTTGCGTTTGCCGGTGAGGTGCGCAATGCTACTCGTGCGCAACGCTGTCCGGGCTGTTCACGGGGGCTATTGGGTTGTCGGTGCATGAAAATGCCGACATCCCGCCTCGGGGAGGAGGCGGGAACGCACCGAGTAGACGGAGGGGTGCGGAGCGCGGTCGCGTCTCGACTGGCGACGTTGCCCATCGACGACCCTATTGTACCGCATGGCATGGTTCTTGGCATATCGTGTCGAACGCTTGTGTTGTGCCTTTGCCTGCGGCAACGGTGTGTTACACTCTTGCACTGCTGAGTGGGCCAGACGGTCGCGCGATGTGCTGCTTGCGGCACGCGTGAGGAAAGTCCGGGCTCCAGAGGGCGGGATGCCGGCTAACGGCCGGGCGGAGTGATCCGACGGAAAGCGCCGCAGAAAAGAAGACTCCCACCTGCGCCGCAAGGCGTAAAGGGAAAAGCTGAAACGGTGGTGTAAGAGACCACCAGCGTCGTGGCAACACGGCGGCTTGGCAAGCCCCATCCGGAGCAAGCGCGAATAGGAACGCTATGGGCCGGCCCGGTCCGCGTTCGGGTAGCGTGCGTGGAGCTGCACGGTAACGTGCAGACAAGATAAATGACCGTTCACGACAGAACCCGGCTTATAGGCCCACTCGGCACTTTGTTGACGCTGCGACGGCGTCAGCTGGCCGATTTGGCGCTCATTCGTCGGTCGCCGCCATAAGGCGTGCTCCCTCCTCTTTCGGGCCAAATCGACTCAGCTGACGCCGTCTCGCTGTTTTTGCCTGGCCATCGGCAGCCTCATTTCTGTTGCAATCTCGTCTTTCAAGGCACCTTGCTCGCGCTGACGGGTTCTCGCTGTTGGTGACGGCATCATTGGCGTTTTCGCTCTTGTTGGCGAGGACAACGGTGCTGTCTTTGCCGTATTATTGAGGCTGTTTGTTGCCGCGCTTAGTTTTGTTGAGGGGCTTTGTTGGACAGCTACTTTACTCTGCGATCGAATATTGAGGCTTCTGGCGAGTTTGTGGATCGCAAGAGCCGGTTTATTGCCCAGCTGGTCCATATTGAATCCGAGGATGAGGCGAATGCCTTCATCGAGATGGTTCGCAAGCGTCATTACGACGCTCGACACAATGTTCCCGCGTGGATTTTGGTCGATGGACGCGAGCGTCAGAGTGATGACGGTGAGCCGAGCCGCACGAGCGGCATGCCGACGCTCGAGGTGTTGCGCGGCGCTGGGCTCAAAAATGTTTGCTGCGTGGTGACGCGCTATTTTGGCGGCACGCTGTTGGGGCCCGGTGGCTTGGTGCGCGCCTATACCGCGGCGACGCAGGCGGCGGTGGCAGCTGCTCAGGAGGCAGGGCAGGTCGTTGAGATGACGAGCGTCGTGCCTGTTGACGTGCACGTGGCCTATCCGCAGTATGAGCAGGTGCTTCGTTTGGCGCAGGATTCGGGTGCCAAGGTTTCGGATACCGATTACGCGGATGCCGTGACGATTCATTTGGTGTTTAAGGCGGGGGAGCAGGAGCCGTTTTGCGCTAAGATGCGCGAGCTTATGGCGGGGCGCGAGGAGATTGAGGTCGGCGCTCCCAAATTTGCCGAGTTCTAACGGCGACGGCCGGCGTGCTTTTGGATGAATCCCAAGCACGCCGGCCGTCGTTTTCTGTTGCCGCTGTTTACTCGGCGAGCTGCTTTAGCACATCGCAGGCGATCTCGATGGCGTCGTCGATGCAGCCGGGGCAGCTGCGGAGCGGACCATTGTCCGATCCGATGCCCTTGAGCGTGCCGCAGACGGTCGTCGTGTTTTTCGTTTTAAAACGCTTGGCGATTTCGCGCGACAGCTTGTAAGTCTGGCCCTTGGTCTTGGGGTTATCCATGCCGTCGCTCATTACAAAGCCCATGATGGCCACGGCGCCCGAGATGGCGCCGCAGGTCTCGGTCATGCCGCCCATGCCGGCGCCAAAGCCCTCGGTGAGGATAAAGGCGGTCTGGGGGTCGAGCCCGACGGCGGGTGCGAGCGTGCAGGCGACGGCCTGTGCGCAGTTAAAGCCACGGGCGTGGTATTCGGCAGCCTGAGCCTGACAGGCGGTGATGTCGAGCTGGGCAGTATCGATTTGCTTCATCGTTGTCTCCTCGGTAACGGTGTACTCGCCTATAGTACCCTTGCCGATGCATTTGTTCATCGAAAGCCTCATGTATGCCTCATTTTTATCTATCGAATAAATGCCAAGATCTGCGATAAATGCCCCCGGTAGATTTGTCTCATAACCTACCTTGGGGATGGGTTGAGAGGGGTGCGGGGTAGCGGTATCGTGAACCGGATAAAAATGTAACCCAGGCAAGGGAGCTAGATATGAGCGAGCAGACCATCGGTACGACATGTGTTCAGGGCGGCTATCACCCGGGAGACGCGGAGCCGCGCCAGGTGCCCATCTACCAGTCCACCACGTGGAAGTATGACACGTCCGAGCACATGGGCAAGCTGTTTGACCTGGAGGAGTCTGGCTATTTCTACAGCCGTCTGCAGAACCCTACGTGCGATCTGGTTGCCGCCAAGATCTGCGAGATGGAGGGCGGCACCGCTGCGATGCTCACGAGCTCGGGCATGGCTGCGAACTTCCTCGCGATCTTTAACGTGGCCGGCGCCGGCGATCATGTGGTCGCAAGCTCGGCCATCTACGGCGGTACCTACAACCTGCTTGCCCATACCATGGGTCGTATGGGCGTTACCTGCACGTTCGTTGCCCCCGATTGCACCGATGGGGAGCTCGAGGCAGCCTTTGAGCCCAATACCAAGCTCGTCTTTGGCGAGACGATCGCCAACCCCGCCCTTGCCGTGCTCGATATAGAGCGCTTTGCCAAGGCCGCGCATGACCACGGCGTGCCGCTGATGGTCGACAACACCTTCCCGACGCCCGTGATGTGCCGTCCCTTTGAGTGGGGGGCCGATATCGTTACGCACTCCACCACCAAGTACATGGATGGCCATGGGGCCTGCCTGGGCGGCGTGATCGTCGACCACGGCCAGTTTGACTGGATGGCCCATGCGGACAAGTTCCCGGGTCTCACCACGCCCGATGAGAGCTACCACGGCGTGACCTATGCCGAGAAGTTCGGTCGCGAGGGCGCCTTCATTACCAAGGCAACCGCTCAGCTCATGCGCGACCTCGGCCCCATGCAGAACCCGCAGGCGGCGTTTTTCCTGAACAGCTCGCTCGAGAGCCTGCATGTGCGCATGCCGCGTCATTGCGAGAACGGCCTGGCTGTTGCCAAGTTCCTGCAGAGCCATCCCAAGGTGCGCTTCGTGAGCTATCCGGGTCTGGAGGGCGATAAGTACTATGACCTGGCTCAAAAGTACATGCCCAACGGCACCTGCGGCGTTGTAAGCTTTGGCTTTAACGGTGGTCGCGCGGCGGCCGAGACCTTTATGAAGAGCCTCAAGCTCGCTCAGATCGCCACGCATGTGGCCGACGCCCGCACTTGCTGCCTGCATCCCGCTAACGCCACGCACCGCCAGATGAACGATGAGGAGCTTATCGCCTGTGGCATCTCTGCCGACATGGTGCGCCTGTCGTGCGGCCTCGAGGACACGGCCGATCTGATTGCCGATCTTGAGCAGGCGCTCGAGCAGTGCTAGGCTAGCGTTCGTGCAAGGCGCCGATGCCGGCAGAAAGCTTCGGCGACCTTTAGCTCCGATACCGTAGGCGGGGCCCCAATCGCGACTGTTTGCAGGCGATTGGGGCCCCGTTTTTGTGTTGCTCCACTCGAAAGGATGGATATGGAGAAAACCGCAGAGCAGCTGCGCCGCGAACACATCGCTCTTGAGGGAGACACCCATGGCAAGAACAAATGGGCGATTCTGTTTACGGTGCTCATCATGACGTTTATGGTGTGTCTGGATTCGGCCGTCGTGACCGTGGCGCTGCCCGTGATGCAAAAGGAGCTGGGCGTGGGCCTCGATCGCATTCAGCTGGTAAGCTCGGTTTATCTGCTTGCGGCTTTGCGGTGCGATGCGGCTTTGTGGTGCGATGCGGCTTGTGGGGCGGGCGGGGGTCGGTCCGTGGTAGACTATCGAACAACGTTTATTAATCGCGCGGTATCGTTGCCGTGAGAAGGGGTTGCGCCATGCAGGAGCTTGAGGACCGTATTCGCCATGACGGCATCGTAAAGGCCGGTAATGTCCTTAAGGTTGATGCTTTCCTCAACCACCAGTGCGACGTTGAGCTGTTTGACCACATGGGCGCCGAGTGGGCCCGTCTGTTCGAGGATGTCGAGATTAACAAGATCCTTACGATCGAGGCTTCGGGCATTGGCATGGCCTGCATCGCAGCCCAGCATTTTGGCGGCGTGCCGGTGGTCTTTGCCAAGAAGGCGCAGTCCATCAACCTCGACGGCGAGCAGTATGCCACGACCATCTACTCCTTTACCAAGCAGAAGGAGTATCCGGTCATCGTTGGCAAGCGCTTCCTGTCCGAGGGCGACAAGGTCCTGATTATCGACGACTTCCTGGCCAACGGATGCGCGCTCGAGGGTCTTATCAAGATCTGCGAGGCTGCGGGTGCCGAGGTGTCCGGCATTGGCATTGCGGTGGAGAAGGGCTTCCAGGGCGGTGGCGATAAGCTCCGCGAGCGCGGCTTCCGTGTTGAGAGCCTGGCCCGTATCGCCGATATGGACTGTGAGAACGGCGAGATCACCTTCGCCTAAGCGCGCAACACAAGCGATTGGTATGCGATGTGACAAAGGGACTGTCCCTTTGTCACATTTTTTGTATGAGGGGAGGTGTTGATATGGATGAGAACAAGATGGGATGGCGTGAGTATGCGCGCTATGCCGAGATGTCGGTCGAGGAGCTGGCGCGCGATTGCGAGATGCAGGTGTTTCTCGCGACGGGTCCGGGTGGGCAAGGCGTGAACACGACGGACTCGGCGGTGCGCATGAAACATATCCCTACGGGGATTACCGTGACGGCGCGCGAGAGTCGCAGTCAGTTCCAAAATCGTAGCTGCTGTTTGCGTAAGCTACGCGCTGAGCTTGAGCGTCGCGGGCATCCACCGCGTCGACGCGTAAAGACCAAAGTGCCTCAGCGCTCTCGCCAGCGCAGACTTAATGATAAGCACTTCAACGCCATTAAAAAGGCCAACCGCCGCAAGCCGGGCGGGGAGGGGTGATGTTCTCGATAAGTTGCGGTGAAATAGGGGCTGTTTTGCGGGTTGGACGCCAGACTTGGAGGGCGCCGGGTAGGATGTCGACTTCGATGCGCGAGGCGATAACAGGTTCGCCGTCGGCCTGGATGGGGTAGTCGGGCTCCTCAAAGGTAAGCTCGGCATGGCGGCAGCGGCGCATGCAAACCGGCGGCAACTTGGTATGGTGGCCGTCCTTGGCCGAAAGGAACATGGGAAGCGCGACCGCGCGCGGAACGGGGCCGCAGGCGTAGCAAACGTCGAGCATGCCGTCGCACGGGTCGGCGTCGGGACAGATACGATAGCCCGAGCCATAGGTGGGGCCCAGCTGAATCGCCATGATGATCGCCCTCACGCGCTCGGCGGGCGCGCCGTCAAAGCTGACTGACATGGGGTAGTTGCGATAGCGCAGGCCAAACTGTTCAAGTCCCGAGAGGGTGTAGAGCGGAGCGCCGGTGAGGCCCGTCTTTTTGCGCAGCTCGGTGGTGCCCAGGCCGATGGCGGCGTCAATACCGACGGAGAGCGTCTGGTCGTAGTACTCAACGGTAGCCTCGCCGCTACCGCTTGCGGGGTTCCATGAGCGAATGCGACCGATGTCCTGACGCTGCAGCTCGCAGGTGAGCAGCGCGCCAAAATCCTTGCCGGAGAAATTTTCTATACCGAGCGTTTGGGCAAAATCGTTGCCGGAACCCACGGCTAGGATGGCAAGAGCGGGGCGGGGGTCCTCCTTTTGTGCCATAAGCCCGTTGACGACCTCGTGGATCACGCCGTCGCCGCCAAGGGCGATAACGGTGCGATAGCCCTGAGCCTGTGCGGCCAGCTCCTTGGCGTGCCCCATACGCTCGGTCAATACCAGGTCAAACTGGGATGCGCGTGCAGTCATGTCCAAAAAGCGTTGCAGGCGCTCGGCAACTTCGCGCGCCGCACCCGATTGGGCGGCTGGGTTGGCGATGATGAGCGTGCGACCAAAATCAGTTGCGTGCATGGGCGACTCCCGGCGTATGGCGTGACGGTGCGGTCGCGCTCGGGTCGAATTGCCCCCCGATTGTGGCTGCACGGCGAATACTTACGTCTACTCTATCAGGTCGTTGTGGCGCTCGATAGCATCCGCTACCGTACCGCCCTCATCCACTATAAGCGAACGGCGCTTGGGTGAGATGATGCGCTGGGCAGGGTACACGCCGCGGTGTCCGCCGGCGAGATAGCTGATAAAGGCCACGATGACAAAGAACCCGGCGGCCGTGCCGTGGAACAGGTCGATGGCCATCATGCAGGTGGTGATGGGCACGTTAAGGCCGGCACAGAACACGCCGAGCATGCCGAGAGCCGCCAGAAAACTGGGGTCGAGCCCGGTAAGGCAACCGATCCAGCCACCGAGTGCCGCACCGATGCCAAACAGGGGCGTGACCTCGCCGCCTTGGAAACCGGCACCCAGGGTGAGTGCCGTTACGACGAGCTTGATGACGGCGTCGGCGAGGGTGGTGTTGCCGGCAAACCCGGCGCCCGAAAGCCACGTGGAAAGGCCGGCGTAGTCCCAGGCGTCGAGGAGGGCATAGACAGCCAAAACCACGAGTGCGCCTATAAGTGCGCGAACGAGGTAATTGGTGATAAAGCGACCGTACAGGCTCTTGACGGTTCGAACCGACCAGGCAAAGAGGCGTGCCGTCAGACCGAAGATAATGGCGCTGATAACAACGATAACGACCGTTTTGGGCGTCATGGCGGGAACGCTGGCGATGGCATTCGCTTCGTACTCGGTACCCAGGGCGAGTGATGTAAAGTAGCCGGTAAACGAGGCGACCAGGCAGTAGATCCCTGCGGTGTAGTCGATCTTGCCGATAAAGCACATCTCCATGCCAAAGAAAGCTCCGGCAAGGGGAGAGCCGAATACGGCGCCAAAGGCCGACGAGATGCCGGCGAGCATGAGGTCGTGGTGGTCATGCTTTTTGAGGTGGGCGAGGCTTGAGATGTTGCTGGCGATGGTGCCGCCAATCTGCACCGCGGCTCCCTCGCGACCGGCCGATCCGCCCGTTAGGTGCGTGAGCGTGGAGCAGACGAAGGTGAGGACGGCCATGCGCTTATGGATGAGGCGTGTGCCCAGAGCGGAGTCGATGACCAGGTTGTTACCGCGTTTGGCGGCAAGACCGTGGTTTTTGTACGCCCATGCGGTGGCAACGCCCACAACGGGAAGCAGCGCGTAAATCCACGTATGGTGCTCGCGATAGTCGGTCGCGATATTCAACGAGGCCAAAAACGCCCAAGCGGCAACGCCCATAGCGAGCGAGACGATGACGACGAGTACGAGCAACTTAGCGCTCGCGAGTAGGTTGTGGGCATTGCGGCGCGTGTCGGCAGCCAAGAGATGCTCGGAGCGGGTGAGCTGTTGCCTGCCTGCCATGATGACGTCGTTCAGGGAGAAAAAGCCGCCGTCGTCGAGCGGCTGGGAATGATCCTGCGCCTCGTTTGCGCTTTCGGGTTTGTCGGTAAAAGCCATACGTTCCTCTTTTAGGTTGCAACACGAGCATTATAGAACGTGCCAAACGTGACAAACCGGCAGGTTGGTTTCGGTTCTGTTTCGCGGCTTGCGGCCGACAGATGTATTCGAGAACGTGGGTCGTTTCGCCGTCGTGCGGCAGGGGATTATACTGAGACAAGCATAAAGAATTGGCGCCCCCGTTGTGCGCTGTGGCATTAAGAGGTGCATATGGCAGAGAAACTCATTCCGCTGGAGGACGCGCAGTCGATTGTTCTGTCGCACGTTGCTCCGACCGATCTCGTCGAGATTCCCGTGTGGCAGGCCGCCGGTCTTCCCTTGGCCGAGGACGCGGTGGCCGATATCGACATTTCGCCGTTTGCCAACAGCGCTATGGACGGATATGCCGTGCGCTCGGCGGACTTGGTGCAGGCATCTGGCGAGGCGCCCGTGACGCTTTCTGTCGTGGGGCACGAGGCGGCGGGCCATGTCTTTGAGGGCGCAATCGGCGCGGGCGACACGGTTCGTATCATGACGGGCGCGCCGGTACCCGAAGGTGCCGATGCCGTGGTGAAGTACGAGATCGTCGATGTGCTCGACGGTGACGGCAACGAGGGTTCGCGTGTGAGATTCTCGGCGCCGGCCAAGGTGGGGGAGAACGTTCGATCGGCTGCTGAGGAAGCGCATACTGGCGACGTCGTGATGTACGCTGGAGAGGTTGTGGCTCCGGCGGGCGCCGGCTTGCTGGCGAGCGCCGGGTATGCGAGCGTGAAGGTGCATGCCACGCCGCGCGTGGGCATTATCTCGCTGGGGACGGAACTGGTCGCACCGAGTAACGTGCCGGCGCGCGGGCAGATTCGCGACTCCAACTCGTCGGCGTTGATGGCCGAGGCGCTCGATGCAGGAGCCGAGCCCGTGTTCTACGGCATTGCGCCCGATGATGAGCAGGCGATTGCCGAGTTGGTGCATCGCGCCGCGCAGGAGTGCGATTTTGTCATTACGAGTGGTGGCGCCTCTGCGGGTGATTACGACTATGTGACGGCGCTCGTTCGGCGCGAGGGCGAGGTGCTGTTCGACCGCATCTCGATGCGTCCCGGCAAGGCCATCACGTTTGGCCTGCTGGGGGGCAAGCCATATTTGGGACTTTCGGGCAATCCCGCGGCGGCGTATGTGGGCTTTGAGATGCTCGCCCGCCCGGCGATCCGCAAGATGCGCGGCTTTGCCGAGGGCCTGCGTCCCGTGCAGCAGGCGAAGCTCACACACGGCGTGAAGAAGCGACAGCATCGCCGCTTCTTCGATCGTGCCACGGTTTTGCGCGACCCCGAGACCGGTGAGCTGTTGGTGACCGAGGCCAAGACGCAGAATTCGGCGCTGCTCGGCACGATGCAGCGGGCCAACTGCCTGCTGCGTATTGACGAAGGCCCGTGTGACCTCAAGGCGGGCGACGTCGTGGATGTCGTGCGTGTCGACTTGCCTGAGGGCACGGTGCTATAGGAGGAATGCTATGGAGCTGAAGATATCGATTGTGACGTGCTCGGATACGCGCGATCTTGCCCAGGACGAGGCGGGTGCTGCGCTCGAGGAACTCATCGCGGCGCAGGGCTGGACGGTCGCCTCACATGTGGTCGTGCGCGACGACGTCAGCGAGATCGGTGATGCCATTGTGGAAGCGGCCGATGAGTGCCACGCCAATGTCGTGCTCACCTGCGGCGGCACGGGCCTTTCGATGCGCGACGTGACGCCCGAGGCGACGCGTGCCGTCTGCGACCGCGATGTACCGGGTATTGCAGAGGCAATCCGTGCGTACTCTATGACCAAGACGCGCCGCGCTATGCTTTCGCGCGCCGTGTGCATGCAGCGTGGGCATACGCTTGTCATCAACTTTCCGGGATCAACGAAAGCGGCCCGCGAAAGCTGGGAGGCTGTGAGCGACCAGCTGGAGCACGCAGCTCAAATGACGGCGGGCGGCGGGCACGCCAAATAAGCGCATTACCTGCGGCGGAGTGACCTTACGGGCTGCTCCGCCTTTTTTATGCAGCGACAGTGCGGGCCGTCTCGTGGTTATCGGTAAAAGAAAGTTATTAGACGAGAAATATTTATCACAAACACTATTCGCGCAAAAGTATAATCTAGTAACAGAATAAAGCTTGCGGCGGGGTGCCCGGGCGTAGCGTTCGAAAGGGTTGAACATGTTCGATACGGTTTCTCGTCGCGGGTTCGTTTCACTTTCCGCTGTCGCCGCTGCCGGCCTTGGGCTTGCCGGCTGTTCCGGCAACAAGACGTCTGGGCCGACTGGCTCCGATGCCGGCTCCGCCAAGATTTCGTCCAAGAAGGCTGTCGAGCTGCAGGTCTTTGCTGCCAACTCGCTCGAGAAGGCCCTGCCCGAGGTTCAGAAGCTCTATACCGACCAGACCGGCACCACGTTTGCCGACACGCAGTTTAAGGCTTCCGGCGACCTTGTCGAGCAGATGCGCGCCGGTGCCGCGGTCGACGTGCTCATCACCGCTTCCAAGGGCACCATGGACGACGCCGAGGCTGCCGAGCTCGTCGACGCCGACACGCGTGAGGACATGTTCGTCAATGACCTCGTGATCATTCGCGCCGAGGGCTCCGACACCAGGGTCGAGGCCATCGCCGACGTCGCGAACCTGGACGGCAAGATTGCCATCGGCGACGCCAAGACCGTTCCCGCCGGCAAGTACGCCAACCAGGCCCTGGCCTCCGTGGGCCTCTACACCGGCACCGAGGGCGACGACGGCGAGTATACACCCGATCTCGCCGACAAGGTGGCTCTGGCCGACAAGGTCGGCACCGCTGCGTCTTACGTCTCTACGGGCGACTGCGTGGCCGGTTTTGTCTACAGCTCCGATATCTTCCGCTACGACGGCATCGAGGAGACCTTCGTGTGCCCCGAGGACTCGCACAAGCCCATCGTGTATCCCGGCGCTGTCGCCGATAGCTCCGAGCACGCCGACGAGGCCAAGGCGTTCATCGACTTCTGCCTGACCAACAAGAAAGCCCAGAAGATTTGGGCTAAGTACGGCTTTGAGCTTTCCGCGTAGTTCGCAACATCGCTGCATAACGATATGCTTGAGGGCGGGCGTTCTCGCGATCGCCCGCCCTTTTGATTGAACCGGCGTGTCCGCGCGCCGTTGCCCTGTGTTTGAGGAGTCGCCCGTGCCAAGGAAAACGATTCGCCTGCTCGCCGTGCTGGCTGCGGTTCTGTGCGTGCTGACCGCACCGCCCGGGGTTGCTCGGGCCGAGGCACTCTTCACCACCGCCGATGGCTGCCAGGCGACCGAAGATTCCGCGCTTATCGATGGCGTCGGGTTTGGCCTCAACGCGTTTGAGCGCAATGCCAAGGGCACGGCCCGTTCGTTTGCGGGTCAGCCCGAGGGTTACCGTTTTCCTATCTACAAGAAGACGACCCTCGTGACGGTGACGACGCCTGAGAGCATCGTGGTCTGGCTCGACGCCCATGCCGTCAAAGACGCGGGGCTCGATATCTCAAAGGCAGATGACCAAAAGGCGCTCAAGAAGATGCTCGTGGGGCTCGACAAGTCGCACTCCATGGGTGGTGCGTTGCTGGAGGACTCTAATCTCGAATGGGTCTTTACCTCGGATAACGCGCTGGTGCAGAGCGATTACCGCTATCAGTTTAAGGTGAAGGGCGGCAACGGCGATTACTACACGGTAGTGAATGCCGCCGACGCCGCGAATGCCGAGCTAGATTTGGGTGACGGCGTCCTGTGGAGCGATAACGCCGCCCTCGTGCGGTATGCGGACTTGTCGACGACGGTGCCGCCGTCGCTGGCGGAGCGCGCCGCAGCCTTCTTTGGCGACATCGACTATCGCCCGTTTTGGGTGTCCATAAAAACGAGCGGCCTTGCCCTGCTGATCTCCTTTGCGCTGGGGCTGTTCGCCGCGTGGAAGACTATGGGTACCTCGAGTCGCATCAAGGGCCTGCTCGATTCGGTTTTTACGATTCCTATGGTGCTGCCGCCCACGGTCTGCGGCTTTCTGCTCCTCATGCTGTTTGGCCGCTCGACCGGGGTGGGCCAGTGGCTTATCGCGCACGGCATCTCGATCGTCTTTACGTGGCCGGCGGCGGTGATATCTGCCGTGGTGGTGTCGTTCCCGCTCGTCTATCGTACGGCACTCGGTGCCTTCGAGAGCCTCGACACGCAGATGCTCGATGCGGCGCGCACGCTGGGATGGTCCGAGCGTCGCATCTTTACCAAGCTCATGATGCCGCTCGGCTGGCCCTCCATCGCCGCCGGCACGGTGCTCGCCTTTGCCCGCGCAATGGGTGAGTTTGGCTGCACGCTGTTCTTTGCGGGCAACTATGCCGGCATCACGCAGACCATTCCCATCGCCATCTACTTTGAGTGGATGGGCGGCAATACGTCGGTGGCCCTCTTTTGGGTCGTGGTCGTAATCGTGTTTAGTTTCCTAGTTATCCTGTTCATCAACATGTACACGGCGCATTCGCAAAAGTACCGCGAGCGCGGCCTTTCCCGTGCGGAGCGCAAGCAGGCCAAAGATCTCGCCGGACGGGGCGATTCGCTCGATCCGGCGGGCGGCGATGCCTTGCGTATCGATCGCGAGGCACTGGTCGAGCTCATGCGCGATGACGCCGTCTCGAAGGGAGGTCGATAGGCCATGTCGCTCGTTCTGGATATCAAAAAGCACTATCCCGGGTTTACGCTCGACATGCAGCTTGAGGCCGGCGAGGAGCGCGTGGCGCTGCTGGGCGCCTCGGGTTGCGGCAAGAGCTGCACACTTCGCTGCATCGCCGGCGTGGAGACGCCCGACGAGGGCAAGATCGTCGTCAACGGCATGACCTTTTTTGACTCGGCGGCGGGCATCAACCTGTCGCCCCAGGAGCGCAAATGCGCCCTGCTGTTCCAAAACTATCAGCTGTTTCCCAACATGACGGTGGCCGATAACGTATGTGCCGGCGTAAAGGACGCGGGCGACGCCGCGGCGCGCAAAAGGTTGGCGGAGCGCTATCTGGGCATTTTCGGCCTGGCCGATTTTGCCGACCGCTACCCCGCGCGCCTTTCGGGCGGCCAGCAGCAACGCGTGGCGCTCGCCCGCATGGTGGCGGCGCATCCGGGCATCTTTATGTTCGACGAGCCTATGAGCGCGCTCGATTCCTATCTTAAGAGCGCACTCGAGCAGAACATGCTCGACCTGTTCGACGTCTGTAACCGCACCGTGCTCTACGTGAGCCACGACATTGACGAAGCGTGCCGCCTCTGCCAGCGCATCTGCGTGATGCATAACGGGCGCGTCGAGGAGATCGGTTCTGTCGAGGACGTGGTTCGCCGTCCGCAGACGCTGGCGGCGCTGCGCTTGACGGGGTGCAAGAACACAAGCCGCGCACGAAAGATCGGGCCCGAGGAAGTTGAGGCGCTCGACTGGGGCATGACCTTTAACGTGGGTCGCGAGGTTCCCGATAATGTGGTGTACCTGGGCATTCGCGCAAGCTACTTCCATGTTGACAATCGCGCGGAGCGGGGCCGCAACAGCTATGATTTGCACGTGGCCCGAGTGAGCGATTCGCGTTTTGAGCGCCTGGTGCTGCTGGACGTGCCGCGCGTCGATGCGCCCACGCGCCTGCAGTGGAAGGTCAACAAGGTGGGCGTGCCTGTCGACGGGCTGCCGCAAGCGGGCGAGACGCTGCGCATGCATTTTGATGCCAGTAGGATCCATTTGGTCTGTCGATAGCGCCGGGTAATGCCGTCGGGGATATAAGTCTCGGCGGCTTTGTCTTGCCGTTCGGCGAATGAGGGATGACAAACTCTTATCAATCAAGATAATTATTTATTAAACGACGGCACACGATGCTGTCGTACGACGATGCCGCGGGGGCTGCAAGCGTGGCTCTGTGTGGTACGTCCGACGAGGTGATTCCCGAGGGCGAGAAGGTGCTGCCGGCAAATCTGTGTCCGCTCATCAAGTCGACGTACGTCTTTGCCTACTCGCAAAAGTGCCCGTTTACGTACTTTAGCGACATGATCATCGGCGAGACCACCTGCGACGGCAAGAAGAAGATGTACGAGCTGCTGGGGGAGCTCAAGCGCACGCACATTCTGCATCTTCCGCAGGGTCGCGATCGCGCCTACGAGCGTGAAGGCTGGTACGAGGAGTGCCGCCTGCTCAAGGAGGAGCTCGAGGGCTTCTACGGCGGCTAAGGCCGCTGTGGTCGATGGGGTGGATTCAGTGACGTGGACCTGCGTGCAGCCAACCGGGTTCTCCTCGGTCGATGCTTCCGAGCGGCTGCGCGAGGCACTGGCAGCGGCTGGCTATGACGTGGCTGCCGACCTGGCGCGTTCCGGCGAGCCCACCAAGATCAGCAGCATGTGCACGGTGTTTGCCGAGAGCGAGGTCATTAGTCTGATCGGCCGCGGCGAGCCGCGCGAGAACATTGCCCGCGGTGTGATCGAGAGCGTCGTGTCGCGTGTGGCGACCATGGCCTCGCAAGCCGCGGGCGCCCCGTACTATCTGACCGGTGGTCTGTGCGAAAACGCCTATGTCGTCGAGCGTCTTGGCGCATTGGTGGGCTCGCCAGTCACTACCTCGCCCCAGGCCCGCTTTGCCGGTGCCATCGGCGCGGCCATTCGCGCACAAGCGCTCAATTAATGCATCCGTCGTAGGCTCGCATTCATGCGTATACTGGGAGGAACTGATTGACCGATGAGAGGAGGTATCGATGGCTGACGATCTCATGAAGCTCACGCAGATGACTGCCGCGAGCGGTTGAGCCGCTAAGTTGGCTCCTGGAGCCCTCGCCCAGGTCCTGGGCGACTTACCCAATGTGCATAACGACAACCTGCTCGTGGGGTTCGATACCTCCGACGATGCGAGCGTCTTCCGCGTTGGCGATAACTTGGGCCTCGTGCAGTCCATCGACTTCTTCCCACCGATGGTCGACGACCCGTTCCTGTTTGGCCAGATCGCCGCGGCAAACTCGCTGTCGGACATATACGCCATGGGCGGACGGCCGAGCCATGCCATGAACCTGCTTTGCATACCCAGTTGCCTGGGCGTTGAGGTTGCCGGCCAGATTCTGGCGGGTGGCGCCGACAAGTGCGTCGAGGCCTGCTGTGCCATCGCGGGCGGCCACACCATCAACGACGACGAGCCCAAGTACGGCCTGTCCGTGAGTGGCTTTGTCGCGCTTGACCGTATGCTCACCAACAGCGGC
This sequence comes from Collinsella sp. LCP19S3_C9, assembly GCF_052121575.1. NCBI lineage: Bacteria > Bacillati > Actinomycetota > Coriobacteriia > Coriobacteriales > Coriobacteriaceae > Collinsella > Collinsella sp. LCP19S3_C9. The sequence goes on from NZ_JBQKDZ010000008.1 coordinate 69,111, forward strand.
GCACGCGTGGGCGATGTTCTGCTGCTGACCAAGGCGATCGGCTCGGGCATCATCACTACGGCCATTAAGGGCGAGCTCATCGAACAGGACGAGGCCGCAGCTATGTTCGACTCGATGCGGACCCTCAACGAGGCTCCGATTCGTCTGGCCGAGGACCTCGAGCTTCATGGCTGCACCGACATCACGGGCTTTGGCCTGATCGGACATGCGTGCGAGATGGCCGAGGGCTCGGGCGTGCAGATTGAGCTTGTGTCGGGGGCGGTGCCGCTCTTTGACCAGGTGCTCGACATGGCACGCCTTGGCATTATCCCTGCCGGCGCCTACCGCAACCAGGACTTCTTTGGCCCGCGCGTGGCAGTCGACGATGGTCTGGAGCCGGGGATGCTCGACGCGCTGTACGATCCGCAGACTTCGGGCGGCCTGCTTATCGCGGCACCTGCTGCCGATGTGGATGAGCTTGCGCGCCGTCTGCATGCCGAGGGGCGCGTTGCCTCCGTCGTCGGCCGCGTGTGCGAGCCGGTGCCAGGTGGTTCTGCCGTCCTCGTTGTCCGCTAGCCCGCACGTTTATGTAACTGTTTACCGTTCTCTAGAACGGTTCTTTCGAAAGGAAAAGCTATGTCTACCAAGATTGAAGTCAACGCCATGGGCGATGCCTGCCCGCTGCCCGTCGTCAAGACGCTTAAGGCGCTCAAGCAACTCGATGGCGAGGGCGTTGTCGTGACCTCGGTCGATAACGAGACCGCCGTCAAGAACATCTCCAAGATGGCGCAGGAGAAGGGCTGCACGGCCTCGGTCGAGAAGGTTTCTGACGCCGAGTGGCACGTGACCGTGGCGACCGCCGGTGCCGTGGCCGTTGCGGACCCCGAGCAGGACGGTGCTGCTTTCTGCGACGCCAGCGCCGGCAAGGGCAAACTCGTCATTTCCGTCTACACCGACTGCATGGGCCGCGGCGACGACGAGCTGGGCCACAAGCTCATGAAGGCCTTCATCTTTGCCGTGACGCAGCAGGAGGAGCTGCCCGCGACCATGCTGTTCTACAACGGCGGCGCCAAGCTCACCGTCGAGGGTTCTCCGGTGCTCGATGACCTGAAGGGCCTGGCCGAGCAGGGCGTCGAGATTCTCACCTGCGGTACCTGCCTGGACCACTTTGGCATCAAAGACCAGCTTGCGGTGGGCGAGGTCACCAACATGTACGTGATCGTGGAGAAGATGGAGCAGGCCGTGCGCGTCGTGCGCCCGTAGCGTATTGGTTGGAGTTGCCATGAGGGAGAAGCGCCCGGCGCTTGTCATCACGTTTCCCACCACGGCGGCCGCCATGGGGTGCGAGACCCTATGCATCGAGCGCGGCCTTCCCGGGCGCACGATTCCCGTGCCCGGGGAGGTCGCTGCCGGCTGCGGTCTGGCGTGGAAGGCGTTGCCTGCCGATGAGGAGCTGCTGCGCTCCGAGCTTGCCGCAGCTGGTGTTCCCACCGAGGGCTTTACGGTGATTGACATGTGGGAGGTCGTGCGATGATCTATCTGGATAACGCGGCGACGACCATGCATAAGCCGCAGACGGTCATCGATGCCGTGACGCAGGCGATGTGCTCGCTCGGCAATGCCGGGCGCGGCGCCACGTCGGGTGCTCTCGATGCGGCTCGTACGATTCACGGTTGCCGTGCTAAGCTCGCGCGCCTTTTGGGTTGCCCGAGAGCGGACCATGTGTGCTTTACGCCCAACTCCACGGCTGCGCTCAACACCGCCATCTGTGGCGTGGTGCGCCCCGGCGACCGTGTGGTCACGACGGTGCTCGAGCACAACTCGGTGTTACGCCCGCTCAACCGCCTGGCGGCGGAACAGGGTGTGGCGGTTGAGCATGCGGGCTGCGACGCGAACGGCGCGCTCGACTACGACGAGCTCGAGCGGTTGGTGACGCCGGGCACGCGCGCTGTGGTGGTGACGCACGCCTCCAATGTGACCGGCAACGCGGTCGACATTGCGCGCGTAGCGGCCATGGCCCATGCGGCAGGTGCGCTGGTGATCGTCGATGCCTCGCAGTCTGCCGGCACGGCGCATATCGATATGCACGCCATGGGGCTCGACGTGGTGTGCTTTACCGGCCACAAGGGGCTCATGGGACCTCAAGGCACCGGCGGCCTGGCCGTGGCGGAGGGCATTGACGTGGCGCCGTGGGCCATGGGCGGCACCGGTGTACACAGCTTCGATGCGCTGCAGCCGCTTGAGTGGCCCACGTGCCTGGAGGCCGGTACGCTCAACGGCCATGGCATCGCGGGCCTTTCTGCCGGCCTCGACTTTATCGAGGCACAAGGCGGGGTCGAGGCGATTGCGGCGCATGAGCGCTCGCTTGCAGAGCGCTTCCTCGCCGGTGTTCGCGAAATCCCCGGCATTGCGCTCTACGGTGCCTTTGACCAGCCCGTGCGCTCGGCGATCGTCTCACTCAACGTGGGCGATATCGACTCTGCCCAGATCTCGGATGCGCTCATGCAAGGGTGGGGGATTGCGACGCGCCCCGGTGCCCATTGCGCCCCGCTCATGCACCGCGCGCTCGGGACTGAGCGTCAGGGTGTCGTTCGTTTCTCGTTTGGGTATTTTAACACGGACGAGGAAGTCGACACCGCGATTGACGCTTTGCGCGATTTAGCCTGCTAGAGCGTATATACTTGCGGGACGGGTCTTTTGCCCGTCCCGTTTTGTTTCGACCCGAAAGGTGGTCCCATGGCCTCATCCGCCCCGCGCGGCCTGCGCTCCGACCATGTCGTTACCGTCGGTATCGCCCTGTTCTCGATGCTCTTTGGCGCCGGCAACCTCATTATTCCGCCGCTGTTGGCGCTGCAGGCAGGTTCTGCCACGCCGCTCGCCATGCTCGGCTTTCTGATTGCCGCTATCGGCCTGCCCGTCATGGGCTTTATCGCCGTGGCGCTTGCCGGAACGGCGCGCGAGCTGGCCGGGCGTGTGCATCCTAAGTTTGGCGAATTTTTCGTTGCGGCGGTGTATCTAGCCATCGGCCCGTGCCTGGCTATTCCGCGCACGAGCTCCACGGCCTTCGAGATGCTGGTGCCGCTGCTGCCGGAGGGCGTCTCGCTCGGCACGGCTCGCCTGGTGTTTGCCGTTGGCTTCTTTGTCGTCGCGTTTGCGCTCACGCTGCGTCCGGGCGTTATCACGCGCGTGCTCGGCCGCATTACGGGACCCGCGCTCATTGCGCTCATCGTGCTGGTCGTGGGTGCCGCCGTGGTCTCGCCGTTGGGACCGGCTGCCGCGCCTCAGGCTCCCTACGATGCAGGCGCTGCCGTGCAGGGCTTTTTGACCGGCTATCAAACCATGGACCTGCTTGCGTCGCTCGCCTTTGGCATTATCATCGCCGAGACCATCCACGAGCTGGGCGTGACCGATGACAAGCGCGTGGCCTTCGAGATTTCGCGTTCCGGCGTGATCGCCGGCGTGCTCATGGCCATCATCTACTGCGGCCTGGCGCTTGCCGGCATGCAGCTCGGCACGGTTATACCCGACGCTACCAACGGCGCCGCCATCCTTGCCCGCTCTGCCTCCATACACTTTGGTCTTGCCGGCACGATCGTGGTCTTTGCGATCTTTTTCCTCGCCTGCATGAACGTGTGCATCGGCCTCATCAGCTGCTGCTCGCGCTACTTCTGCGAGACGTATGTGGTCGAAGGGGGAGCGGAGGCTTCCGAGGAGGCTTTGCGCCGTCCCTTTGCGGTTCTCGCCTTTGTGTTCGCGGCGTTTTCTTGCGTGCTCTCCAACGTGGGTCTCGACGCGATCCTCATGTTCTCGGTGCCCATGCTCAACGCCTTGTATCCCGTTGCCATCGTGCTGGTACTTATGGGCCTGGTGCACGGTTTTTGCGATGCGCATCCGCGGGTGTGGGTTTGGGTCGGCGGCGTCGTCGCGGTGCAGAGCGTGATCACCTCGGTCCGCGACGCGTTCTTTGCGGACGCGTGGCTGCCGTTCGATGCACTGCCGTTTGCAGACATTGGAGCCGCGTGGGCGCCGGCCGCCGTTGTGGCGTTTGTGATTGGTCTGCTCCATAGCCAGTTTGTCACACATTCGAGGAGCTAGGGTATCGCCGCTTGCACAAGCGGGAAGTCTCCCCTATAATTTCCTTCGCTTTGGGACACGCAAGGTTTAGACCTTAGCTGCTCAACACCTTCGGGACGTGGCGCAGTTTGGTAGCGCGCCTGCTTTGGGAGCAGGATGTCGCAGGTTCAAATCCTGTCGTCCCGACCATATCTTGCGGGCGTAGTTCAATGGTAGAACCCCAGCCTTCCAAGCTGATGACGCGGGTTCGATTCCCGTCGCCCGCTCCATAGGATAGTTTTAACGGCTTTGGCTCTATTTGGTGCCAGAGCCGTTTTCATAAGCGTGCCGGGCGACGGGGATCGAACCCGGCAGGGTGCGAAGCTGAGAAAATGCGTGAGCATTTTCCAGCGCAGCACGCAAGGGCCAATGGCCCGCAGCGAAACAAGGGTTTGCGAAGCAAACCCTTGGACTTCCCGTCGCCCGCTCCATAAGATTGATGAATGGCTCTGCTTCCTTTTGGAAGCAGAGCATTTTCATATACATGCCGGAGACCCCACATCCCCTCCTAAGTTGCGGTGAAATACGGACTGTTTTCCGGCTTTTATGGCCCATGTAGTCCGTATTTCACCGCAACTTGCACCTGAGCTTCAGGTTGAGATTGCTCGGCCAGGAAACGCCGGCTATTATCTGGCAGATTATGGTTGGCACGTGCCGTCGCTACTCGAGGCCTGCGATGCGCTGCTCGACGAGCGCGGTTTTCGCGGGTCGGCCAAGGCCGGCATCTCGGTGTTTGACGACGACTTTGGCCTGCATGCTCAGCAGGTGGCACCATCCGCCTGCTCGACAAACGTGACGTAGCGCGCAAGTCGATGTTCACCGCGCATTCGCTCCCTTTGTCGATTCTGATCGAAGAAATCGAGCAATCGTGCGATGATATCTTCTTCATAGGGATTCAGCCGGGCGACACGGAGTTCTACAACCCCATGTCCCCGGAAGTCTTTGACGCCGTTGACGCCGTGTACGACGCCGTGGCCGCTAACGACTTTTCCCACTTTGTCCGCTTGGGACAGGAGCTGTAGCAGCGCTTGTCCCTGGTGATTAGGAAAGAAGTGATTGACATGGCAGATTTCAAGGTGGAGTACCCTGCTCCCGATTGCCTGGCGCCCGCCGCGATCGAGGCCAAGACCGAGGCCGCCGGCGTGACCAAGGCTAACCTGCCGGTCGATAAGGCCTTTCTGTTGGCAATGTTCGCCGGTGCGTTTATCGCCTTCGGCGGTCTGTTCTTTACGGTGTTTTTGAGCGACAGCGCGCTGGGCTGGGGTGCCCAGCGCGTCGTGGGCGGCCTGTGCTTTTGCCTGGGCCTGGTGCTGGTGCTGGTGTGTGGCGCCGAGTTGTTCACCGGTAATTCGCTTATGGTCTGCGCGCTCAAGAGCAAAAAGATCACCCTGGTCCAGATGCTCAAGGCTTGGGTCGTTGTATGGCTTGGCAACTTTGCCGGTGCCTTGTTCATCGTCTTTTTGGTGTACATGGCCGGCATTTACAAGCTCAACGGCGAGGCGGTCGCCAATTCCATGGTGAGTGTCGCCGCCGGCAAGGTGACGATCGACTGGCTGACGATCTTCTTCCGCGGCATCCTGTGTAACATCTTTGTGTGCCTGGCCGTGTGGATCGGTACCGCCGGCAAGACCGTGGTCGATAAGGTTGTGGGCATTCTGCTGCCCATCGCCGCCTTTGTGGCCTGCGGTTTTGAGCACTGCGTTGCCAATATGTACTTTTTGCCCATGGGTGCCGTGATGCACGCGTGCGGCTATGGTGCCGACGTCGCCGGCGCCGATGCGCTCAACGCCGCGGGCATTGCGTTTAACCTGTCCGCCGCCACGCTGGGCAACATCGTGGGCGGTGCGGTTCTGGTCGCGCTCGGCTACTGGTTTATCTACGCCAAGAAGTCTGAGGCGTAGGGTACCGTCTGTTTGACGTTGGACCTCCCGCGGGGCGTCGCCGTGCGAGGATAATAGCGATTGATTGATTCAGCCGATCTAATCGGCTGATAGCTTGACGTTCGAACGATTGATTCACCTTTGGTTTTGAAAGGCCGCACATGAGCGATAGCCAGAACATGTCCGATGAGGTTCGCGCCCGCCTGCGCGCCATTCCCTCCGTCAACGAGCTGCTCGCCGAGTGGCCGGTAGTGAAGGCGGCGGGGGAGACCTGCGACGCGGTGGTGCATGCCGCCGTCACGGCCGAGCTCGACGAGGAACGCGCCGCCATTCGCGCCGGTGCCGCCCCGCGCTCTAAGCGCGACCTGGCCTTGGCAATTGAGTGGCGTGCGCACCGCTCCGCGCTGCCGAGCCTGCGCCCTGCCGTCAACGCCACGGGCGTGGTCATCCATACCAACTTGGGCCGCGCCCCGCTCGCGGAGTCGGCGGCAAAGGCCGTGGCCGAGGTTGCGCGCGGGTACAGTACGCTCGAGTACAGCGTGGACACCTGCTCGCGCGGGTCGCGCAAGGAACACGCCGCGCAGCTGATCCGCTCGCTCACCGGTGCCGAGGACGCGCTTGTGGTCAACAACAACGCCGCCGCGGTGCTGCTGGTGCTGGCTACCCATGCCGCAGGCAAGGAGGTCATCGTTAGCCGCGGCGAGCTTGTCGAGATCGGCGGCAGCTTTCGCATCCCCGATGTCATGGCGTCTTCGGGCGCCAAGCTCGTTGAGGTCGGCGCCACCAACCGCACGCACCTAGCAGATTATGAGCAAGCCATCACGCCCGATACGGCCATGATTCTCAAGGTCCATCCTTCCAACTATCGCATCGAGGGCTTTCACGAGGAGGTGAGCTCTCGGGAGCTTGCGGCGCTTGCTCACAAGCATGGCCTGCTGTTCTATGAGGACCAGGGTTCGGGCGCGCTCCTGCCCGATGACATCCTGGTGCGCGGTGGCGAGGAACCCACGCCGGCTTCGGTCGCGGCGGGGCTCGATATCGTGTCGTGCTCGGGCGATAAGCTGCTGGGCGCGGCGCAGGCGGGCATCATCATGGGCCGTCGCGATCTGGTCCAGGCCTGCGGCGCACATCCGCTCATGCGCGCTCTGCGTCCGGGCAAGTTGGCGCTTACGGCGCTCGAGGCCACGCTGCGTATCTACATGGACGGCGCCGATGTTGCCCATCGCGATATTCCGGTGCTCAGCATGCTTACGCTGCCGCAGGCCCATTTGGAGCGACGTGCCCGCAAGCTGCGCGATCGTATGGTCGCCGGGCTCGATAAGGCCGGTTGCCCGTGCGCCGTTCAGGTGGAGATCGTCGAGGAATCGTCGACCCCCGGTGGCGGCTCGCTGCCTACCATGGAGTTGCCCACGATGTGCGTTGCCGTGCGTCTTGTTGACGCGCGCCTGACGGTCGATGCGCTCAAGCGCTCGCTTGTCCAGGACTTCGACACGCCGGTCGTCACGCGAACCTCGCACGATCGCATTTTGTTTGACGTTCGTACGCTCGTGGGCGACCGCGATATCGAGACGGCGGCGTCGACGCTTGCCGCATGCGTTGAGAAGGCGATTGCTCGATGAGTGAGGTCCAGGCGCTGGTGGAGTGTCCCGTTATCGTTGGCACGGCGGGCCACGTCGACCACGGTAAGTCGGCATTGATCGAGGCACTGACCGGCAAGAATCCCGACCGTCTGGAGGTTGAGCGTCGTCGAGGTATGACCGTTGAGCTTGGCTTTGGCGAGCTGGCGCTGCCGAGTGGCAAGATTGTCGGCCTGGTCGACGTGCCTGGACATGCCCACTACTTGCGCGCCATGGTGCAGGGCGCCACGGGTATCGACGTGGCCGTGCTGGTGGTTTCGGCCGTCGAGGGCGTGATGCCGCAGACCCGCGAGCACGTGCATGTGCTGGAGCTGCTGGGCGTTACGCATATGGTGGTCGCGCTGACGATGTGCGACCTGGCCGATGCCGAGATGACCGAGCTTGCCGAGCTCGATGTCGATGACTTTTTGTCGGGTACCGTGTTTGCGGGCGCGCCGGTTGTGCCCGTGTCGTCCAAGACGGGCGAGGGGATCGACGGGCTGCTTGCGGTGGTCGACGAGCAGGTAAGTGCCTGCTGGGATGCTTGCCGCGACCGTTCCGATCGGAGCGATGCCTCGTCCCGCCTGCCGATTGACCGCTGCTTTACGATCAAGGGTGTCGGCACCGTCGTTACGGGAACGCTGCACGATGCGCCGGTTGCGGTGGGCGACGAGCTGATGGCTTTGCCGTCGCGTACGGTCTGTCGTGTGCGCGGGATTCAGGTGCATGGCGATACGCCGCGCGCGCTGCCTGGGCAACGCGTGGCGCTCAACCTGGTCGGTGACGGTGTCGCGGCGCTTGACCGTGGTGAGATGCTGGGCGTGGCGGGTCGCTTTGTTCAGACGTTGCGCTTTATGATGACGTTTACCTACCTGGGCCGCGAGGGCGCCAAGCCGCGCGTGCTCGAGTCGGGCGCGCGCGTGCACGTGATGGCCGGCACGGCCGAGGTCATCGGCCGCGTCATGCTTTTGGAGGGCGAGGCCCCCATGGCGGTGGGCGAGACCCGTACCGTGCAGGTGCGCCTGGAGGAGCCATTGCCGCTGCGCGCCGGAGACCATGCCGTGGTGCTGTCGTATTCGCCCGTTATGCTCATCGGCGGCGGGCGTGTGCTGCTTTCGCGCTGCCGTCGCTCGCGCGAGCTTTCGGCCGGCGAGCGTGCGCTGTTTGCGGCGCTTGAAGCCGGCGATGCCGTTGCTGGCGTAGACGCGTGGCTGGCGCTGCAGGCGCTGCCGGTTGCGGCGGCTGATGTTGCCGAGGCGCTCGATCTTGTTGCCGGTGAGGCTGAGGCAGCATTGCGTGAGTTGGTGGCGCGAGGTGTTGTTTGCGAGCTTGCCGGCTCGGGCGGCACGTTGTATGCGAATGGCGCCGTGCTCGATGCCGCCATGGACGTGCTGGCGGCGACCCTGTCTGCCATGCACGCGGCGGCTCCCAAGGAGACGGGCTTTACGCCCGGCGCCATTGCCCATGCTGCGTGGCCTGCCGCCGATGAAGGCGTTGCCGCGGCTCTGATTGCCGAGGGCTGCTCGCGTGGCGTGTGCGCCGCCGAGGGCACCGAGGTGTTCGACCCGCACTCCGCTGCTGCCGCGGCGCGTGTGGTGCGCGAGGCGTGTGAGCGCATTGTGGCGCTGCTCGACGGGGCCGGCCTCGATGCGCCGACGCTGCCCGAGGTGGGTGAGCGACTGCAGCTCGACCGCGACACCATGACGCGCGCCCTGCGCGAGCTTTCGCTCAACCGCTCGATCGTTAAGGTCGAGCGCGACGTTGCCCTGTCTGCCATCTCGGAAGCCCATGCGCGCGAGCTTGTCGCCGCTGCCATTGAGGCAGCCGGCGGCGCAGCCACCACGAGCGTGCTGCGCGAGGCGCTGGGTGTGTCGCGCAATCGTGCCATCAGCATCTTGGAGCACCTGGATGCCGTGCGCTTTACGGTGCTCGACAAGGAAGCCGGCGGCCTGAGGTCCCTGCGCTAGTGGCTTCCGCAAAACTGTTCGCCAGGAAACCGGGGTAGTCTTTTTGGGACGGGGCTTTTTTAGCTGCCCTATGTCAAATATGTCTTAAGCTTTGAGGGCTCCGGATAGGGCAGCTAAAAAAGCCCCGTCCCAAAAAGACTGCCCTGCTAGTTTGGTAAAATACCGCCGCACTTGGGAACGGATGGGCTCCGGTGGGCTCCGCGGTCCTCAAAACCGTTGCGAGGCGTGCAAAACGTCTTGGATGTGTTCGATTCACATACGTTCCCGCCACACGCTACCAGCGCTTTTGTGCTCGCGGTCTTGCTGCGTGCCGCAAAGGCGCTGTTTTGTGCGGGTCCGCCGTGTCGTCTGTCTTGCCGCCGGTGTGCCCGGGCGCATCATGTGTCCCCAATGTGGTGGTTTGGAACATGTGGACGAAACAGCTTCGAAACACGCGATTTGTACGTCGGGCGCTCAAAAACGCTTCTACCTGCATCGTAATCAAAACGAAACATCTGCTCGTCGGCTTATGCGAAACTTTGCTGCAACAGTGCGATATTATCCATACACGATAAAGTTCGCGGCGCATAGGGTGCCGTGACCGACATTTTCGTTTCCCATCATTGGAGGAAGCATGAGCTACACGCAGAAAGTTCTCGAAGAGCTCAAGGCCCGCTATCCCGAGCAGCCTGAGTTCATCCAGGCCGCGACCGAGATCCTCGGCACCATCCAGCCGGCGCTCGACGCCCACCCCGAGTACGAGGAGGCCGCCCTGCTGGAGCGCCTCGTCGAGCCCGAGCGCATCGTCATGTTCCGTGTTCCCTGGGTCGACGATCAGGGCAAGGTTCAGGTCAACCGCGGTTACCGCGTCGAGTTCAACTCTGCCATTGGACCCTACAAGGGCGGCCTGCGCTTTAACCCGACGGTCACCCTGGGTATGCTCAAGTTCCTGGGTCTGGAGCAGATCCTCAAGAACAGCCTGACCACCCTTCCCATGGGCGGCGGCAAGGGCGGCTCCGACTTTGACCCCAAGGGCAAGTCCAACAACGAGATCATGCACTTCTGCCAGTCCTTCATGACCGAGCTCTATCGCCACATTGGCCCCAACACCGACGTTCCCGCCGGCGACCTGGGCGTTGGCGGCCGCGAGGTTGCCTACATGTTCGGTCAGTACAAGCGCCTGACCAACGAGTGGACCGGCGTCCTTACCGGCAAGGGCCTCTCCTTTGGCGGCTCGCTCGCCCGTACCGAGGCCACCGGTTACGGTCTGGTCTACTTTGTGGACGAGTACCTCAAGAGCCGCGGCGACTCCTTCGAGGGCAAGAACGTTGTCGTTCACGGCTCCGGTAACGTCGCTATCTACGCGGTCCAAAAGGTCGCCCAGCTCGGCGGCAAGGTGCTCGCCTGCTCCGATACCCACGGCTGGGTCGAGGATCCCGACGGCATCGACTACACCGTGCTCGAGCACGTCTACAACAAGAAGCGCTCCGGCCACGACAAGGGCGTCACGCTCGCCATGTATGTTGACGAGAAGCCCAACGCCGTGTGGCACGAGGGAGACGGCCGCGGCGTGTGGCAGCTGCCCTGCGACATCGCGCTGCCCTGCGCTCGCGAGAACACGCTGCTGCTCGAGGACGCCCAGGCGCTCGTCGCCAACGGCTGCAAGGTGGTCGGCGAGGGCGCGAACATGCCCACGACCATCGAGGCCACGACTTACTTCCAGGAGAACGGCGTCGCCTTTATGCCCGGTAAGGCTGCCAACGCCGGCGGCGTGCTCGTGTCCGGCCTGGAGATGAGCCAGAACGCCGAGCACCTGTCATGGACCTTCGAGGAGGTCGACGGCAAGCTCGAGCAGCTCATGCGCGGCATGTTCCACAACGTGGACGACACCGCCAAGGAGTACGGCCAGGAGGGCAACTTTGTCATGGGCGCTAACATCGCCGGCTTCCTGAAGGTCGCCGACGCCATGCTCGCCCAGGGCGTCTGCTAAATCTTCGCTCGACATAGCATGTGATGAGGCTCCCAGCCATCCGGCTGGGAGCCTTTTTCTATGGTGGCGAGGGCTGTGCGCCCTCGTTTGGTACACTTAGAGGTACTGGACAAGTGAAGAGATGGGGGAGAACGTGCTCAAGTTCGGTACCTACGTTCGCGTTGGAAACGCGGCCGAAGCCTATGAGCTCTTACAGAGGAACCGCAACAACAAGATTGTGGGCGGCGGCATCTGGATGCGCCTGGGTTCGCGTCGCGTGGCGACGGCGATTGACCTTTCGGCCTGCGGACTCGATCAGATCGAGGAGACCGAGACCGAGTTTCGCATCGGTGCCATGTGCACCCTGCGCCAGCTCGAGCGCCATGCCGAGCTCAACGCGCTTGTCAACCATGTCTTTGAGTTCGCCGTCCACGATATCGTGGGCGTGCAGCTGCGCAACACCGCCACGGTGGGCGGCAGCATCTACGGTCGCTTTGGTTTCTCGGACGTGCTCTCGGCCTTTTTGGCGCTCGATTCGTACGTTGAGCTGACGGGTGCCGGCCGCGTGCCGCTCGCCGAGTTCGTGGATATGGGCTACGTGCGCGACGTGATCGAGCACGTGGTGGTCGTTAAGCACGATTACCGCGCAAGCTACGAGGCCGTGCGCAAGGCCGCGACCGACTTCCCCTCCTTAAACGTCACCGCTGCCTGGTGGGACAACAGCTGGCATGTCACCGTGGGCGCACGCCCGCTGCGCGCGACCCTGCTGCAGGGCGAGGCGTGCGGCCTGGTGAGCGAGCAGCCTTCCGAGGACGAGCTGCGCGCCCTGGCCGCGTCCGTACGCGCACTGAGCTACGGCACCAACCTGTGGGGCTCGGCCGACTATCGCCGTTGCATCTCGGCGCCGCTTGCCGTGCAGGCCGTGCGCCGCGCCGCCGGCATCGAGCTTTCGGCCTCGCTTGCCCGCGAGCTCGAGGGCGTGCAAGTGCCTAAGTTTGCCACGGACGAGTATTCCTGCCGCCGCGTGCCCGGCGTCGATTCTAGCGAGGTGCGCTAATGGCTGCCAAACTCATCGATCTTTCCTTTACGCTCAACGGCCGCAAGGTCAAGGTTCAGATTGCCCCCGACACCATGCTCTTTGCGCTGCTGCGCGAGCAGGGCTGCGCGTCGGTGCGCTGCGCCTGCGAAACCACCAACTGCGGCCTGTGCACGGTGTGGCTCGACGGCGACCCGGTGCTGAGCTGCTCGGTTCCCGCTGCGCGCGTTGAGGGCCGCTCCGTCACCACGCTCGAGGGCCTCAAGGCCGAGTCCGAGGCGCTCGCCCACGCAATGGCTGCCGAAGGTGCCGAGCAGTGCGGTTTTTGCGCCCCCGGCCTCATCATGAACGTGCTGGCGCTTGCCCGCGCCGCCAAGGAGGACCCGAGCCTCGTCGCCACGCGCGAGGAGCTCTCGCGCCAGCTCGCCGGCAACCTCTGCCGTTGCAGCGGCTACGAGAGCCAGCTGCGCGCCATCGTCCGCTTCCTTAACGAGTCCGGCGTGCAGGTGGGCTTTGAGATGCCCGAGCTTCCGGTCAACGACACCAGCTGCGATGGTGTCTCGTACAAGCAGATCACCCATAAGCAGCCCAAGAAGGACTCGAAGGCCCTGCTCGAGGGGCGTCCCGTCTACACAGGAGACCTGGTGCCCGCCGGCGCCCTTATCGTCAAGCTCAAGCGCAGCCCGTATGCCCGTGCCAAGATCCGCTCCATCGATACGTCGCGCGCCCTGAAGGTGCCCGGCGTGGTGGGCGTCTACACCTACGAGGACGTGCCCAAGCGCCGCTTTACCATCGCCGGCCAGAGCTATCCGCAGCCGAGCCCCTACGACCGCCTGATCCTCGAGAACCTGGTGCGCTACCAAAACGAGGAGGTGGCGATCGTCGCCGCCGAGACCGAGGAGGCCGCCGACAAGGCACTCAAGCTCATCAAGGTCGACTACGAGGTGCTCGAGCCCCTGCTCGACTTTACCCAGGCGCTCGATAACGACATCGTGGTCCACCCCGAGGGCGACGTGACCTTTATGTTCCCGCAGGGCGGCGACGTTGCTCGCAACCTGGTGTGCAGCGGTACCAGCGATTTTGGCGACCTGGACGAGGCCTTCGCCCAGAGCGACATCGTCTTTGAGCGCACTTACACCAGCCAGGCCACGCAGACCGCGCCCATGGAGACCTTCCGTGCCTTCGCGACGACCGACGCGTTCGGCCGCATCTCGGTGACCACCTCCACGCAGGTGCCCTTTCATGTACGCCGCATGGTCGCGCAGTCGCTCGACATTCCGCAGTCGCAGGTGCAGGTTATTAAGCCGCGCATCGGCGGCGGCTTTGGCTCCAAGCAGACGGGCTGCTGCGAGATCTTCGTGGCGTTCGTGACGCAGCAGACTGGCCGTCCGAGCTATTGCTGCTACACCCGCGAGGAGACCATCACTGCGGGCAACTCGCGTCACCAGATGCAGATGACCGTCAAGCTGGGCGCCATGAAAGACGGCACCATCACGGCCATCGACCTGCACACGTTGTCCAACGCCGGCGCGTATGGCGAACATGCCACCACGACGATCGGCCTCTCGGGCCACAAGAGCCTGCCCATCTACAACCACGTGAAGGCGAGCCGCTTTAGGTGGGACGCCGTCTACACCAACACCAACCGCGGCGGTGCGTATCGCGGCTACGGCGCCACCCAGGGCCAGTTTGCCGTGGAGAGCGCCGTCAACGAGCTCGCCGACATGCTGCACATGGATCCCGCCGACCTGCGTCTTAAGAACATCGTGCGCGAGGGCGAGATTATGCCGCAGTACTACAACGAAAAGCTCAACGCCTGCGCGCTCGACCGCTGCCTGCTGCGTGCGATGGACATGATCGGCTGGCGCGACAAGCCGCTGGCCGTGGACCTGGGCGACCGCGTGCGTGCTCTGGGCTGCGCGCTCACCATGCAGGGCTCGGGCATTTCCAATGTGGATATCGCCGGCATCGACATGCGCCTGGAAGAGGACGGCTTCATTACCATCGGCACCGGAGCCACCGATAACGGCATGGGCGTCGACACGATCCTGGCGCAGATTGCCGCCGAGGAGCTGGGCGTGGAGAGCTCGCTTATCGTGGTGCGCGGCGTGGACACCGACGTCTCGCCGTTCGATGCCGGCTCGTACGCGAGCTCGGGTACGTACGTGACGGGCCTGGCAGCCAAGAATGCCGCGACCGAGCTGCGCGAGAAGATCTGCGCCAAGGCCGCCCAGATGTGGGACGTGGACGCCGCCGACGTGGTCTTCGACGGCCAGTACGTGCGTCTGTCTGACGAGCGCGCCGCTCGCGAGTGCGGCCGCTACCTCACGCTGCGCGACTTTGCCAACCTGTGCGTCAAGAACATCGCGGGCGGCGACGCGCTCACCTCGCATGCTTCTGCCTGCCTGCCCGTTTCGCCTCCGCCGTTTATGGCCGGCATTGCCGAGGTCGAGGTCGACAAGGCCACCGGCAAGGTGACTGTGGTGGACTATGCGGCGGCTGTGGACTGCGGCACCGTGATCAACGAGGCACTCGCGCGCGTTCAGGCCGAGGGCGGCATTGCCCAGGGCATCGGTCACGCGCTCTACGAGATTGTCGAGCACGACGACCGCGGTCGCCTGCGCACCGGTAACTTTATGAGCTACAAGCTGCCCACGCGCCTGGATATCGGCAGCATTCGCGTGGCCTTTGAGCCGAGCTACGAGCCGACGGGCCCGTTTGGAGCCAAGTCGATCGGCGAGGTCGTCATCAACACACCGCTCGCCGCCGTTGCCTCGGCCGTGGCGCACGCCACCGGCCACCAGGTTCGCTCGCTGCCGATCACGCCCGAGAAGGCCCTGCTGGGGGAGTAGGCGAGGCGCGGCAGCCGCCGCTCTTTGGCAAGCCCGAGGAAACTGCAGCCCACTTTTCAACCGAATTGTGGGCTGCGTGAGATAGCCGATGGGGGTAGCTAATTTGGGACGGGGCTTTTTTAGCTACCCCCATAAGCGGGGTAGCTAAAAAAGCCCCGTCCCAAATTAGCTACCCTGTTCCGCTGTAACTCGTGGTGAGGTCGTGGGCCTAAAAAGGAGTGCGTGCGCTTGCCGTTCGTATCTGCTATCATTCCTAGTCTGTGCGCTCATGCGGGCGTGGCGGAATTGGTAGACGCGCCAGATTTAGGTTCTGGTGGGATTCCCGTGAAGGTTCGAGTCCTTTCGCCCGCACCAACGCACCTGCGTCGGCCTCGGCCGTCGCGACACTTTGTTGCATAAAGGTACCAGCACCTCAGATAAGCTGGGCAGTATGAGGAGGAACGTGTTGAACATCACCGCTTCTGACGTCAAGGACGCCAAGCTCACCGCTACGGTCACCATCCCGGCCGCCGACGTCGACGCCGCGATCAAGAAGGCCTACAAGGACACCGCCAAGAAGTACCGCTTCCCGGGCTTCCGTGCCGGCAAGGCCCCCCGTCCGGTCATCGACGCTGCTCTTGGCGCCGAGGCCACCCTCGCTCAGGCCACCAACGATCTGATCGCCGCCAACGAGCCCGCCGTCCTCAACGAGCTGGACATCGTCCCCACCAAGAACGGTGACTACAAGGAGCTCGACCTCGCCAAGGATCACGAGGACTACACCTACACCGTCGAGTTCTCTCTGCGTCCTGCCGCCGAGCTCTCCTCCTACGACGCCGTCGAGATCGAGATGCCTCCCGCGGAGGTCACCGAGTCCGAGATCAACAACCAGGTCGAGATGCTCCTCAACTACCGTGCCACCTTCGAGGACGTCGAGGATCGTGCCGTCGAGGCCGAGGACTACGTTACCGTCGACCTCAAGGCCGTCGAGAACGCCGACAACTTCGCTGCCGAGGGCCGCATGCTCATCGCCGGTAGCGACAGCAACCCCAAGGAGTTCAACGAGGCTCTGATCGGTGCTAACGTCGACAACGTCAAGACCGTCACCTGGACCGACGAGGTCGAGGATGGCGAGGAGGCCGAGACCCACACCGTCGAGGTCACCGTCAAGGGCATCAAGGTCCGCAACACCCCCGAGCTCACCGACGAGCTTGTCAAGTCCGACTTTGGCTTCGACAGCATCGACGCTATGCGCGACGCCATCAAGCTCGAGATCGAGCAGGACAAGGCTTCCCGCCTTCCGGCCGAGAAGGAGAACCGTTGCGTCGCCGCTCTCGCCGAGCGTCTGCAGCTCGAGGAGATGGACGCCGACTACGAGCAGTCTGTCTTTGAGGAGCTTGGCCAGAACTTCCTGTCCAACCTCGCTGCCCGCGGCATGACGCTGGACACCTGGCTGCCCGCTTCCGGCCTGACCATGGAGCAGTTCATCGGCGACCTGCACAAGCAGGCCAACGACGTTGCCCGCGAGTCCCTGGCGCTCGACGCCCTCGCCCGTGAGCTCAAGATCGAGGTCACCGAGGACGACGTCAACGCCGAGTTCGAGAAGGCCGGCGTCAAGGACGTCGAGGCTTCCAAGGCCGAATTCATCGCCGATGGACGCATGCCTGCCGTCCGCGAGTCCATCCGTCGCTCCAAGGCCGTCGACCACCTGGTCGAGAACGCCAAGGTGACCGAGGTCGACGAGACCGCCAAGGACGCCGAGTAATTCTCGCCACCTTTCCCGCGAGCGCATGCAGGCGCCCGTGATGGGGTAAAGTTATAAACCGGTTATTCGGTTGCTTCGTACGGTGCCAGCCAATGCATAGCATGCGGGCACCGTACGTTTATCTAGAACCAATTTGGTCCGCAAGAGAGAAATGGAGATGCGTATGATCGCTAAGTTCGATTCCGCCCTCGTGCCATACGTTATCGAGCAGACGCCGCGCGGCGAGCGCAGCTACGATATCTATTCGCGCCTGCTCAACGACCGCATCATCTTCTTGGGCGAGGAGATCAACTCCGTCAGCGCCAACCTGGTCGTTGCCCAGCTGCTGCATCTTGAGAGCCAGGATGCCGAGAAGGATATCTCGCTCTACATCAATTCGCCCGGTGGCGAGGTCTACTCCGGCCTGGCGATTCTGGACACTATGAACTTTATCAAGCCGCAGGTCTCCACCATTTGCGTCGGTATGGCCGCGTCTATGGCCGCCGTGCTGCTTTCGGCCGGCGCCAAGGGCAAGCGCTTCTGCCTGCCGCACTCCAAGGTCATGATTCACCAGCCCAGTGGCGGTGCCCAGGGTCAGCAGACCGAGATCGAGATCGTGGCCGAGGAGATCAAGAAGACCCGTCGCGAGCTCAACCAGATCTTGTCCGACGCCTCGGGCCAGCCGATCGAGAAGGTCCAGGCCGATACCGAGCGCGACAACTACCTGACCGCTGCCGAGGCCCTCGACTATGGCCTGATCGACCGTATCGTCACCTCGCGCGATCTTGCCGCGAAGGACGCCTAGGATGGCCGGTAACATGCAGGACAACTTTGACGAGAACGGCAACCCCATCCGCTGCTCCTTCTGCGGAAAAGAGCAGGGTCAGGTGCGCCGCCTTGTAAAGGGCCCTACCAACATCTTTATCTGCGACGAGTGCGTTGCCGCCTGCTCCGAGATCTTGGAGGAGTCGCTGGCTTCGGACTTTATGGATGCCGCCTGCAACGGCAAGCTGCCGGGCTTCCTCAACGACCACGGTCAGGCTGCCGGGCAGCCTGCCATGGATCCCGAGGCCGAGGGCTTTGAGCTCGAGGACGACGTGCGTCAGGTCATTACGCACGTGCCGACCCCGCATGAGATCTATGACGAGCTTTCGGCCTATGTCATGGGTCAGGAAGACGCCAAGCGCGCCATGTCGGTTGCCGTGTACAACCACTACCGTCGCGTGATCGAGGGCGGCGCCGCGCTTTCGGCCTTTGACGAGGCCTCGG
This sequence comes from Collinsella sp. LCP19S3_C9, assembly GCF_052121575.1. Taxonomy (NCBI): domain Bacteria; kingdom Bacillati; phylum Actinomycetota; class Coriobacteriia; order Coriobacteriales; family Coriobacteriaceae; genus Collinsella; species Collinsella sp. LCP19S3_C9. The sequence goes on from NZ_JBQKDZ010000008.1 coordinate 87,494, forward strand.
GTGCGGGTTCGCGGCTCGACGACGATATGGACGAGGTGGAGCTCGCCAAGTCTAACATCTTGCTGCTCGGTCCCACCGGTACCGGTAAGACCTTGCTCGCCCAGACGCTCGCGCGCATCCTCGAGGTGCCGTTTGCCATCGCCGACGCCACCGCACTCACCGAGGCCGGTTACGTGGGCGAGGACGTGGAGAACATCCTGCTCAAGCTCATCAATGCTGCCGATGGCGATATTGAGCGTGCGCAGGTCGGCATCATCTACGTGGACGAGATCGACAAGATCGCCCGCAAGGCCGAGAACCTCTCCATCACCCGCGACGTTTCGGGCGAGGGCGTTCAGCAGGCGTTGCTTAAGATCCTTGAGGGCACGGTGGCAAGCGTTCCGCCCACCGGCGGCCGTAAGCACCCCCAGCAGGAGCTGCTGCAGATCGACACGACCAATATCTTGTTTATCTGCGGCGGCGCCTTTGTGGGTCTGGACAAGATTATCGCCGATCGCGTGGGCAACAAGGGCGTGGGCTTTAACTCCGAGATCGCCGGCCCCACCTCGGTCGACGAGAACGACCTGCTGCGTCAGGTGCTCCCGCAGGACCTCAACGCCTTTGGTATGATCCCCGAGTTTGTGGGACGTACGCCCGTCGTCACCCAGACACAGGCGCTCGACGAGGACGACCTGGTGTCGATCCTGACCGAGCCAAAGAACGCCGTTGTGCGTCAGTACCGCAAGATGTTCCAGCTCGAGGACGTTGAGCTTGAGTTTGAGGACGCCGCCCTGCACGAGATTGCCCGCATGGCGCTTGCCCGCAAGACCGGCGCCCGCGGCCTGCGCTCCATCTGCGAGGACGTGCTGCAGCAGACGATGTTCGACCTGCCGAGCGAGGAAGGAGTCGCCAAGGTCATCGTGACCGAAGCCTCCGTAAAGGGCACCGAACAGCCCCAGCGCATCTACGGCTAAACCTGCCAAAAAGGGACAGGTTTATTTTGGCAGGTTTTATCAGGGAGAATGATGTTTGCCCATATAAAACCGACCAAAATAAACCTGTCCCTAAATGGTAGGTTTCGCAAATGTGAATTTGAATAGCCTCCGACCACCCGCGGTCGGAGGCTATTTTATATATACGCAATAACCCCAACTACCTGTGTTATTCTGTGTGTTTGTTTAAGCCTCAGCGAAGTCGTATCAGACTGAAGTAATCGATACCTAAGGGGAGGAATGCAGACCCTGGCGGGCCTCCATTCCTCCCCGGTGGGACGGGAGAGATATATGGAAGAGATGCCCAAAAACTACGATCCGTCGACCAACGAGCCGGCGATCCTGCAGAAGTGGCTCGACGGCGGCTACTACAAGCGCCGTGAGGGCGTGGGCGACTGCACTGTCACCATTCCGCCTCCCAACGTGACCGGCAAGCTCCACATGGGTCACGCCACCGACGACTCCATCCAGGATGCCATCATCCGCATGGCCCGCATGCGCGGCAGGTCCACCCGCTGGGTGCTCGGTACCGACCACGCCGGCATCGCCACGCAGACCAAGGTCGACAAGAAGCTCAAGAGCGAGGGCATCAGCCGCCTGGAGATCGGCCGCGATAAGTTTGTCGACGCCTGCTGGGATTGGACCCACGAGTACGGCGGCATCATCGTCGAGCAGATCAAGCGTATGGGCTGCTCCGTCGACTTTGATAACGAGCGCTTTACCATGGACGAGGACTACGCCCAGGCCGTGCGCAAGGTGTTCTGCGACTGGTACCACGACGGCCTGATCTACCGCGGCAAGCGCATCGTCAACTGGTGCCCCAACTGCACCACCGCCATCTCGGACGACGAGGCCGAGTACAAGGACGAGAAGGGTCACCTGTGGCACCTGCGCTACCCGCTGACCGAGCCGGTCAACGGCCAGGACTACATCGTCGTCGCCACTACGCGCCCCGAGACCATGCTCGGCGACACGGGCGTGGCCGTCTCCCCGAAGGACCCCGAGAAGGCCGCCTTTGTGGGTAAGACCGTCAAGCTCCCCATCGTCGACCGTGAGATCCCCATCTTTGAGGATTGGCATGTCGACGCCAACTTTGGCTCCGGCTTTGTCAAGGTCACCCCGGCCCACGACCCCAACGACTACGCCATGGGTCAGGCCCACGACTTGCCGCAGATCAACATCTTTGACGAGCATGCGGTGGTCGTCGAGGGCTACGGCGAGTTTACCGGCATGACCCGCGAGGAGTGCCGCGAGGCCGTCATCAAGTGGTTTGAGGAGCACGACCTGCTCGATCACGTCGAGGATCACGATCACTCCGTCATGCACTGCTACCGTTGCGACTCCGCACTGGAGCCGTGGCTGTCCGAGCAGTGGTTTGTGGCCGTCGACAAGCTCAAGGGGCCGGCGCTCGATGCCGTCAACTCCGGCAAGGTGACCTTCCACCCCGCGCGTTGGACGCAGACCTATACCACCTGGATGGAGAACCTCAAGGACTGGTGCATCAGCCGCCAGCTGTGGTGGGGCCACCGTATTCCCGTGTTCTACTGCGAGGACTGCGGCTGGGAGGATGCCCTTACCGAGGACACCGACGTGTGCCCTAAGTGCGGCGGTCATCACGTGCATCAGGACGAGAACGTGCTGGACACCTGGTTCAGCTCGCAGCTGTGGACTTTCGCCACGCAGGGCTGGCCCCAAAAGCCGGAGCTGCTCGAGGGACATCACCCTACGACGGCACTCGTCACCGCGCGCGACATCATCGCGCTGTGGGTCGCCCGCATGGTCATGAGCTCGCTGTACTTCCTGGACGAGGTGCCGTTTAAGGACGTCGTCATCTACCCGACGATTCTTGCCAAGGACGGCAGCCGCATGTCCAAGTCCAAGGGCAACGGCGTTGACCCCATGGACCTCATTGGCATGTACGGTGCCGACGCCATGCGCTTCAACCTGCTGACGCTCTGCACCAACAACCAGGACGTCAAGTTTGACGCGAACATCGATAAGAAGACCAAGAAGCTTATCGACAGCCCGCGTACCGAGCAGGCCAAGTCGTTTGTGACCAAGATCTGGAACGCCAGCCGCTTCCTGCTTATGAACATGGAGGGCTACACGCCCGGCGAGCCCGTCGTGGAGACGCCGGCCGACGCCTGGATGTTCAGCCGTCTGGCCAAGGCCGTCAAGATGGTTACCGAGGGCATCGAGAACTACACCTTTGGCGACATGGCCCGCGGCGTGCAGCAGTTCTTCTGGAACGAGGTCTGCGACTGGTACGTCGAAGTCACCAAGGCGCGCCTGAAGGGCGAGGGCCGTCTCCAGGCGCAGCGAAACCTGATCTTTGTGCTCGATACCTCTATTCGTCTGATGCACCCGCTCATGCCGTTTGTCACCGAGGAGATCTGGGACAACATGCCGGCGAGCGTGCTCGACCTGGACGCCGAGGGCAACGTGGACCGCGCCGAGGCGCTCATGATCGCCAAGTGGCCCGAGCCTGCCGACTATGTCAAGTATGTCGACGAGGACGCCGAGCGCGCGTTTGAGCTGTGTCGCACCGTCGTTTCTGCCGCCCGCGCCACGCGTTCGCGTTATCGCTTGAGCCCCAAGGCCGAGCTCGACGTGGTCGTGCGTGCCGGTGCCGAGGACATCGAGAAGCTCGAGAGCCTGCGCTCGACCATCGAGCCGCTGGCCAATACCGCCTCGCTGGTCATGGGTACCGATGTTGAGAAGCCGGCCGCGAGCATCGCCGTGGTCGACAGCGGCGTCGAGGTCTTTGTGGTGCTCGAGGGCAAGGTTGACCTTTCGGCCGAGAAGGCACGTCTGGAGAAGGAGATTGCCGCGGCCCAGAAGGAGCTCGCCGGCTGCGAGAAGACGCTCGCCAACGAGGGCTTTGTGGCCAAGGCCGCGCCCGCGGTGGTTCAGAAGAAGAGGGACCGTGCAGCTGAGCTCAAGGAGATCCTGGGGGCGCTGACTGCTCAGGTTGCTGACTTCTCGTAGGCGTTACTGGGGGACGCGGTTTGGGGCATTGCTCGCTACTGCGGACAGTCCTGCTCGCACGAAGGCCACATTAAGTGGCCTTCGGCTCGTGCGGAACTTGTATCGAGCAAAGCCCCAAACCGCTCCCAGGTCGTTTACGTGGTTGTTTGCAACTGGTGGGTTAGGCCACTTGGCTGTGGCCTTGATTCTGCTGCAAAGCGGTGTTTGGCTGATATTTTGAATGGGAGGGGCTCGTTGTTGATTCGGGCCTCTTTTTATGTTGAGGGGACTTTGGGTTATGGCTAAGCGTTCTGGGTCGTATGTCGTTCCTTTCTCGTTTGAGTTGCTTTCGTTTGATGAGGCTGTGGGGCTTGCTGCCGATACGGGGCGGATTTCTGGGGATGCTGGTCCTCTGCTCGAGACGGTTGTCGATATGCTCGATGAGCTGGGGCGGCCGGACGAGTACTTTGATTGCATTCAGGTTGCCGGTACCAATGGCAAGACTTCGACGGCGCGTTTTTCGGCTGCTATCCTTCGCGGCGAGGGGCTCAAGGCTGCGCTTTATACGTCGCCGCAGCTTGTTCGCTATCCCGAGCGCATGGAGGTCGATGGGCACGTCGTGAGCGATGAGGCGTTTGCCCGTGGCGTTTCTGCTGCTGTTGAGGCGGGGCATCGAGTGAATGCGCGCCGCGTGGTGGCGGGGGAGCGTGCCTATACCATCACGCCGTTTGACCTGCTGACGGCCGCCGCGCTTGTGGTGTTTGCCGAGGCTCGCGTGGATGTTGCCGTGCTCGAGGTCGGCATGGGCGGTCGCTGGGACGCCACGAGCGCGACCGATCCCGTTGCCGTTGCCATCACGGGCATCGGACTCGATCACACGCGCATTCTGGGCGATACGCTCGAGGCCATTGCGGGGGAGAAGGCCGCCGTCATTAAGCCCGGACGCCTGGTTGTGCTGGGCGAGGGCACGCATGAGCCGAGCGTTCAGCGCGTTATGGACAACCGTTGTCGCGAGTGTGGTGTGGTGCCGCTGGTGGTGAGCCACGCCACGACCAAGGTGCCGGCGCATGTGGGCGATACGGTTGAGTTTAGCTGTACCACGCCGCGTGCGATTTATACGTCGAGCATGGTTAAGTCGGCGTATCAGCCGCAGAATGCCGCGTGCGCGATTATGCTCTGCGAGGGGTATCTGGGTCGCGAGCTCGACCATGAGGCGCTTGATGCTTCGCTTATGGGCTGCCCCACGCCGGGCCGTTTTGATGTGTTGGGAACCGACCCGCTCAAGCTGATCGACGCCTGCCATAACCCCCAGAGCTGCGAGAACTTTGTGAGCGCCTTGGACGAGATCGATCCGTGCGTAGAGAATCGCCCCACGTTGCTGTGCGCCGCGCTGGCAGACAAGGACGTGGCGGGTATCGTCGACGTGCTGATCCCGGCCTTCCCGCGCGTGGTCGTCACACAGACCGATTCCGATCGCGCCCTGCCGGCGGAGGAGCTTGCTGCCCTGGTGGATTCCGATAAGCTCGCAGGCGTGTACCCCAGCGTGTCCGAGGCCCTCGCAGCCTTTGAGGCCGCAGGCGAGCCCTTCGTAGCAGCAGGTACCATCACCCTGGCCGGCGAAGTTGCCGGTCTGCTCCGCTAGATCCCTTCCGCAGGGTAGCTAGTTTGCCTGCTCGCCACGAAATGGGCCTATCTACTACGTTTGACCGGCTACCCTCAACCATGCCGAGAATCGCAAAATCAAAACCGCAGGTAGAAGGCTTGCCAATTTTCAAAAAATACCCGCATGGTCGCCCCATGCGGGTTAAACGTAGTAGATAGGCCCATATCGTGGCGGCATTCATGTGATGCGGCAAAGGGGCTGTCCCTTTGCCGCATTGCCTAGTCTAGGCGGACCGGATCGTGGGGGTAGGCGTTGAGAATCTCGACGCCGCTCTCGGTGACCAGGGCAAGGTCCTCGATGCGGACGCCGGTGCGGCCGGGGAGGTAGATGCCCGGCTCGATGGAAAACGTCATGCCCGTCTCCACGACCTGCTCGTTGACGAGCGAGACGTCACCCGGCTCGTGGTCTTGCAGGCCGATCGAGTGTCCCAGACGGTGCGTAAAGTACTTGCCATAACCCGCGTCCTCAATCACGTCGCGCGCGGCACGGTCCAGATCGCACATACGCACGCCCGGGGCGATGAGCGCCTCAGCGGCCTCGTTGGCGCGGCGCACGATGTCGTAGATGCGCGCCGTCTCCTCGTCCGGCTCGCCCCAAAAGAACGTTCGCGTCATGTCCGAGCAATAGTTGCGGCGACGCCCGCCAATGTCGAACAGCACCACGTCGCCACGCTTGAGTACCGTATCGTCTGGCTCGTGGTGCGGGTCGCCGGCGTTGGCGCCAAAGCTCACGATGGGCGGAAAGCTAAAGCCCTCGCAATCGTGCTTGCGATACAGGCCAAGCATCTGGTCGGCGATCTCGCGCTCCGTCACGCCTTCGTGGACGAGCTCGATCGCGTCGGCCATCACGGCGTCGTTAGCGGCCGAGGACACGCGCATAAGCTCCTGCTCGGCGGCGTCTTTGTAGGTTCGCGCGGCGGTCACGGCAAAATCGCCTAGGAAGAATTCGCTCGCGGCATGGCGCTCCATGAGGGGCATCAAGAAGCCGGAGCGCATGACGGTGTCGATGCCGAGCGGTTTGGTCGGATCAACCTCGCGAGCGATGGCGTCGGCCACGACGTCGGTATCGGTGTGGTACGCGACGCGGGCATTGTCATACTCGGGCAACTGATGCAGCGCGTTGACCAAGATCACGGGCTCGCTACCGCGTGCGAGCAGTACGCCGCAAAAACGCTCGAACATATCGGCATAAAAGCCGGTCAGGTAATAAATCGACCACGGGTCGTTTACGAGCAGCTGCGCGCCGGGGTGCTGAGCCTCGAGCGCATCGAGCACGCGTGCCACGCGCTGGTCATCGACATGTGCCATACATCGTCCTTTCGTTAGGTTGCCACCATGGTATCCCCAATGCCAGGGTAGTCAATTTGGGACGGGGCTATTTTAGCTGCGTCAAACATGCGAGCTGATAGGTAAAAGTAGTCAATATGGTCCCGTCCCAAATGGGCTGGTTTCAAAACTATGGCGGATTACGGGGCTGGACCTGTATTACTTGACCATGGGAAAAATCGCGAAATTAAAACCGCAGGTAGAAGGCTTATCAAAAATCGAAAATTGCCGGTATGGGTGGGGGTCTCCGAATCAGCCCCGTAATCCGGCATAGTTTTGAAATGGCACTAAAGTAGGCACAAGCTAAATACCGATCCCAAGGCAAGTTGCGGTGGAATCGTTCCTTGATGCCGGGGTTTTGGCGGAAATCGGGAATTATTTCACCGCAATTGAGGAGGGGCGGGGCGGATGCGGGGTAGCTAAAAGAGCACCGTCCCAAACGAGCTGCTTAGGCCGGGTCGATGTCCATGCTGGCGATGAGGTCGGTACCGGTGTCTAGGAGGTTGGGGAGGACTACATCGCCCATGCGGATGGGGGCTTTGACCACTAGGCCGCGGATGAGGTCCATGGTCTGGGCATGGAGTTCGAGCGGGATGGCTTCGGCCGTGCGGACGGGCAGCAGCGCCTCGTCGCCGCCTGATACCGCCACGGTGGTAGTGAGGACGCGCATGGGGCAGGTGAGCTCCTGATGTGCGAACTTATCGCCGCGCGGGCAGCTGTTGCCGGTCACGGCGCGCACCGTCGCCACGCGGTCGTCGGCCCCGCGCTCCACTTCCACCGTAAGGAGGCACTCGGATGGGCAGGTGGTGCAGTTGAACTGTAGCGTCTCGATCGCATTTGTGCTCATGGCTATGCCTCCTCGACGGGCTCGACGGAAAGGATAATCTCGCTGGCACCCAGGTCGAGCGCTCGCTGTATCACCTTTGCCGGCAGCGGGAAGCTTTCCATAACGCTCGGTTTAAACGCGCGGACCTTGCCCGTAAGCAGTTCCTCGTCGCCCGCCAGAATGCGCACGCGGGCGGCATCGACCGGCCGGCGCACGCGGAAGTTGAGCCTGGTGAGTGCCACGGCCGTAATGCGTCCCGGCAGCGCGTAGCCGGCAATGTCGGCAGGGGAGACCGTGAGCTGGCAGCCAGCGCCCGTCTCGACATCCGTGCCGGTCCCCAGCGCGTACGTCGCTGCAGCCGCACCGGCACGCTCGGACTCGGCCGTCACGTTATCGGCCAGGTCGTGCACGTGCAGCACGTTGCCGCAGGCAAAGATGCCTGGCACGCCCGTCTGCAGGCTCTGGTCCACCACGGCGCCGCGCGTGCGCGGGTCAAGCTCAACACCCGCGCCTACCGAAAGCTCGTTCTCGGGAATCAAACCCACCGAAAGCAGCAGTGTGTCGCACGGAACGATGCGCTCGGTCCCCGGAATGGGCGCCAGATTTTCGTCGACCTGGCTCACCTCGACGGCCTCCACGCGGTCGTGCCCAATCACGCGTGTGACGGTGGTGGACAGGTGCAGCGGAATGCCAAAATCGTCCAGGCAGTTCTTCACATTGCGGCGCAGGCCGTTGGCGTATGGCATAAGCTCGTACACGCCCTCGACCGAAATCCCCTCGAGCGTGCAGCGACGCGCCATGATGAGCCCAATGTCGCCCGAGCCTAAAATGACGGCGCGCGAGCCGGGCTTGAGGTTGTCGATGTTGATGTATCGCTGCGCCAGGCCGGCGGTAAACACGCCGGCGGGGCGGCTGCCGGGAATCTTGATCTCGCTGCGCGTGCGCTCGCGACACCCCATGGCAAGGACGACGGCGCGCCCGGTGAGCTGCAACACGCCGGCGGGGCTCATGAGCGTGACGGTGTGTGCCGAGGCATCGCTCGCCGCGCCACTTGCGCCCGTGCCTGCGACTTTGTCCTCGCTTGAGTCGATCCCAATCACCATACTGTCCAGGAACAGTGCGATATCGGTTTCGCGCACCTGGTCGATTAAGCGCTGTGCGTACTCGGGACCGGTCAGTTCCTGCTTAAAGTGTGAGAGGCCAAAGCCCGGGTGGATGCACTGGCGCAGGATGCCGCCCAGGTGCTGTTCGCGCTCAACGATGGCCACGCGCGCTCCGGCCTTGTGTGCGGCAAGTGCGGCCGCCATGCCGGCAGGTCCGCCGCCGATAACGACTACGTCGAACGCCTGCGTCTGCACGGCGCCGGCAGCAATTGATACCCTGTCGGCATCTGCGCAAGTGCACTCGACGCCCGATACCGCACCCATATCGATACTCGTCGCCATCCTAGCGCACCCCCTTCAAAGGTCCCTCAACGAGCCACGAGCCAGTGTCCTCCAGCAGCACCTCGCTGGGATCGCAGCCCAGCTCGCGGGCCAGAATCCGCACCACTCGGCTCTGGCAAAAGCCGCTCTGGCACCGACCCATGCCGGCGCGGCAACGGCGTTTGACGCCCTCGACCGAGACCGCACCCGGGCGGTGTCGAATCGCGGCCACGATTTCGGCTTCGGGCACCGTCTCGCAGCGGCAGACAATCTGCCCCCACGCGGGGTCGGACTCGATCAGCTCTTCCTTGCGCGCAAGCGGCGCACGGTCGAAGTCGTCCGGCGCGCGGCGAATCGGATCCCAATCGGCCCGCTCGCGCAAAGCAACACCCGCCTCGCGCATCACGTGCTCCATGCGCTCGGCAATGGCCGGAGCGCTCGCTACGCCCGGCGACTGAATGCCCGCCGCCTGGAACAGCCACGGTACCACGGCGGACTGTCCAATAAAAAAGTCGTTCGTTCCCTTAATGACCGGACGCCCGCCGGCAAACGCTCGCACCACGCGGCGCGTGTCCAGGTCGGGCACCAGCTTGCGCGCGCCGCTCAGCAGAGCGTCGACATCGCTCGCATAGGTCTGCGTGTCGCCCGCCTCGCGCACAGCGGCCGTCGCGGTGATCACCGTGTTGCCGTGGACGGTGCCCGTGACGATGACGCCCTTGGAAACCGGCGTGGGAACGGGGTAGAGCGGCATGAGTGCACGCGGCTCCTTGTCCAGCACCACAATGTTACCCTGGCGCCAGACCATCTGGAACTCCTCGGCGCCCGCCATATGCGAGATGTCTGCGGCGCCGTTGCCCGCCGCGTTAATCAAATAGCGGCAGCGCACATCACCGGCCGGTGTCACCAGCGTAAAACGAGCGGTCCCGTCACCGCTCATGTCGCCAGCGCCGGGAGCTACCTCGATCGTCTCCACCGGTGCGGAGCGCACAAACGTCACGCCGTTGGCGACCGCGTTCTCCATCGCGGCGATGGCGACCTCAAACGGATCGACATAGCCGGTCGAGGGACACCACAGCGCGCACGTGGCCTGGGCGCTGGCGCGCGGCTCCAACTCGTGGATGCGCTCGGCCCCGATGATCGCCAACTCGGGTACGCCGTTTGCCAGCCCGTTGCTTTGCAGCTGCTCCAGCTGCGCGCGGTCTTGGTCGCTAAAGCCCAGCACCATGGACCCGGTGCGGCAAAACAAAAAGCCCAGCTCCTGGGCCCACGTGCCATATAGCTCGCAGCCGCGGGCGTTGACCTGCGCCTTTACGGTGCCCGGCGCCGGATCGTAGCCGGCGTGCACCAGGCCGCCGTTGGCCTTCGACGCGCCCAGGGCAATGTCGTTGGCCGCCTCGACCACGCAGATGGACAGGTCATAGCGTGCGAGCTGCCGCGCGATGGCGCATCCGGTGATGCCCGCGCCCACAATCGCGATATCAAACGTTTCCGTCACAGTGCCTCCAAGACGAGTTGACAGGCTGTCAATAAGGCTATCCTACGGTGTGCGCATCCCCCGCGCAGTGGCAATGCGGCGAACAGCCCCGCTGCATCCGCCAACGGCAGGCGAGGGGAGACTCAGGTCAATCGGTGACCTCGTCTGGCACCCCTGTTGTCAAAGGTTTGTCTCGTTCTGTAACGGTAAGCAGAAGAGTTGGGTTCCAGATGTTACAGATCGAGACGTTTGCCAGGCGGGCCTTCTGTTTGTCTTGATTTGTAACAGTAAGAGTAGAAAATCGGTCCTATGTGTTACAGATTGAGATTTAAAGTCAGGGAGAGGTCATCTGTCTCGATCTGTAACATCTCGGGACCGTTTTGGGGTCTAGATGTTACAGATTTAGATGAACCCATCAGTCGGTTTCGAATGTCTAAATCTGTAACAGTTAGACCTGTTTTTGCCGAGTTGTTGTTACAGATTGAGATATTGAGATTGGACATTTTCCTTTGTCTTGATCTGTAACAGATAGAAGGATTTCTGGCCCCTAGTTGTTACAGATTGAGATATTTAACGGAGGGCTCACCGTTCATCTTGATCGGTAACAGTAGGGACTGATTTTGGAGTCAAGATGTTACAGATCGAGATTGTAGTCGGGGAGAGAACGGTTTATCTAATTCTGTAACATCTGGACCCGGATTCCGCTCTCACCTGTTACAGATTGAGATGTTTCTATCCGCCCATGCCTACGACCTGCCAAATCGTTAACCCCCGTGTTACACTAACTCGAGTTGTAACTACCCCGAAAGGTATCCGTAATGTCCAAGTACATCTCCGAGCTCATGTCGCCGCAGCTTATGGGCGTCATCTATGCCTTTGTTGGCTTTATCATCGCCCTGTACGTGCTGTCGGTCGTCTATGTGTTTATTGACGCCCGTCGCCGCGGCGCCAGCGCTTACGTGGCATGGGGCATCATTGCCCTCATCCCGTTTGTAGGCCTCATCGCCTACCTGGTCCTGCGCCCGCACTCCTATGCGGCCGACCGCGAGGAGCAGGAGCTGGACATGGCCTTGCGCGAGCGTCAGCTTGCCCAGTACGGCACCTGCCCGCAGTGCGGTGCGCCCATCGAGAAGGACTTTGTGGTCTGCCCGGTGTGCGACACCCAGGTTCGCAACGTGTGCCCCAGCTGCCATCGCCCGCTCGACGCGCACTGGAAGGTCTGCCCCTACTGCCGAACTCGCATTCAGTAGCGCATCCATCGCCGGGCCGGCCGCAAGCCACGGGCCCCGCGCGCCACGCGAACGCCGCGCGCCCTGCACCCGCCCCACGCGATGAAGCATGCGTAGAAATTCGCCCGCCGTGCCATTCAGGTGCGGCGGGCGCTTGTATACCTAGGTAACCTGCCTATAATGATGCAAGTCAAAACGCACGCGCCGGCAAGCGCAATGCACACCGCACGGCGCCAAGCAGCACTTGCACAAGGCATCCGAGAGGAGAAAACATACCCATGAAGGCACTCTACAATGACGGTTCGGTGGCCGAGCTCCCGCAGGACGAGGTCACGCACGTCATCCGCCACTCCGCCGCGCATATCATGGCGCAGGCCATCAAGCGCCTGTACCCCCAGGCCGATTTTGCCTACGGCCCCGCGACCGACAACGGCTTTTACTACGACGTCGACCTGCCCGAGGGCGTCAAGATCAGCGAGGACGACTTCCCCGCGATCGAGGCCGAGATGAAAAAGATCGTCAAGGAGAACCTCAAGTTCTCCGTGTACGAGAAGTCCCGTGCCGAGGCCATCGCCCTTATGGAGGAGCGCGGCGAGAAGTACAAGGTCGAGCACATCGGCGATCTGGACGACGACGCCCGCATCACCTTCTACCAGCAGGGCGACTACATCGACATGTGCGTCGGCCCTCACATCTGCTACACCAAGGCCCTCAAGGCCTTTAAGCTTACCGGCGTCTCGGGCGCCTACTGGAAGGGCGACAAGGACAACAAGATGCTCACCCGCATCAACGGCGTCGCCTTTGCCACCAAGGAAGAGCTCGACGAGCACATGCGCATGCTGGAGGAGGCCAAGAAGCGCGACCACCGCAAGATCGGCCGCGAGATGGACCTCTTTATGATGCGCGACGAGGCCCCCGGCTTCCCGTTCTTCCTGCCCAACGGCATGATCCTTAAGAACACGCTGCTGGACTACTGGCGCGAGATCCACCACAAGGCCGGCTACGTGGAGATCTCCACGCCGCTCATCATGAACAAGCAGCTGTGGAAGACCTCGGGCCATTGGGACCACTACAAGGACAACATGTACTCCACCGTCATCGACGACGAAGAGTACTGCATTAAGCCCATGAACTGCCCGGGCGGTGTGCTGGTGTACGCCTCCAAGCCGCACTCCTACCGCGAGCTGCCCATCCGCGCCGGCGAGATTGGCCTGGTGCACCGCCACGAGCTGCGCGGAGCCCTGCACGGCCTGTTCCGCGTGCGCTGCTTTAACCAGGACGACGCCCACCTGTTTGTGCGCCCCGACCAGCTGACCGACGAGATTGTGGGCGTGGTCAACCTTATCGACTCCGTATACCAGAAGTTTGGCTTTAAGTATCACGTTGAGCTTTCCACCCGCCCCGAGGACTCCATGGGTTCTGACGAGGACTGGGCACGAGCCGAAGAGGGCCTGCGCACCGCTCTGGAGCAGCTGCACATGGACTACGAGGTCAACGAGGGCGACGGCGCCTTCTACGGCCCCAAGATCGACTTCCACCTGGAGGACTCGCTCGGCCGTACCTGGCAGTGCGGTACCGTGCAGCTCGACTTCCAGATGCCGCTCAACTTTGATCTGGAGTACGTGGACGCCGACGGCACCAAGAAGCGCCCCATTATGCTGCACCGCGTGTGCTTTGGCTCCATCGAGCGCTTTATTGGCATTCTGATCGAGCACTTTGCGGGCAAGTTCCCCACCTGGCTGGCTCCCGTGCAGGTCAAGGCGCTTCCGGTCTCCGAGAAGAGCCGCGACTACGCCCACGAGGTGTGCGCCAAGCTTGAGGAGGCCGGCATTCGCGTGGTCTGCGACGACCGCGACGAGAAGATCGGCTACAAGATCCGCGAGGCCCGCAGCATCGACCGCGTGCCCTATATGCTCATCCTGGGCGAGAAGGAGGTCGAGGCCGGCAACATCTCCGTCCGCGATCGCTCCAACGAGACCGTTCAGATGAGTGTTGACGAGTTTGTGGCCAAGGTGACCGAGGAGATTAAGACTCGCGCCTAAGGCAAACTACACAACAACTAAAGGCGACCGTGCACAAAGGGCGGTCGCCTTTTTTAATGCCCAAACGAGAAAAAGCCGCTGATACAGCGGCTTTTTTTGTTGCACAAAAAGGTACAGGTTTCTGTAGAGGCGTATGGAGATGTGTCTACCGGCAGTACATTTTGCGTAATCTGCGCAAACGTTAATAAATTGCTCGTATAATGGCCTGTATCGAAAGATACAAAAACCTGTACTTTTGCGACTGCGCCTAGCTGCGAGCGAGAAGCCTGTTCTAAACGCCCCTGCATTTGCGTGCATCGCAAAGCAAGAGAAGGGGGCGAGAGATGGAACAGACGGCACGGCGCCAAGAGCAGCTGCCGGGCGCATTTAACGGCGCCACCACCAATAGCCAGCACGGCCGCGTCCGCTGGTATCTGGTCCACACCCCCAACGGTAAAGAGCGCGAGACCTGCGAAAAGGTCCGCCGCATTATCCCGCACGAGTTGATGCAGGACGCTTTTGTGATGCAAAAGGAGTTCTGGTTTAAGCGGGACGGCGCTTGGTCGCTCCAAACCAAACCTATGTACAAGGAATACTTCTTCGTCGCCACGCGCGATGCCGCCGCGCTCGATAGGGCTTTGGCCCAGTTGAGCTTTGGCTGTCGCATCGCCGGCAGTAGGGAGCGGGCGTACATGCCCATGCCGGACGATGCGCAGGACTGGTACCGCAGCGTACTGGACGACGACGGCGTGGTGCGCAACAGCGTAGCCCGCATAGAAGACGGTGTGCTGCACATAGAGCAGGGGCCCTTGGTAGGGCAAGAAGCCCGGGTTAAGAAGATCGACCGTCATAAGCGCTGGTGCCTGGTAGACGTGGGCGAAGGCGACTCCGCTTTTAGGGAGCTGCTTCCGTTAGACGTGCCCAGTAAGACGTAAGGGGACGTCGCACTGGCAATTCATTCGCAATTTGAATTCATCGATTGGGGGATCCCTGGGGGCAGGGACGTGGATTTGAACTTGACTAGTAAAGAAGTGACAGGGCAAAACGCGCCGGTGGGGGCTGCGCTTGTTGCCCAGGCAATGAGCGGCGGTGACGCGAGCATGCGCTACAAGGCCATGCAGGCCGTGAAGGACTGGGACCGCACGCACCTGGCCTACCGCACCGTCAAGCGCGCCTTCGACATCGTGTTCAGCGGCTGCGTGCTGGTAGTCATCGCCATACCCAGCCTGGTGCTGGCCGCGGCCATCCGCCTGGAGAGCGAGGGCAACCCGTTCTACAGCCAGATCCGCGTGGGCCAGACCCACCGCGACGGCAGCCTGTCCACCTTCCGCATGTGGAAGTTCCGCAGCATGTACAAAGACGCCGACGAGCGCCTCGCCGAGCTCAAGGAGCAGAACGAGATCGCCGGCGCCATGTTCAAGATGAAGGAAGACCCGCGCGTCACCAAGATCGGCAAGTTCATCCGCAAGCACTCCATCGACGAGTTCCCGCAGTTCCTGAACGTGTTCCTGGGCCAGATGTCGGTCGTGGGCCCGCGCCCGCCTCTGCCCAACGAGGTTGCGGAGTACACCGAGTACGACCTGCAGCGCCTGGCCGTGAAGCCCGGGATCACCGGCTGGTGGCAGGTTACCGATCGAAACTCAACTGGTTTTGATGGCATGGTGCAGCGCGATCTTGAGTACATCGTTAATCGAGGCATTTTGACCGACCTCAAGATTATTGTCTTGACGGTTATTGAGGTCATCACCGGCAAGGGTGCGTGCTAGATGCGCATCGCGATGATCGGACATAAGAGATACGGCTCCCGCGAGGGTGGCGTGGAGGTCGTCGTGACCGAGCTCGCCCGCCGCATGGCGGCGCTCGGCCACGAGGTCACCTGTTATGACCGTTCCGGTGCGGACGTCATGACCGGCGACGCCGCGGACTGCCACGAGCGCACCGTCGACGGCGTGCGCGTCGTCCCCGTGAGGACGATAGACAAGAAGGGGCTCGCCGCGCTGAGCTCCTCGTACTTCGCCACCCTGGCGGCCATCAAGAACAGGCCCGACGTGATCCACTACCACGCCGAGGGTCCCTGCGTGCCACTGCCTCTGGTCAGGCACGCCGGCATCCGCACCGTCGCCACCATCCACGGCCTGGACTGGCAGCGCGCCAAGTGGGGGAAGCTCGCCAGCACGTACATCAAGATGGGGGAGAGGGCGGCCGCCACCAAGGCCGACGGCCTCGTCGTCCTGTCCAAATCGGCCCAGTTCTATTTTCAGGACGCCTACGGCCGCACGGCGACGTTCATCCCCAACGGTATCGAGGTAAAACAGCCGAGACCGGTCAATCAGATAAAGGAGGAGTGGGGGCTCGACGAGGGCTCCTACCTGCTGTACCTGGGCCGGCTCGTTCCCGAGAAGCGCCCCGAGCTCCTGATCGATGCCTTCAAGGGACTTGATACAGATAAGAAACTTGTCATCGCCGGCGGCGGTTCGGACACCTCCGAGTACGAGGTGTCCCTTCGCGAGGCCGCGCAGGGCGACCCCCGCATCCTCTTCACCGGCTTCGTGAACGGCGAGCCCCTGGAGGAGCTTTACTCCAACTGCTACGCCTACGTACTGCCGTCCGATGTCGAGGGCATGCCCATGAGCCTGCTGGAGGCGATGGCATATGGCTGCTGCTGCGTGACGAGCGACATCCCCGAGTGCGCGGACGTCCTCGCCGGCAACGGCGTGACGTTCGAGAAGGGCAGTGCCGATTCCCTGCGGGCCACGCTGCAAGGCCTGCTCGCTGACAGTGTCCGCGGGAGAGTCCTCGGCGGCGCCGCCAAGGCACACGTCGAGAAATCCTACAACTGGGACTCCGTCGTCGAGCGGACCCTCGAATTGTATTCAGCTTGATTTTGAAAGGTTAAATAGATGGTCGAAAAGAAACTCAACGGTACCGTCATCGTCACCTACCGCTGCAACGCGCGCTGCACCATGTGCAACCGCTACAAGGCTCCCAGCCGTCCGGAGGAGGAGCTCTCCCTCGACGTGATCAAGAAGCTCCCACGTATGTACTTCACCAACATCACCGGTGGTGAGCCCTTTATCAGGACCGACCTTGCAGATATCGTGCGCGAGCTGTACAAGAAGTCCGACCGTATCGTCATTTCCACCAATGGCTTCTTTACGGATCGCATCATCGCTCTTGCCGAGGAATTCCCCCAGGTGGGAATTCGCATCTCCATCGAGGGCTTGCAGCAGACCAACGATGAGATCCGTGGTCTCCAGGATGGCTTCAACCGCGGCTACGAGACGCTCAAGAAGCTTGTGGAAATGAAGCACCCGGACGTGGGCTTTGGCATGACGGTGCAGGATCGCAACGCTGCGGACTTGGTGCAGCTGTACAAGCTTTCCGACGAGCTCGGCATGGAGTTCGCCACCGCCAGCCTGCACAACAGCTTCTACTTTGTCGAGGCGAAGAACATCATCAAGGACCGTCCCATGGTGGCCCAGAACTTCGAGGACCTGGTAAACGAGCTCCTCAAGTCCAACGAGCCCAAGAAGTGGTTCCGCGCGTACTTCAACATGGGCCTCATCAACTACATCTATGGGCAGAAGCGCCTGCTCCCGTGCGATATGGCGTTCGACACGTTCTTCATCGACCCCTACGGCGACGTAATGCCCTGCAACGGCACCAAGGAGAAGCTCGTTATGGGCAACCTTAACGACGAGTCCTGGGATGAGCTGTGGGGGAGCGCCCAGGCCGAGAAGGTACGCGGCTGCGTGCGCCACTGCGACCGCAACTGCTGGATGATCGGCTCCGTGTCTCCGGCCATGCACAAGTACATCTGGAAACCCGCGTCGTGGGTGCTGGCGCACAAGCTCAAGCCCGGCAAGAAGTTCGACATGCACGAGCTCCCCATCGTGCGCGACTACGAGTCGGGCAAGGTGACGAAGGAGGAGCTGGACGCTCTTTCCACCTGCGACATGCACGCCGCGATCAACGACGGCCTCTCCGACGCGAGCCGAGCCGACGCCCACGTGTACGAGACCGAGGAGGCGCTGTAGGTGGCCCCGCTCGACCTCATATGCATGGGGCTCGTCCTGGCGCTCATCGCGGCGGTGGGCGTCGGAGGCGCTCGGCGCCATCCTGCTAGGGAGGATTTCTTCAGCAAGGAGGAGTCCAACGCTGTTTGTGTCAAGCTCGGGCTTTCAATTGAGGCAGCGGTTCTTTTCACACGTGGCAAGGAAAGGTTTCAGGTTTGGCAAAGGCGTGCCTCTTTCTCTCTTTGGCTTTGCCT
>NZ_JBQKDZ010000009.1:0-102929 GCF_052121575.1 Collinsella sp. LCP19S3_C9
CTGCGGCTTCTACGAGCATACGAGGCGCCAGATGATCGATCGTCCCCAGCCCTTCTGGGACTATTGGCAACGGCAGGGAGCGGCTACGTCAATGCTGGTCTAACAGAGAGTCATACTTTTGAAAGTGTTCGTAAGAGGCTACCGATCCATTGGAGGCGTAGAGAGTCCAGGTGATGCGCGGACTCATCCCATCGAGCAGGCGGGTGGAGTCTGGCCTTCCAAGTGGGATGAGCGCCGTCGGGGTGATCTTGCCTAAAGATATTGGACTGTTTAATAGGACTAAACATAAGAAAACTCGATTATCAGGGGCGGGTGCCATAAGGCACACCGCCCCCCTTTGTGCGTATGGCGCCAGGACCATGCGCTCGAAAGCGTTGCCCAAACGCATGGTTCATCCGCACAAAGCCCATGGTCGCTATGGGCAAACATCGGTGCGCCTGCACATGGTTTTGAGCCTGTTTTCGAGCGAAAGTATGGCTGTCGATACGCATGCAATTCGCATGAAACCCGGGCTCGTCCGAGAGCCCTATAAAGGAGGATTCGCATGAGATTGCGCTCGATCATCAGCGCCCGGCCCAGACACGTGCCGTGAACCTTGATCGCACCGGTCATGGTGTTGAGGCAGAACATGTCGTTATAGCGTGTGAGCGGGCCTGTCGAGCGGGCAATCTTCTCGTCTAGATCGCGTTCGATGATGTAGCGCACGGCTTCGTCCTGCAGCATATCGCCTTCGGAGAGCTCGGCGCGGGTGATGGCTGCAAAAAAAGGGGGGGTCGTCGGCATCGTCGAGCTCAAAGCCACCGCGGGCGGCATAGCGGTAGACGGGATCGACGACGAGCACCGGGTTGCCCATAACGGTAGAGGCTGTTTGCGTGAGGCTCTTGAGCCCCGCGTCGCTCAAGAGCGCCTCGAGCAGCGCTTGCTTTGCGGTGGACCTATCGGTGGTACTCGGTTGCATGGGTGTCCCCTCTGCCGCGTCTTCGCCGTAGTCGACGCGTGACCAAATCATTATCGCAGGATGCGCAGTATTAGGTTGTTTAAAAAGGTGAGTGTGGCGGTCGTTTCCTCGAACGGGGACGGTGTTGCTGCTGGGGTTTGTCTCGATCTGTAACAGGTGGGTCCGATTTTGGTCTGTAGATGTTACAGATTGAGATTTCCGGCGAGCGGGGCTCCGTTTGTCTCGATCTGTAACACGAGGGACGGATTTTGCCGAGTTGTTGTTACAGATTGAGATATTCGGACGGACAGTTGCCGTTTGTCTTGATCTGTAACAGGTAGGGGTCAAAAGTCGGTCTAGATGTTACAGATTGAGATGTTTGGTCGGACCGAGTTTGTTCGTCTCGATCTGTAACATCTGGGGTCGTTTTTGGCCTGTAGGTGTTACAGATCGAGATTTTCCGACGGAACGCTTCCGTTTGTCTTGATCTGTAACAGGTAGGGGTCAAAAGTGGGTCTAGATGTTACAGATTGAGATTGTTGAGGATGGGCCGAGAGGAATATCTCGATCTGTAACAGTAAGACCCGGTTTTGCTGGGTAGCTGTTACAGATCGAGACAAACCGACGGGCCGCCCTGCCCCATCCGCCTGCCGCTGCCTGCTATCCGCCGATTTTCGTTGTGCCGCTGTACCCCCATGCCATATCCTCTAAACAACTACGCGGCACCATCGCCGCCGCGTCTACAAGAGAGGAATGTCCATGACCGCACCTGCGTCCAAGCTGCTCCAGCCCATTACGGTTGGCCCCCTTGAGCTCAAGAACCGCATTATGTTCCCGCCGCTGACCACCGGCTATGAGGAGCGCGACGGTTCCATCGGCGAGCGCAGCCTGGCTTTTTACGAGCGCCTGGCCTGTGGCGGCGTGGGCTACATCGTCATCGGCGACGTCGCTCCCGTCATGACCGCAAGCCCCACGCCCAAGCTGGCAACCGACGCCCAGATTCCCACGTTTAAGGCACTGGCCGACGCCGTCCACAAGCACGGTGCCAAGGTCGCGCTGCAGCTGTTCCACCCCGAGTACGACGTGCCCGGTGTCGGCCGCATGGTCATGGGCTCCATGGCTGCAGCCAAAGCCGCGCAGGAGGCCAAGGCCGCCGGCGACGAGGAGACCTTTGCCGCCAAGATGGCCGAGTCCAACGAGATCCGCAAGCAGGCATACGCCAAGCTGCACCACGACATGCAGCACTTTGTGAACGAGGCGAGCGTAGAGCAGCTCACCCAGATCAAGGAGGCCATCGCTGCCTCGGCCGCTCGCGCGCAGCAGGCCGGCATCGACGCCATCGAGGTCCACGGCGACCGCCTGGTGGGTTCGCTGTGCTCCGCGATCCTCAACAAGCGAACCGACGAGTACGGTGGCTCGTTTGAGAACCGCGTTCGCTACGCGCTGGAGGTCGTCGCTGCCATCAAGGAAGCCGCGCCGCAGCTGATGGTGGAGTATAAGCTCCCCGTGATCATGGAGAACCCCGATGGCACGCCGCGTGGCAAGGGCGGCCTGCAGCCCGACGAGGCCTGCGAGTTCGCCAAGCTGCTCGAGGGCGCGGGCATCGATATGATCCAGGTTGCACAGGCCAACCACACCGGCAATATGGGCGATACCATTCCGTCCATGGGCGCCATGCCCTACAACTGGACGCTGCCCGTGGCCGAGCGCGTCAAGGCCCTGGTCTCCGTGCCGGTAGCAACTGTGGGCCGTGTTGTCTCGGTCGAGGCTGGCGAGAAGATTCTGGAAGACGGCGCAGCCGATATCATCGCCTATGGCCGCTCGCTCATGTGCGACCCCGACATTGCGCTGAAGGCCGCCACGGGCGAGCCCATCCGCGAGTGCCTCAACTGCAACAAGGGCTGCGTCGATGCGATTCAAAACCGCAAGTACATCTCGTGTGTGCTCAATGCCGAGAACGGCGACGAGGCTACCATCGCCATTAAGCCGGGCGAGGGCGACAAGAAGATCGCCGTTGTGGGCGGCGGTATTGCCGGTCTGGAGGCCGCACGCGTGGCGGCCAAGCGCGGCTACGACGTGACCGTCTACGAGGCGAGCGATCATCTGGGCGGCCAGATTGTGCTGGCGGCCGCGCCTCCGCGCAAGGACGAAATCATGCGCTCGGTCGAGTATTACGAGAAGATTCTGCCCGGCCTGGGCGTGAAGGTTGAGCTCAACCACGTCGCTACCACTGAGGACCTCAACGCCGCCGACGCCGCGATTGTGGCTGTGGGCGCGCACGACGTGGTCATCCCCGTTCCGGGTGCCGATTCTAAGAAGGTCGTCTCGAGCTGGGACGTGCTGGCCGGCAAAGTGGAGCTTACGGGCCGCGTCGCCGTCATTGGCGGTGGCCTGGTGGGCACCGAGACTGCCGAGTACCTGCTGCAGCACGGCTGCGAAGTGGCGATCGTGGAGATGCTCGACAAGATTGCCGCAGGCGAGTCCGAGACCATTCTGCCACTGATTATGAGCGACTTTGCAGAGCACAACGTGGAGCAGCATGTTAAGACCCGTCTGACCGCCATTACCGACGAGGGCGTGGAGGCCATTCGCACTGCCGATGACGGCGCCGAGGAGCCGGTGAAGATCGCCTGCGATTACGTGGTGATGGCCGTCGGTTCCAAGGCCAACGCGTTTGACTTGGATGGCGTTACGGTGCCCGTGACCTGTGTGGGCGACTGCTCGGGCGAGCGCACCGCCGACATTGCGAACGCCATTCGCACGGCATATCACGCGGCCAACGAGCTGTAGTTGAACATCGCGGCCAGGTGGGGCGGTAGCACGGATCTGTCTCGCCCGGCCGCGTCCCATCGGGTGTCAATCGGGTCGGGGCCTGCAAGCGCAGCAGGTCCCGCCCTTTTTGTTTTGCCCCGGTGGACGGCAATGCGCGCTAATCATGGGGAGTGAGGCGTCTACTGCCTTGCAGGCTGCTCAAAATTATTGGAGGAGGGGTTAATAATCATATCCTCTATTCCAAAGGATATAAAGAGGTGCCAATTTTGCTGGCAAGCGAATGACGATTAGCTGCGAGCTAGTTACCAGCGTAAATAATCAATAAAGAAATATCGTAAATTGGTGTCAAATTCCCAGATAGCGCCGCGTCTATTTTAATTAACTGCTTTGAGCAAACAGTAAAATGCTACTATCTAACTTGCACGTAAGAAAGCAATTTAACGTTTAAGGCTAAGAAGTAGAAGTGGCAGGTATGTCAGAAACAACAAGGACTCGCACGCATGCGCCCGAGATTAGGCAGCGCGCTGTCGAGATCCTCCAAGAAGGGGTCGGCCATCGCGCGCTCGCTGCAGAGCTTGGCATCCCCCAGGCCACAGCCCGTCAGTGGGCCCGTGCGTATGCCGTGGGCGGCGCCGACGCCGTTCTCAATGCGGGCTCTCATCACCACACATATTCGTTTGACGTTAAGCTTGCCGTGGTTAAGGACCGCTTGGAACATGGTCTGACGGTGCGTGAGGTCATGGTCAAGCACAAGATCCCCAGCGAGTCTTCGGTTAAAGCTTGGTGCCGACAGTATCGCGACGGTGGCGAGGCCGCCTTGGTCGATAAGCCGCGGGGTCGTAAACCGCGCGTTAAAAAGGCGGAATAGCGAACGGGATGGTGCGTCCGCGGGGGCGCATTTTTCTTGCCGCGCCAACTTTTTGGACCGCCGCGAGTCTATCGGGACATCCTTCAAAGTGGTCAATAAACCGCGCGCAGTGGCCCGTGCGCCCGCCGCTACGAGAGGGGGAGTGTTGCCTCTCTACTCCAAAGCGGACATGTCCTTACCCCATACGCCTAAAACCCCCCAGTTGACCGAAAACCTGCCGCCTGAACTCCCAATTTGAGCTATAACGTTAAATAATTGCAGCGTTTTTGCATGGGGGAGTGATGGTATGACGCTACTGTATTTCCTTACCCTGTTTCCGCTGGTACCGGCGATGGGCATGCTGCTCGCGCGCAGTGACCGAGCCCGCGATGCGGTAGGGCTTGTAGGCTCCGGCATTATTATGGCGGTGACCGTTGTAGTTGCCGTCTTATTTTTTGGCACGGGTCCGCAGGGCTTTGAGGTTGCCCCCGGCACCTCGCATGTGCTCTCGATCATCAGCTCCGTCATCGACGTAATTCTGTGCGCCGTCATCCTGTACAACGCGTTCAAATATAGGAACGCGCTTACCGGTGTGCTCGGCGTGGTGCAGCTGGTGGGTTCGGTTGCCTTCGCTGCCATGACGCTGCCCACGGCCGAGGTCGTCACCGCCACGCCGCTCTACCTGGACTATATGAGCGTGATCATGGTGCTCGCCGTTGGCATTGTCGGCAGCCTGATCTGCGTGTATGCCCTGGGCTACATGAAGGACTTCCAGGCGCACGATGAGCACGAGGCCGCGCTGCGTGGGCAGACCGCGCCCGACCGACGCCCGCAGTTCCTGGCGCTTATGTTCCTGTTCCTTTCGGCCATGTTCGTCATCGTGACGAGCGACAACCTGGAGTGGCTGTTCTGCGGCTGGGAAATCACCACCGTGTGCTCGTTTCTTATGATTGGCTATACGCGCACGCCCGAGGCCATCAAAAACGCCTTTACCCAGATCATCCTCAACATGCTGGGCGGCATCGCGTTTTTGGCGGGCCTTATGTTCCTGCACGTCAACGGTGTACCGCTGACCATCTCGGGCATGATCGAGCTTTCCGGCGCCGGAACCGCGCAATCCGCGCTGCTGGTGCTGCCGGTCGTCTTGCTGTCGATCGCCGCGCTTACCAAGGCCGCACAGATGCCGTTCCACACCTGGCTGCTCGGCGCCATGGTCGCCCCCACGCCCACGAGCGCCCTGCTGCACTCGTCCACCATGGTCAAGGCCGGCGTGTTTTTGATGGTCAAGCTGAGCCCGCTGTACGCCACCTATCCCGTGACCGGCTTTATGGTCACGAGCGTGGGCGCCATCACGTTTTTGCTCGCCGCCCTCATGGCCATCTCGCAGAGCAATGCCAAGCGTGTGCTCGCGTACTCCACCATTTCCAACCTGGGCCTCATCAGTGCCTGCCTGGGTGTCGGCGCGCCCGAGGCCGTGTGGGCCGCCATCTTCTTGATCTTGTTCCATACGGTGGCAAAGTCGCTGCTGTTCCTGTGCGTGGGCACGGCCGAGCATCATATCGGCAGCCGCAATATCGAGGACATGGACGGCATGTTCAGCCGCATGCCGCACCTGACGCGCCTGATGATGCTGGGTATCATGGGCATGTTCGTGGCGCCGTTTGGCATGCTCGTGTCTAAGTGGGGCGCCCTGGTGGCGTTTGCGCAGACCGGCAATGTGCTCATGATCATGGTGCTGGCCTTTGGCTCGGCCGCGACGTTCTTTTTCTGGGGCAAGTGGCTCGCCAAGCTCTCGGGCGTGGATTCTACGGCCGAAAACGTGGAGGGCAATGTCCATAAGACCGAATGGATAGCGCTCAACACTATCGCCGCGCTGCTGATTCTGTGCTGTGTAGCGTTCCCGATTATCTCGAGCGGTCTGGTGTCGCCTTACTTGGCCATGGTGTTTGGCCGCGTGCCGTATGTTATTGGCAAGGATGCCATGTATCTAATGGTGGTTATCGTGGCTTTTATCGCCGTGGTGCTGCTGACTTCATTCCGCGTGAGCAACAAACCGCACGTAAACGTATATCTTTCGGGCGCGGGAACCGACAATTACCGTCATTTCCGCGGCTCGATGGGACACGAGGTGAAGGCCGAAAAGCGCAATTGGTACCTGGAGGATGCCCTTGGCGAGAATCGCATTGGCCCCGCGGGCAGCATCGTGTGCTGCAGCATCATTCTGTTCGCGCTGCTATGCTGCGTATGGATTGGTCCCGATACGCTCGCCATGGGCGAGCCCTCGGTGCTGCGCGGCAAGTATTTCGAAGGCTCGGGCGTCGTGGGCATCTTTATAGGCACCGTGGCGTTTGCCCTGCTGGCGCCTTTGGTTGGTGGCCTGATCGACGGCATCGACCGCAAGCTGTCCGCCCGCATGCAGGGCCGCGTGGGACCGCGTCTGCTGCAACCGTTCTACGATGTAGCCAAGCTCCTGCGCAAAGCCCCTGCCAGCGTAAACACCGTGGACGATACCTACATGGCGTGCGCGCTCATCTTTACCGTGGTGGGCGGCGGCATCTTTGTGTCGGGTTCCAACACACTGTTATGCGCCTTTATGGTTACCCTCGCTGCGATCTTTGTGGTGCTGGCGTCCGCCTCGACGCAAAGCCCGTTTGCCCAGGTCGGAGCCGACCGCGAGCTGCTGCAGGTCATGAGTTACGAGCCCGCCGTTTTGCTGATGAGTGTGGGCCTGTACCTTGCCACCGACAGCTTCGATTCCATCGCCGTGACGGGGCAGTCGGCCCCCATCATCGTGTACAGCGCGCCCATTTTCCTCGCGCTGCTCGCGGTGCTTACCATCAAACTGCGCAAGTCGCCGTTTGACCTTTCGTACTCGCATCACGCGCATCAGGAGATCGTCCAGGGCGTCGCCACCGAGATGAGCGGCGGCACGCTGGCCAAGATGACCCTTATGCACTGGTGCGAGACCGTGCTGTTTTTGATGTGGGTGGGCATGTTCTTTGTTTGGGACAACCCGGTGAGCTGGGTCGTCGCCCTGGTCGTTATGGTCATGACGTATTTTGCCGAGGTACTGATCGATAACACCTTCGCCCGTAGCACCTGGCGCAGCTGCTTTAAGCTCGGCTGGGGTGTGGCGCTGGTGTTTGGCCTGCTCAACCTTATGCCCATCCTCGTCGACGTGTTTATTTAGGAGGCGGCATCCATGGATCATAAAATGTCGCGCTCGCCGTGGGTTATTCATTACGACGGCTCGAGCTGCAACGGATGCGATATCGAGGTGCTGGCCTCGCTCACGCCGCTGTTCGATGCGGAGCGCTTTGGCGTGGTCAACACCGGCAACCCCAAACATGCGGACATCTTTTTGGTGACGGGGTCGGTCAACGCCCAGAACTTGCCCGTCGTGCGCCAGATCTACAACCAGATGCTCGAGCCCAAGTGCGTGGTGGCGTGCGGCATCTGCGCGTGCTCGGGCGGCGTGTTCCGCGATGCGTACAACGTGATCGGTGGCGTGGACCGCGCAATTCCCGTGGACGTGTACGCGCCCGGATGCGCCATTCGCCCCGAGACGGTGATCGACGCCATCGTGGAGGCGTGCGGCATCCTGGACCAGAAGGAGGCCGTGATGCGCGCCGGCGGCGACCCGCTTACCGTGGGCGGTGCCGCTACCTGGGATGGTGGTGTTGAGCTGGGCGAGGACGGATTTGTGGCCGCGGCTGAGGCCGGCGACGCGCCCGCCGCTGGCGACGCACCTGCTGGGACGCCCGCCGCGTCCGCCGCTGCAAGGGGGGCCGAGTAATGCAAAAGGCAATCTATACCACCGTCGAGCTCGATGCGCTGCTGTCGCATGTCCAGGCGCTCAAGGGTTCCGGTGCCCGCTTTGTACAGATGCACGCCGAGCGCAATGTGGACGACGGCACGTATCGCTTGGTCTATACGTTCATCAACGTTCGTGCTGCCCAGGAGCAGATCGCGCAGGACGGCAGTTATGCGATTGAGAACCTGGTAGTCGAGGGCATCGACCAGTACCAGGAGATTCCGTCCATCAGCTCGTACTACCCTGCGGTGTTCCCGTTTGAAAATGAGGCGCACGACCTGTTTGGGCTTGCCATTACCGACATGCAGATTGACTTTAAGGGCTTTTTCTACCAGGTCTCGACTGCCGAGCCCATGAGCGTTATCACGCCCGAGGTTAAGGCTGCGCGCGAGAAGGCCATGAAGGTCCGTGCCGCCGCCGAGGCCAAGGCGCGCAAGGCCGCGGCCGAGAAGGCCGCCCGCGATAAGCAGAAAAAGGAGGCGTAAGGTCCATGGCACATCGCTCCGTTATTCCGTTTGGCCCGCAGCACCCGGTGCTGCCCGAGCCGCTTCACCTGGACCTGGTGCTCGAGGACGACCGCGTTATCGAGGCTATTCCTCAGATCGGCTTTGTGCACCGCGGACTCGAGAAGCTCACCGAAAAGCGTGACATGCACCAGTTTGGCTACATCGCCGAGCGCATCTGCGGCATTTGCGCCGTGGGTCACAGCTGCGGCTATGCCAGCGCCTGCGAGCGCATGCTCGATATCGAGGTGCCCGGCCGCGTGCGGTATATTCGCACCATTTTGCACGAGCTTTCGCGCATTCACTCGCACCTGCTGTGGCTGGGCCTGCTCGCCGATGCCTTTGGCTTCGAGGCGCTGTTCTATCGGTCGTGGACCCTGCGCGAGCAGATTCTCAAGATCTTTGAGAGCACGTGTGGCGGTCGCGTGATTCTGTCGATTAACGAGATCGGCGGCCTTAAGCACGATATCGAGGACTCCGAGCTGGCGGGCATTGTCCAGACGCTCGATGCCATGCGCCCCGACTACGAGGCCCTGGTGCATACGTTTTTGGACGACAACAGCTGCGGCGAGCGCCTGCATGGCGTGGGCGTGATCAGCAAGAAGGACGCGCTGGACCTGTCGATGGTCGGTCCGTTTGGGCGCGCCTCGGGCGTGGACTACGACGTGCGCATGTTTGGCGACGGTGCCTATGCGGACCTGGCTGCGTTTGAGCCCATCGTTGCCACCGATGGCGACTGCTATGCCCGCTGCCAGGTGCGCTGTGCCGAGGTCACGCAGGCCATGGACATCATTAAGGAGCTTGTGGGCAAGATTCCGCACGACGGCATCGGCGGGCGCACCAAGCTTACGCCGGCCGATGGCGCACGCGGCGAGGTTGTGATTGAGCAACCGCGCGGCGAGGCGTACTACTATGTGCGCGGTAACGGCACCAAGAATTTGGACCGTTTCCGCGTGCGCACGCCGACGTCGCAAAACCTGGCGGGCCTGACGCATGCACTGCAGGGCGTGCTCATTGCCAACGTGCCCATGATTATCCTGACCATCGACCCCTGCATTAGTTGCACGGAAAGGTAGGCGCGGCATGAGTTTGATGACATTTGCCAAGACGGCCTTGGGCTCTATGGTCAAGCAACCGGTCACGGTGCGCTATCCGCAGGAGGAGCTGACGGTGCCCGAGCGCCTGCGCGGGCATATCGTCAACGATATGGACGTGTGCATCTGCTGCGGTATGTGCGCGCGTCGCTGCCCGGCGGGCGCGCTTGCGGTCGATCGCAAGGGTGGTACCTGGTCGATCGACCCGTACGCCTGCGTGGTGTGTGGCGAGTGCATCGAGAGCTGCCCCAAGCACTGCCTGACTATGGACACCGCCCGTACTCCGGTTGCGGCGAACAAGACTCCCACGGTAGAAACCAAGCCGGAGTAGCACTGGAATAGAGCTGGAATAGGGGCCGGTGGGGCAAAAATGCCCCGCCGGCCCCGCGCGTGAACGCGCGGCTAAGCCTCTGCGAACAAAAACTATGCCGGATTACGGGGCTGAATTGCGAATCCCCAACCATATCGAAAACCACGAAGATAAAACCGCAGGTAGACAGCTCGCTTTTTTCAAAAATAGAGGGTATGGATGAGGGCCCCGACTTTAGCTCCGTAATCTGGCATAGTTTTGAAATGCCACCATATCAGTAACAGCGCTTGATCTCCCGCGGACGAAGGAAAACGGATCATTTTGGCCTTGCGAGGGCTGCCGCGCGACCCGTCTGCCACGAAATGGGCCCATCTACTACGTTTAAGCCGCTACCCTCAACCATGCCAAAAAGCGCGAAAACGAAACCGCAGGTAGAACGCCTGCGGTTTTTCATGAAACGCGGTTGTGGTCAGGGGCATCGGGTTAAACATAGTAGATAGGCCAGTTTCGTGGCGAGCACCACCAATTGATCCCCCGGGGACGGAGGAAAACGGGTTCTTTTGCCCCGTCCATCTTGAGTCGCACCCGTTTTCCTGCGAAAACGCTCGTGTCTCAACTATGGTGAGACATTTGTCTCACGCTCAAAACCGAATCTGGAACGTGTGTCACCTGCTCAAATTGTGTCTCATTCCGTAACTTGAGGCTGATGCAAGGCCTGAGTCTGCGAGAAGGGAGACGCGATGGGTAAGTACACGAGGGGTCTCTTGGCGGTGATGCTGGCCGTAGTGCTGGTATTGCCGGCTGCGGCATTTGCCATGCTGCCCGAGGCCAACGCCAGGTCCAGCACCGGAATGGATGGACCGACAATGACCGGAAAGGTCGTCGATCCCGATACCAGCGGCCGCTGGGAAATCTGGGCGGCTGGCCATAGCGGCAATAAAGTATCGACCCAACACGTCGGCCGAATCTGGACCGACAAGACGGTCAAGGCAACCGAGAAAAACGAGGAGTCGGATTTTCTGACTACGCTTTCGGCCATGTCCTCGACGTCCAATTCAACCGTGACGGTTACTACGCCGCTCGACATCGTGATGGTGCTGGATGCCTCTGGCTCGATGGATGGTGAGATGGGCGGTGGAGATTCCACCAAGCGTATCGATGTACTGGAGAGCGCTGCCAGCAGCTTCATCGACACCATTGCCAAACAAAACGAGAGCATCGAGGGCGTGGATAGGCAGCATAAGGTTGCAATCGTTAAGTTTGCGGGCAAGAAGTCCGACAATATCGGCAACGAGACGTATCCTGACGGAAGATACACCTACAATTACACACAGGTTATGAAAGACCTGACCGATTGCTCCGGCGGCAACGTGAAAGCTCTTAAGGATAGGATTGCCCAGATTACACCCGCTGGTGCAACGCGCGCCGACAATGGCCTGCAGCTGGCAGAGGGCATCACTTCTGGTCGCGCGGACGCCAAGAAGATTGTTGTGTTCTTTACCGACGGCACGCCGACAAGCTTCAGCGAGTTCAATCCGGATGTCGCTAACGCTGCCGTAACGGCCGCCAAGAGCATGAAGGACAGCAAGGCTACCGTTTATACTATCGGCATCTTTGATGGCGCGGATCCCAAAGCCAGCGTCCAGGATTCGAAGACAAGCCAAGAGAACAAGTTCATGCAGGCCGTTTCGAGCAACTACCCCAATGCCACGAAATGGAATTCTCACGGAACGCGTGCGGAAAACTCCGACTACTACAAGTCGGCGACCAATGCCGAAGAGCTCAAGAAGGTCTTCGACGACATCTCGCAGGCCATCACATCGGAGGCGCCTTATCCGACCGAAATCCATAAGGGCTACGACGAGACCAAGTCCGGCTACATCACGTTTACCGACGAGCTGGGCGACTTTATGCAGGTTGATGGATTTACCGAAGTCGTCATCAACGGCACGCCGTTTACCAAGGCGAGCAAGACGGTCAATAAAGAAACCAATACCGACACCTACGAGTTCACCGGCAAGGCAAAAGACCTGCTCATTACCGTGCAGCGTGCCGGCGACGACAATCCCCAGAAGGGCGATATCGTAACGGTCAATATTCCTGCGTCGTTGATTCCGCTGAGTCACTTTAAGACCGTAGACGGCAAGCTTTCGGTCGACAACGTTAAGCCCATTCAGGTGAAGTATGCCTCGAGCGTGAAGAGTGTTGCGCTCGACAACCTATTTACGCCTGAGGAGGTCACGGGGCTCAAGGCTTACATCGAAAAGAATACGACCGTTGCCGACGATGGCACCAAGACCGTGAACTTCTACGCGAACAAGTGGGAGACCGGCGCGTTGGGTAATACGGTTGCGACCTTTGAGCCGGCCGACACCAACCGCTACTACTACTTCCAGAAACAGACCCCAATTTACACGGACAAGGACTGCACGCAGCCTGCAAAGAATTCGCTGGCAGATACCGGCACCTATTACTACAAGGATGAGTTTGAGGAGCAGGGCGAAAACGATGAGGCCAAGCCCGCCTCTGCCGTCATCGAGTTTATCGGCGGCGACGCTGCGAAGTTTGACGGCGCTATTGTTGCTGACGAGGACGGCAGCCTTTCGTTTAGCGTGGGAACCGCGCGCCTAGCCTTTATCGACGAGCTCCACACCACCAAGGAGAGTGTGAGCGGCAACAACACTGGTACCGCGACCGACGTTCTTAACCCCAAGTGGAACAACGTGTCCGCCAAGGCGACCGCGACGCATGTCAATTCCTACCTGGGCAACAACGGCAAGATCAGCTTTAACGTGACGCCGACAACGGTGGATACCAAGGCCAGCTTTGGCCTGACCAAGGTGCTCGAGGGCCGCAGCTGGACGGATGCGGACGAGTTTAAGTTTGAACTCTCCGCAACGTCTGAGAATGACGCCCCGATGCCCGCACACGCGACCGCGACCGTGACCAATGACGACCTGGACGACAATGGCAAGGCAGCTATCGACTTCGGCGAGATCACCTGCAACAAGCCGGGCGAGTACACCTATGAGGTCCGCGAGGTCAAGGGCGGCGCCGGTGGCATCACCTACAGCGAGAACGTTGCCACGTTCAAGGTGACCGTGGCGGTTAAGGCCACGGGTGGGCTTAAGGCTGACGTTGAAAAGATCTCGGGCAAGACCGAGTTCAAGAACACCTATAGCGCCAAGACGGAAACCCCGCTGACTCTTGAGGCAACCAAGACGCTCACGGGGCGCCCGATGGCCGATGACGAATTTAAGTTTGCGCTGAGCTATGCGGGGCACGACGAGGTGCTGCTGGATGCAACCAACAAGGGTGGCAAGGTTGAGTTCGGGCCGCTGACGTACACGACCGAGTCGCTTGCCAAGCTGGTCGAGGAGGGCAAGGCGTCGGTTGATGCTAGCTCCGACAAGCCCACGTGGACCATTCGCTACATTGCTGCCGAGCAGATCGGAAAGCTGCCTGCGGGCGTGAGCGCCACCGTGTCGGCAATTGACGCATGTGTAACCGTTGTCGACAACGGCGATGGTACCCTGACGGCGACGGCTGTCTACGGCGATGCCGGCAACGAGTTTGTGAACACCTACACTGCCGCGCCTGTCGAGGCATCGCTTGTGGGCAAGAAGAATCTGCAGGTTCCTGATGGCTTGACCCCGGCTGACATTGCCGGCAAGTTCACCTTTACCGTGACCGGTGAAGAGGGCGCACCCATGCCCGCGAACGCGAGCGTGACCAATGATGCCAAGGGCAAGGTCGACTTTGGCAAGATCACCTTTACGCTCGACGACCTTAACAAGGCTCTGGGCGAGAAGCCCGAGAAGCGCGAGCACACCTTTACCTACACCGTGACCGAGTCCGGTGAGGTCGCTGGCGTGACCAACGACGCCGAGACTTCGCGTACGGTTTCCTTCACCGTGACTGATGACGGCGAGGGTACTCTGAGGGTGTCCCGCAAGCCGGACGGCGATGCGGCATTTACGTTCACCAATACCTATAGCGTGACGCCTGTCGAGACGCGCGTCACCGACCAGATCACCGCGACCAAGGTCCTGGACGGCCGCGGCCTCAAGGCTGGCGAGTTCAGATTCGAGCTCGTCGAGGGCGAGGGCGAGGACGCCAAGGTCGTCGCCACCGGCACCAACAATGCCGAAGGCAAGATCACGATGAACGCCGTGAAGTACGACAAGCCCGGCAAGCACACCTACACACTGCGCGAGGTCAACGGCGGAACCACCAGCAAGGGCGTCACGTACAGCGCCGCCAAGTACACCGTTGAGACCACCATCACCGACAACGGCGACGGTACCCTCAAGGCCGAGCATGTCCTGAAGGACGACGTCAAGGCTGCAACTTTCGAGAACGCTTACAGCGTGACCCCGATCGACACAGAGCTCGACTTTGGCCTGAGCAAGGCCATCGACGGTCGCGACTGGACGGATGCAGACAAGTTCAGCTTTACCATCGCGGCCCCCGAGGGCACCCCACTGCCTGATCCCGCAACCGTAACCGTGAGCAAGAAGGACGCGGAGGATGGCATCGCCGCCATCAAGTTCGGCAAGATCCACTACACGGCTGCCGGAACCTACAAGTACGAGATCCGCGAGAACGCGGGCAGCGCGGCCGGTATGACGTATGACGCGCATGTCGCAACCGCCGAAGTGACCGTGACCGAGAACGGCGACGGCACCCTGACCGCCAACGTCACCAAGAAGGAAAGCGGCCGCTTCACCAACACGTACCGCTCTGAGCTCGATTACGCCGCGGCCGGCGGCCTTAAGCTCAGCAAGACCCTCTCCGGACGTCCCATGACCGAGGGTCAGTTCACCTTTACCGTGACGCCTGCCGACGAGGCTTCGGCCATCGCGCTCGGCCTGCACGAGGGCGCCAACGTGTACAAGTCCCCTGCAACGGCAGAGGCAACGGTTGGCCTGATCGACATCCTGGCTGGCCATGAGGTCAAGTTTACGCAGGCTGACGCGGGCAAGACCTTTACATACACCGTTGCCGAGAAGAACGACGGCAAGCCCGGTTACACCTACGACGAGGCCGTGCGCACCGTGACGATCGCTATCGCCGACGATGGTGCCGGCACGCTCACCGCCACGACGATCGTTTCTGGCGGACCCGAGGGCACGCATGCGACGGTCCACAAGAGCGGCGAGAACAAGGTCGAGAGCGCCGTGGTCCCGTTCGCCAACAGCTACCACGCATCGACCGATAACCCGGGCACCGCTGCTCAGGTTGTCGCAACCAAGACCCTGACCGGTCGTCCGATGGCCGACGGCGAGTTCTGCTTCGGTATTGCCTATGCAGGTGAGACGGAAGCCATCAACGGCACTACGGCGTGGAACGTTAACGGCCAGGTGAGCTTTGGCACGCTGCATTACACGACAGAGATGCTTGCCGACCTGGTAAACGCCAAACGCGCCATCCGCACCGACGCGGATGCCAAGCTTGCGTGGACTATCAACTACACGGCGTTTGAGTACACGTCCCCGCTCGCAGCAAAGGGTATTACTGCCGCGAAGTCGAGCTTTAGCTTTAAGGTCATCGTCGTCGACAACGGCGACGGCACTCTGACGGCGAAGCCTGACTACGGTGGCGTCGAGCCCGTGTTCGAGAACGTCTACGGCGCCGATGCCGTTGACGCCGCGCTCGCCGGCGCCAAGAAGCTCCAGGCTGCCGAGGGCCTGACCCCGGCCGATATCACGGGTAAGTTCACCTTTACCGTGACCGCCGATGAGGCGGGCGCCCCGATGCCCGAGCGCACGGCCGCAACCAACGACGCGGCCGGCAACGTGGACTTTGGCAAGATCCACTTTACGCTCGAGGACCTCAACCGCGCCTTGGGCGTGACGGATGATGCGACCGATAAGGCCGAGGCAGACGAAGCTGACGAAGCCGAGGCCGACGAGGCAGAGGCTGAAGAGGCCGACGTCGACGCTGATGCCAATGCCGACGAGTCCGGCGGCGAGTCCGAGCCCGCAGCCCCCATTGCCCCGCGTTCGCACACCTTTACCTACACGGTGACCGAGTCCGGTAGCGCCCCTGGCGTGACCAACGACGCCAACGCCACGCGTAAGGTTTCCTACACCGTGACTGACGACGGTGCCGGACATCTGAAGGTCGTGCGCGAGGGTGACGACGGCGCTGCCTTCACGTTCACCAACACCTACAGCGTGACGCCTACCGATTCTGTGGTGACCGATCAGGTCAAGACGGTCAAGCGCCTGACCGGACGCGACCTTGCAGCAGGCGAGTTCACGTTTGAGCTGCTCGAGGACGGCGTGGTTGTCGCGACCGGCACCAACGACGCCAATGGCACCGTCGCGCTGAGCCCGATCCGCTACGAGGCGCCTGGCGCGCACACGTACATGCTGCGCGAGGCTTGCCCCAACGCGCTCGGCCTGTACAAGGGCGTCACCTATGACGGCACGACCTACACCGTCGTGACCACCGTCTCCGACAACGGCGACGGCACGCTGACCGCGACGCACAAGCTCGAGGGAACTACTGAGTCGGCTGGCTTTACCAACAAGTATCATGCCATGCCCACGCAGGTCTCCATCGGTGCCATCAAGGTGCTCGAGGGACGCGAGCTCAAGAAGGACGAGTTTAGCTTTAAGCTCGTTGGCGAGGACATTGAGTCTACGGTCACCAACGATGCCGATGGCAAGATCAACTTCGACAAGTTCGAGTACGACGAGCCCGGTACGTACGTCTACACCATCAGCGAGGTCAAGGGCGACGAGGCCGGTATGACCTATGACAAGTCCGTCTTTACCGCGACCGTCAACGTGGCCGATGGCGGCGAGGGCAACCTCAAGGCGAATGTCGCCTTTACCAAGGGCGACAAGAGCGTCGAGGGCATCGTGTTCAACAACACGTACAAGAAGCCCGAGACGCCCGTGCCGACGCCCGATCCCGGCACGCCCAAGACCGTGACGAACATCGTCAAGGCGGTCAAGGGTTTCCTGCCCACCACGGGTGACCAGCAGACCGCCGCACTGCTCATGGCATTTGTTATCGCCATAGCCGGCGTCGGAGCCCTGGTCTGGGGTATCCGTAAACGCTAGGCACGTTGGCGGCGCCCGGGGCCAAAAGGCCCCGGGCGGCCGGCGGGGAGCCAGAACATAGCCCCACCCCCCCACCCCCAGCCGCCACGGAGGCATCTCCCTCCTCCGTGGCGGCGCTTTTGTGCGTAGGCGAGGAGGGCTCGCCACGAAACCGGCCCATCTACTACGTTTAGTCCCTTACCCCCAACCATGTCAAAAAACGCGAAAAAAACCGCAGGTAGAACGCCTGCGGTTTTGCTCAAAACGAAGGTATGGTCAGGGGTATCGAGTTAAACGTAGTAGATGGGCCGATTTCGTGGAGCGGTTCCGGCTGATCCCTTGGGGACGGAGGAAAACGGATCATTTTTGGCTTGAAGCGGCTTGCGGAGACACTTGACGTGGCCGCTCGGACAAAACTAGGCCGGTTTACGGGGCTGAGTCACGAGTCCCCAACCATGCTGATATTCGTGAAAATAAAACCGCAGGTAGACGAGCCGTCATTTTACAGAAAACGCGGGTATGGATGGGGGTCCTGAGTTTGGCCCCGTAAACCGGCATAGTTTTGAAATGGCATTAAACCGGTAGCAGACATTTTGTTATATCGGGGCGGTCGGTCTTCGGGCAACTACCCTCGCAGGTAGGCGATGGCGATTTGGGTGCGGTTGCGCAGGCCCATTTTGGCCAGGATTGAGCTGATGTGGTTTCGCACGGTGCCTTCGCCCATATAGGCGGTGGCGGCAATCTCCTTGTTATCGAGGCCGCGGGCAATGAGCTCGGCGACCTCGAACTCGCGGTCGGTCAGGCTGACGAAGGCCGCGGGCCGGCGGGTCGTGCCCACCTCGACGCCCGCCCCATCAAAGTTGATATCCTCGATCGCCTTACCCTCGAGCACGCGTTTGCCGTCCATGACCTGGGCCAACGCCGGCGGAATGGCAGCGACATCGGTTTTGATCAGGTAGCCGCGGACACCCAGTTTGAGCGCCGACACAATGTACTCGTCATCCGAGAATGTCGTCAGAAACACCACGCGCGCCGCAGGGTCGCGCTCAAGGATCTCGCGGGCCGCCGAAAGCCCGTCGCGCCCCGGCATCTGAATGTCGAGCAGCGCGATATCGGGTGCGTGTTCGGCATAAAGAGCCACTGCGTCGTTGCCGTCGGCGCCGGTACCCACCACCTCGATCTGCGGCTGGGCGCCCAGGATTATCTTGAGCGAATCGACCACCAAGCGGTCGTCGTCGACAACGATGAGCCTCATCGGCCCTCATCTCCTTGCTGTTTGGGAACGGTGGCAAACACACGCCAGCCGCCGGCGCCGGCGCGCGGGCCGGCGGTGAAGGTGCCGCCAAGCGCCTCGACGCGCTCGCGCATGGAGCCGAGCCCCATGCCTCCTGTGACGTTGCGGCCGCTTGCTTGAGCCCCGCCTGCGCCATCGTCGGTAACGATGAGCTGGTAAAACGACGGATGCTCCATGCATCGTACGGTGACAGCATGGGCGCAAGCATGGCGTATGGCGTTGGAAAGCGCCTCGCGCAGGACCGCCGCAAAGCAGTTGGCGACATTTGCGGGCGCATGCTCGGCCAAAACCTCAAGTTCAATCTGCGGCCCGCCATCTGAGCGCGCGCCCTCCACGATGCGCTCGAGCTGTACGGAGAGATTCGCCGCGTTGTCGTTGAGCGCGTGGACGCTCGAGCGCACGAGCTGAAGCGCTTCGTCCACGGTGCGCTTGACGTCAGCGAAGTCGGCGGCGACGCCGGGCTCGTTGGCGTGGACCACGCGTAGGGCCTCGGTTTGCAGCGAGGCGCGCGTGAGCTGGTGCCCCACGTTATCGTGGATCTCGCGTGCGATGCGGGCGCGCTCGGCGAGCGTTGCGAGCTCGACCTCGTAGTCCTGGCGGTCGGCAAGGTCGCGGTTGCGCGCCTCGAGCGCGAGGGCTCGCTCCTGCAGCTCGTCGCGGGTGCGACGCATGCGCTCCTGCTCGCGCTCCAGCTGAGCGGTGCGCAGAGACAGCAAGGTGGCGGCGACTGAAAGGATGGCGGTCAACAGCAGCGCACGGGTGGGAAGCGCGCCGGCGTGGGCATATGCGACGAGTGCGCAGACAAAGATGGCGCCGGCGCCCAGCGCGACCCAAACGTGTTCACGGCGCACGCGTCGCGCGATGTCATAGAGGGCGAGGGGCGCAAACGGCACAAACGACGGCACAAAGACGGCCACCATAATGTAAGCGTAGCTCGCGGCCTCACCGGCGCGGCGGGCACGTTCGCCTTGCGCAATTTCCGTAAGCGAGGCGACTACGACGCCAAGACAAAACGCCGTGACCAAGCGAGCGTCCACAGCAAGACCCATGGCGGCCGCAATGCAGCACGCCAGCATGATCGATTTGTCGAATAGCCTGTTCATACGGGTATTGTACGCGATGGTGCGCGCGACGATTGCTTAGGTGCCGCAACCGTGACATTCCTCCCGCCCGCCCCCGTCGCACTCGTGACAAAGCTCACTGGTGCGCGCCGCCCGCACCTGCGATGATGCAATCGTACCGGGCCGAAATCAACAGAAGGGCCACCTCATGACAGACATCGTCCACGTCGAAAACCTCGTCAAGCGCTACGACGATCTTATCGCGCTCGACCACTTTAACCTGAGCATAGCCCCCGGCGAGATCTTTGGCCTGCTGGGTCCCAACGGCTCGGGCAAGACCACGTCCATCAACTGCATTCTGCAGCTGCTCGCCTACGACAAAGGCACCATCGAGTTGTTCGGCGAGCCCATGACGCCCGCCCGCTACGACCTCAAGCGCCGCATCGGCGTGGTGCCGCAGCAGGTGGCGGTGTTCGACGAGCTCACGGTGCGCGAGAACATCGACTATTTCTGCAGCCTCTACGTCAACGACCGCAAGCGCCGTCGCGAGCTGGTCGATGAGGCGATTGACTTCGTCGGGCTGGGCGACTTTGCCAAGTTTCGCCCCGGCAAGCTCTCGGGCGGCCTGGCGCGTCGCCTCAACATCGCTTGCGGCATCGCGCACAAGCCCGAGCTCATCTTCTTCGACGAACCCACGGTGGCCGTCGACCCGCAGAGCCGCAATGCCATCCTGGAGGGCATCTGCCGCCTGCGCGACGAAGGCGCCACGGTGGTGTATACCAGCCATTACATGGAGGAAGTCGAGCAGATCTGCAGCCGCATCATGATCATGGACGGCGGGCGCGTGCTGGCGCAGGGCACCAACGACGAGCTCAAGCGCATGATTCAGATGGGCGAGCGCGTGACCGTCGAGGTCAGCGCCGTCGAGCTCGCCACGGTCGAGCGGCTGCGCGCCCTCGAGCACGTGCTTTCGGTTGAGCTTTCCGGCGGCGAGCTCGTCTGCACCTGCGAAGCGAGCCCGCACAACCTGGTTGACATCCTCGACACGCTGCGCACTGCCGATGTGGCGCTCGGCCGCGTGTGGAGCGAGCCGCCGACCCTCAACGACGTGTTCCTCGAGATCACCGGCCGCAAGCTGCGCGACTAGGGGGCGGCCATGTTCAACACCATTATCATTACGGTCAAGACGCTGTTGCGCCGGCCGAGCACGTGGGTTTGGGGCGCGATCTTTCCCGTCGCGCTTTCCACGATGTTCATGTTTATGTTTGCGAATCTGAGCTCCGACGGCACGGTCGACCCGGTGCCGGTGGCCGTCGTGGCGGATGAGGCCTGGGGCGCCTCGACCTTTAAGGACGTGGCGACGTCGCTTGCCAAGGAAGGCGACAACCAACTGCTCGAGGTCCACGAGTGCGACGATGCAGTCGATGCGAACCGTGCTCTTAAGGCCGGCGAGGTCGCGGGCATCTATACGGTCGATGCCGCGGGCACGCCCAAACTCACGTTGCTTTCGAGCTATGACAGCTCGCGTGCGACGTCGGTGCTCACCGACCGCAGCATCCTGGAGACGGTGGCAAGCTCGTATACGCAAAATGCCGAGCTCATGCGCCAGATTGCCCAGGACAACCCGGCGGCGCTCGCCGACCCAGAGGCGGTTGCGCGCGCCCTGTCGCTCGAGGGCGGAATCCGCCGTGTGAGCCTGACGCGTGCCACGCCCGATGGCACGGTCATCTACTACTACGCGCTCTTTGGCCTGGTTGCGATGATGTCTGCCGAGTTTGCCGCCTTGAGCGTCGTCGACCTGCAGCCCAATCTGTCTGGCCTTGGCGCGCGTCGCTGCGTGGGTGGCCTTTCCAAGACGGCGTCGCTGGCCGGCATCTTTGTGGGCTCGTGGTTGGTTTCCTTTGCCTCGATGACGATTGCGATCGGCTACGTGCGCCTGGTCGTGGGGGTCGACTTTGGCGGGCGCGAGGGGCTCTGCCTGGTGGGCGGCGCCGTGTCCGCGCTTGCCGCCACGGGTCTGGGCCTTTTTGTGGGCACGCTTCCCGTTAAGGGCGGCAAGGCGTCCAAGTCGGGCATCCTCACGGGCTTTGCCACCACGTGCGCCCTGTTCGCCGGCCTCTACGGCGAGCCGGCGATGGCGCTTGCCGACGACGTCGCCCGCGCCTGCCCGGCCGAGAGTTGGCTCAATCCCGTCAAGCTAATCTGCGACATGTTCAACCGCTTGTATTTCTTTGAGGACCTGGGTCCCTTTGCCGTTCGCGCTGGCGCGCTGGTCCTTATGGCGTTGCTGTTCGTTGCCGTCGCCACGCTGATCTTTGGAAGGAGCCGCTATGAGCACCTTTAAGACTGCGCTTCGCATGGCGCTGGCGCACCCGTTCTACCTGCTCATCTATACGGTGTTCATCTCGCTCATGGGCGTATTCATCGCGGCCTCGGTGAGCTGGAACTCGTCGCAGCTCACCGAGTACGAGCCCTACGACACCAACGTGATCGTGGTCGACCGCGACGACAGCGACCTTTCGCGTGCGCTTACCAAGCACCTGGGCTCGCGCTTTGATCTGGTCACGGGTATCGGCGAGGACACCTACGACCTTGCGGACGCGCTCTCCAAGAGCAACAGTGCCAAGGGCAGCGCCGACTGCGTGTTCTTTATCCCGGAGGGGTTTGAGGACGACCTCGTTGCAGCCGCCCGAGCGGGGGAGCCCCTGCCCAAGCTCGATGTGACCTACGGTGCCGGCACCATGGCGGCGGCGCTTTCGTCTGCCGAGGCCTCGCGCTGGATCTCGCTCGCGGGCGCTGCGGCCGCACTTGATCCTACTGCCTCCGACGGTGACGTCGCCAAGGCCGCCGAGCATGCCGCCGTCAAGCGCGCGGAGGTCGAGATTGAGCAGGTCAAGGTCGACTCGACAGCCGCCGCCACGCTTGAGTCGTACTTCAACTTTGGCGCGTACGCGATTATCTCGTCGGTCATCGTATCGGTGGGGCTGGTGTTCTCGGGCATGAACGAGCCCGAGCGCGTGCGCCGCTCGGAGGCCAGTCCGGTCTCCGAGCGTCAGCGCTCGCTTGCCGTGTTTGCGGCCGCCGCCGTGCTCGCCGTCTGCATCTGGTTTGTGTCGAGCATGATGGGCGTCGTGGGCTTTGCCGGCGCGGTCGCCGAGGTCGGCGTGGGTCGTGTATGCCTGGCACTGGCGGCAACGTTTGCCCTGGCGTGCACGCCGCTGGCCGTTGGCTTTGCGTTGTCGAGCCTGGGCGCGCGCGAGGAGCTGCTCAACGGTGTGGGCAACCTGCTTGGCATGCTCATGACGTTTTTGGGCGGCGCCTGGATGCCGCTGTCGCTGATGGGCCCGGCCGTTCAGACGGTGGCGCACTTTGTGCCGACGTATTGGGTGAACGACGCAATCGGCAAGGCGCTCTCGTCGGACCTGACGTCCACCGTGCTGGGCGACATCGTCTGCGATCTGGGCGTCACGGTGCTCTTTGCCATGGCCATCGCCGCCGTAGGCCTAGCCCTCACTCACGCCAAATCCCACGCCTAGCCACCTAGTCATTGGGTGCTCATTGGGGACAGACTTAAACGACCAAGGGTGGTCATTGGGGACAGACTTAAACGACTAGTCATCGGGGACAGTCTTTGCCGATTCGCCGGCTCGCCGGCAGGGTTGGCAAGGGCTGTCCCCAGCTGCCGGCAGGAAAGGAACGTCCCTAGCCGCCAGGTGGCGAGGCACTCATTTAAGTCCGTCCCCAATGAGTGGTTTCAGTCATTTAAGTCTGTCCCCAATGAGTAGTCACTCATTTAAGTCTGTCCCCAATGACTAGGCGCCGTACTTGACTTTGACCCCGCTTTAACGGGTACCATCCTCTATGTCTGTAACGCCATATAGACCGAGGGGATATATATGACCGCAACTTCACCCACAGCACCCGCTAAGGTGTACTTCACCAACTTGCGTACGCATGCTCGCGAGAGCCAGCTCGACAAGCTCAAGCGCCTCATCCGCCGCGCCGGTATTGAGCAGATCGACTTTGAGAACAAGTTCGTCGCTATCAAGATTCACTTTGGCGAGCTGGGCAACCTGAGCTTTTTGCGCCCCAACTACGCCCGCGCCGTCGCGGATGTCGTGAAGGAGCTGGGAGGCAAGCCTTTCCTCACCGACTGCAACACGCTCTATGTCGGTAGCCGCAAAAACGCGCTCGAGCACATCGATACCGCTTATCAGAACGGCTTTACCCCGTATGCCACGGGCTGCCAGATCATCATCGCCGACGG
The DNA here is from genome assembly GCF_052121575.1 of Collinsella sp. LCP19S3_C9. Classification (NCBI taxonomy): domain Bacteria; kingdom Bacillati; phylum Actinomycetota; class Coriobacteriia; order Coriobacteriales; family Coriobacteriaceae; genus Collinsella; species Collinsella sp. LCP19S3_C9. The sequence goes on from NZ_JBQKDZ010000009.1 coordinate 23,955, forward strand.
CCTTAAGGGTACCGACGAGACGCTCGTCCCGGTCGAGGGCGGAGAGTACGTGCGCGAGGCCAAGATCGGCCAGGCGCTCATGGATGCCGATATCGTGATTAGCCTCACCCACTTTAAGGGCCATGAGCAGTCCGGTTTTGGCGGCGCCATGAAGAACCTGGGCATGGGGGGCGGTAGCCGTGCGGGCAAGATGGAGCAGCATGCCGCCGGCAAGCCGAACGTCGCGACCGAGCACTGCATTGGCTGCCGTGCCTGCGAAAAGATCTGCGCGCACAACGCTATCTCGTTCGACGACACCCGCGAGCGCGAGCTTGCCAGCGGCGCTACTCGCACGGTGCACGTGGCTGCCATCGACCACGATCGCTGCGTGGGCTGCGGACGCTGCATCGGCGTGTGCAACCAGGACGCCATCAAGCCCGTCTATGACGCCGCGGCCGACGTGCTCAACTGCAAGATCGCCGAGTACACCAAGGCCGTCGTCGACGGCCGCCCGAGCTTCCACATCTCGCTTGCCATGGATATCAGCCCCAACTGTGATTGCCATCCCGAAAACGATACGCCTATCGTCAACGATATCGGCATGTTCGCGAGCTTCGACCCGGTCGCCATCGACCAGGCCTGTGCCGATGCCGTCATGGCGTCCGAGCCGCTGCCCAACACCGAGCTCACCGATAGCGCGGCCAAGATGGAGCATAACCACGAGCATCTGGAGGGCGAGCAGGCGCGTGACCCCTTCTGCATCACGCATCCCGACACCGACTGGCGCGCGTGCATCGCGCACGCCGAGAAGATCGGCCTGGGCACGAGCAAGTATGAGCTTATCGAGGTCAAATAGCGCCTAGCTATTGGACAATATAAGCGCCTTTGTGGCGTAATTCGAGCAAAAGCCGCCCGTGAGTACAGCGCTCGCGGGCGGCTTTCCGGAAGTATGCGGCAAATTTCGAGACCGCCGAGCACACGACATTTTTTGGCAACAAAACCCCTGATAAATTGTTGGTAAAACTGCGGTCTGGTCGGCAGTTCCAGATTTTGCCGCATACTTCCGAAGGCGGGAGCCAAAACGGTCCTCCAGCGCTGTAACCAACCATGATTGTTTGCCGTTGATGCGTCAACAAGAAAAGAATGGGTAAACAAGGGGTCACGTATGGTGCAAATTTCGCACGTACCCAGACGCTTTGATATAGTGTTGAGAACTATTTACTTGGAGGATGTAACCGGCATGTCCGATTCGAGCGACAGTTCCAAGCCGCGACCCAAGGCCGCGGCCGTTCCACACTACACGGTGGGCGAGGAGATCATGAACTCCGTCACCCATGGTGTCGGTTGCCTGCTGGGTATCGCGGGCTTGGTGCTCCTGATCGTATTTGCCGCTCTTCGCGGCGGAGGCCCGGCTCACATGGCCGCGGCGATTGTCTATGGCGTCAGCATTATCCTCGAATACCTAGCCTCTACGCTCTACCACGCGATTCAGCCCGCACGCGCCAAGCGCGTGTTTCGCATCATCGACCACAGCTGCATCTACCTGCTCATAGCCGGCAGCTATACGCCGTTTTGCCTCATCACGCTCGCAAACGACGGCGGCCCTATGCTGTTCTTTGCCGTATGGGCCATCGCCATTATCGGCATCGCCCTCGAGTGCTTTATGCGCGAGCGTCAACCGCACTGGGTAAGCGGCCTGGTCTACCTGCTGATGGGCTGGCTCGTCGTCTTTAAGCTGCCCGAGCTCGTGTCGCTGCTCAACCCCGTGGCACTTGCCCTGCTCGCTGTCGGCGGCGTGTGCTACACCGTGGGCGTGCCGTTCTACATCGCTAAAAACGTGCGCTACCTGCACAGTGTGTTTCACTTGTGGGTGCTCGCCGGCAGTATCTTCCAGTTCATGGCGGTGATCCTCTTCGTAATCTAGCGATCACGTCTGTGCCTGTGGACCCATCCAAGCGGCCGCCGGACGCAACTGCCCTATCCGTTATCTACGCTTACTACCTAACGTCCCGAATCTTGGAGGTTCGAGAAACTCCCGATGGACATAACCATCTCCCTTATCACCACCCTCGTTTTGACCCTCATCAACGGCTACTTCTCTATGTCCGAGATGGCGCTCACCACGGCAAAGCGCGCCGTGCTGGAGCACGAGGCCGAGGAAGGCGACAAACGCGCCGAGCGCGCCGTTAAGCTGGCTGCCGACTCCGACCAGCTGCTCGCCACCATCCAGGTCGCCATCACGCTTGTGGGCTTTGCCTCGTCCGCGGTCGCCTCGACGAGCTTGTCCGACCCGCTCGCCACGTGGCTCATGAGCTTTGGCATCGCGCCGCTCTCTGCCATCGCGCGCGGACTGGCGCCGGTCATCATCACCGTTGCGGTCGCCTTCGTGTCCATCGTGATTGGCGAGCTTGTGCCCAAGCGCATTGGTCTGGCCAATGCCGAAGGCGTGTCCAAGCAGGTCGTGGGGCCGCTGTCGTTTTTCCAAAAGATCGCCCGTCCGCTCGTGTGGCTGACTGGTGCTTGCTCCGATGGTCTGGCCCGCATCCTGCGCATCAAGAGCGCCGACGATCGCCAAAACGTCTCGGAGGAAGAGATTAAGTACATGGTCTCGGAGCAGGACGACCTGCTCGACGAGGAAAAGCGTATGATCCACGAGATCTTCGACCTGGGCGATACCGTTGCCCGCGAGGTCATGGTGCCGCGCGTGGACACCACTATGTGCGAGGACGACGAGACGGTCGCCGACGTGCTGTCCACTATGCGCCAGACCGGCTTTAGCCGCATCCCCGTCTATCACGAAGATCCCGACAACGTGGCGGGCATCGCGCACATCAAGGACCTGATTCAGCCCTCGCTCGACGGCGAGGGCGACCAGCCCATCGCCGGTTATTTGCGCGACGCCACCTTTGTGCCCGACACCAAGGACATCCTGCCGCTGCTGTCCGAGATGCAGACTTCGCACGACCAGATCGTGGTGGTCGTGGACGAGTACGGCGGCACGGCTGGCATCATTACCATCGAGGACATCGTCGAGGAGATCGTGGGCGAGATCGAGGACGAGTTCGACCCCGACAACAAGTACCTCACGCGTCTTTCGCGCCGTGAGTGGCTCGTCGATGGGCGTTTTTCGTGCGATGATGCGATTGAGCTTGGTTGGCCGCTCGAGGAAAGCGATGATTATGAGACCATCGCCGGCTGGATTTTGGAACTTTGCGACTCGGTGCCCGACATCGGAGAGGTGTTTGAGGTTGCAGGGTACAAGTTCAAGGTGCAGTCGATGCGTGGCCAGCGCATCTCGCTTATTCGCGTGATCGCTCCGGCCGAAACCGATAAGAAGGATTCCGAGTCCTCGGCAGATAAGCCGGCGACGCCGGGCGCGGGCTCTGCGGGCCCGCACGACGGCGACGAGTAGGGCAAGGAAGAGTAGGGGAGAGTTATGGCAGGCCTGTTCAACATCCTTAAGGTCACCGTCAGCGAGGACAAGATCTGCGCGCATGTGCTGGTGAACCCCGGCATGCCGCTCATGACCTCGGAGGACATCGAGGCCACGGCGCGCGTGTACTACCTGGTGCCCGCGATTGCCAAGCACCTGTGCCTAGGCGATTCCGGTCGTGAATTCCAGGACTGCATGGGCCAGACCGAGCTTTGCCATCTGCTGGAGCACGTGACAGTGGAGCTCATGAACGAGACCGGTCTCGCCGGCAGCATTTCGTGCGGCCGTACCCGCGTAAGCGAGCACGATGAGCGTGTCTTTGAGGTTGAGCTTTCATGCCCCGATGACGCGCTGGCCATCGGCGCGCTGTCTTCGGCGACCTTTATGATGGACTGGGCTTATCTGCACGCCGACCAGCCTGCCCCTGACGTGGAGGGCACGGTCGCGGGCCTGCGCAACCTGGTGCTGGGTATGCGCGCCGAGGCCGAGGGCAAGGATCCGCACGAGGCCATCGCCGCCGCAAACGCCGAGGACGGGGCCGAAGGCGAGGCTCCTGCCGATTCCGAACCCGGCGTCGAGGCAGCTGCTGAGGAAGCTGTCGAGTCCGAGCCCGCGGAGCCCCAGGGTGTCCCGAGCTTTGACGATGAGCTGCAGGAGGCAATCGATACCGAGGGCGCGACCGCCGAGAGCCACGAGGCCCCCGCTGCCGTCTACGGTGGCGCGGCGACGGTTCCGGCAGGCCCCGCACAGGAAGGTGCGCTTCCGCTCGTTGATGGCGCCGGCGAGGACCCGGCCGCCACGGTGGCCATGCCTGCCATACCGCAGGAGTAGGCTCACTCGCTTATCACCATCATGTACCTGCGCTTTTACCGTACGCAGATGAGCGCGACGGCAAGTGTTGCGCTGCGGGTATAATGGACAGCATTCAAACGGTGGGCATTGAGGTGCCCGCAGGAGAGGAATGATCATGGGAAAGACTTTCAGCTTTGTCTCCGGTGCGCTCTTTGGCGCTGCCGCCGGCGCTATCATCGGCGTTGCTCTGGCCCCGCGCTCGGGTGCCGAGACCCGTGCCATGGCCGCCGATATCGCCAACGATGCCTGGGACAACATGCGCGACACCTACGAGCACGGTGCCGAGGAGGCTCGTGCCGCGGTCAACGACTTTGGTCCGATGGTCGACGCCAAGACCGATGACCTGCGCGCCAAGGTCGACCTGGCCCGCGAGCGCATGGACCAGCTTCGCGAGCAGCTCAACGACGCCATCTCGGGCGGCAACGTGACGCCCGCTGCCGACGTCGTGGTCGAGAACGTCACTGAGGCCGACACCGAGGCCACGGAGCCCTCGACCGAGGCATAATGCGCGCAGGGGATTTTGTCGGCGTCAAGGTTTATCGTAAGCCTGCCGAAGACAAGCGCACCAAAAAGGACGGCACGCCGCGCAGCCCCAAAAAGCTCGGCAAGATTCACTTTCCGGTCTTTACCCCGGGCGGTACGCGCGTGGTGGGCTTTATGGTTCGCCAGTCCGATATCGCGGGCATGATCGAGCGCCCCGATCGATTTGTGGCGCTCGATGCCATCGGCGTCTATGAGGGTGCTGTCGCGGTCGACGATGTCAAGGGCACCTACGATGCCGCCGCGGCCAAGCGCCTCGATATCAACCTGGACGATTGCATCATCTGGGTTGGCATGGACGTGCGCACGGAATCGGGCGACGTCGTGGGCTACTGCTCGGACGTTGAGTTCAAGCCGCGTTCGGGTATCGTGCAGACGTTCTACGTGACCGCCGGCACTGCCTCGAGTGTGCTGGTGGGCGACACACAGATGCCGCCGACGATGCTGCTCGGCTACGAGAACGGCGCGATGATTGTCTCGGACGAGGTCAAGTCGCTCGGGTATTCGGGTGGCGCGGCCGCCAAGGCTGCCGAGGCCAGTGTCGTGGTGGGTGATAAGGTCAAGAAGGGCGCCAAGGTGCTCGATGACAAGGGATCGGCCGCCGTGGACAAGGGCAGTCGCGCACTGGGCAAGCAGCTCGGCAAGACGCGCGGTATGTTCAAGGCCTTTAAGGACGAATATCAAAAGGCGAGCGGGGGCTCGTCAAAAGCTAGCAAATAGCGACGTACCAAATGATGGGGGGCGAGCCGGAGACATGTTGCTCCGGCTCGCTGTGTTTATGGGGGAGGGCACATGCGCCAAAACGGATCTAACTTAAACGGGCGCTCGGGTGCGCGTCCGACGGCGCGACGCGACCTGGGGCAGCTGCCCAGCGGTCAGCGTCGACGTCGCCGTAAACCCGGCGCGATGTACCTCAACCATAGCCGTGGGTTTAGCGATCGCAGCGCGCGCATCGGCAACGGGCGCTCACCGCGCCGACCGTCCCGCCTGCCCTATGCGCTCATCGCTGTCGGCTGTGCGCTCGTGCTGTTTATCGCTGCCGTCGTGGGCTATGTCAATCGCAGCGTGGACATTGTGCTCAATGGGGAGCAGGCTTCGGTGCGCGTGGGCTCCACGTTGCAGAACCTTATCGATGATCAAGGCCTGACCGACACCTACGATGCCGGCGACTTGTTGGCTGTCGACGATAGCGTGCTTACCCGCCGTGGCGGCGAAAAGCTGTCGGTGAAGGTGGACGGCAAACGGGTGAAGCAGGGCAAGTGGAATAGCCGCGAGCTAACGGGCGGCGAGAAAGTGACGGTCAAAGACGGCCGCGACACGTACGAGAAGCACGAGGTCCAGGTCACGACCATTGAGCCCAAGTTGAAGGTCGAGGGCACGGGCGCTATCGAATACGTTAAAACCTGGGGCGTTCAGGGCCGCTCCGAGGTATGGGTCGGCGAGCAGTCGGGCAAGACGCAGGACCGCGGCGAGGTCGTGCCCGCCACCGACTGTGTAGTCGAGTGCGCGAGCGTAGCGCCCAAGGGCAACGAAAAGTACGTGGCCCTGACATTTGACGAGGGTCCGAGCGGCGCGACCAAGCAGGTCTTGCAGGTGCTCAAGGAAAAGGGCGTCACGGCGACGTTCTTCCTTTCGGGCGATGCTGCGGAAGCCTCGCCCGCTACTGCCAAAGCGATTGTCGATGCCGGATGCGAGATCGGCTCCAACAGCTACAGCGATGATTCGCTCAAGGGCAAGGATCGCGAGGCGGTGCGCAAGCAGATCACGAAGGGCACCGAGGCGATTAAGTCGGCGACCGGCTTCGAGACGATGTTGCTGCGTGCTCCCTACGCCGCGTTTGACGAGCAAAACTGGATCGATGCGATGGACCTGGTGTCTGCCGTGGTCTCGTGGAATGTCGATTCGGGCGACTGGCTGCTCAACGGCGCCGACGAACAGGTTTCGACAGTGCTCGAATCGGTGACTCCGGGCAACATTGTTTTGTTCACCGATAGCGACGAGTGCTCCGAACAGACGCTCGAAGCGCTGCCGCAGATCATCGATGGCCTTGTCGCCAAGGGCTACAAGATCGTGACGCTGAGCGATTTGGTGAAGACGGATACGTCGCTGAGCAAAAAACTCACCTCGCTAACGAAGACTTCCATGCCCAAGAACGCCGTGTTTCCCCAGCTCGCCGAAGATAACGACACCACAGACTAGTCACGGGGGACGTTTTTAAACGACTATGTCACGGATGCGTCAGCGTTTGGTATGCCTGCGATGTTTGGAGCATAAATTTGGCGTCACGGCGCGATGCTGATGCTATAGTTACTGCGGATAACAAGGGTCAAGAGAAAGGTTGCAGGTGAAATCCAAACCTCGACCATACAGTCGATGACCCCTTGCAGGTGCTTCTTGCGCATGCACGGGGTGTGAGCGCCGAGCGGTGTGCCGCCCGCGCATGCGTATACATATCTAAAAGTCCACGGATGGCGTGCCGGCATGGCCACGGTCCGAAGGAATAATGATGGGGAGCACCAGTGAATTATCTGAGTGAGATGCTCAAGCTGCCGGTCTTGGACGTCGATGGCGAAAAGCTCGGCGTTGTGAACGATTTTGGCATTGCTACCGGCGAAGTTTTTCCGCACGTGACGTCGCTCGCGTTCCGCGGTCCCGGCAAGACGCCGTTTATGATCAGCTGGCGAAAATGGGTCGACCGTATCGACGAGACGGGCGTATACCTTAAGACGTCGGCTACCGAAATCCGTTTTTCGTACCTGCAGCCGACCGAACTCTTGCTCGCGCGCGACGTGCTCAATAAACAAATCGTCGACACGCAGGGCATGAAGGTTGTGCGCGTAAACGACATCAAGTTTTCCATGTCGGGCGAAAATCAGCTGCGCCTGCTGGGTGCCGAAGTCGGTGCCCGCGGTCTGCTGCGTGCAATCAGCCCCGCTCTTGAACATGTCGTCGAGGGCTTTATGAAGCACCTGGGCAAACCGCTCGGCGAGGACATCATCGCCTGGTCCTACATGGACCTGCTCGATCGCTCGACTAAGAACATCCAGCTGTCGGTGTCGCATAAGACGCTCGGCGAGCTGCATCCTGCCGACATTGCCGACATTATCGAGCAGCTCGATCCTCGCCTGCGCGCGCAGGTGTTCGCGCAGCTCGACACCGCCCAGGCCGCCGAGGCCATCTCGGAGTTCGATGACGACGAGCTCATGACCGAGATGCTCGAGGGCCTGTCCGACACGGATGCGTCGTCGATGCTGGCCATGATGGACCCGGACGACGCCGCCGACCTGATCGACGAGCTCGATTACGAGAAGGCCGAGAAGCTCCTGCGCCTGATGGGCGTTCAGGAGGAGAAGGCGATTCGTAACCTGCTGGGCTATGAGGAAAACACTGCCGGCCGCATTATGACCTCGGAGTTTGTCTCCCTGCCTGCCACGGCGACGGTCGGTGACGCCATCGAGGCGATCCGCAAGCTCGACGAGGATTTCGAAAGCGTCTACTACGTCTATACCGAGGATCCGAGCGGTATGCTGACCGGCGTGCTCTCGCTGCGCACGTTGATCGTGGCCGACCGCGACGCCACGCTGGGCCAGCTGGCCTACCGAGACCTGGTTTATGTGTCGCCCGACGAGGACCAGGAAGACGTAACGGATGAGATGACCAAATACGACCTGGTCGCCATCCCCGTCTGCGATGAGAACCGCCACATCTTGGGCATTGTGACCTTCGACGACGCCATGGACGTTATCGCCGAGGAGCACCAGGAGGACCTGCAGATCGCAGGCGTCGGCTCGGGCGATAGCGCGTCCGACGACTCGACGAATGTGCTCAGCTGGTTTGTGCATCGCCAGTACTGGGTTGTCGTGTGGGGTATTGCCTCGTGCATCATGGCGGCAGTGCTGGGGACGGCGCTGGGCTCCGCACATCTGGTGGTGTTCCCCATGTGCGCCATGCCGCTCGTGCTGCTGGCTGCCTCGCGTATGGTGTCGTTCGTCAAGAACTACTTCCTGGAGTACGACGGCCATGACGATGAACCCAAGCCGTATCTGGGATTCTTCTTCCAGAGCACGGGCATGGGCCTGATCCTGTCGCTCGTGACCTACCTGTGCGCTCAGCTGGTGCGCACCACGGCGTTCCCCGACGCGCCCATGCTTGAGGAGCAGCTCTTTACCGGCTGCTTTAACATCGCGGCCATCGTCTGCCTGATTGGCAACATGAGCGCTGTGATTTACCTGATGGTGCTGTTCTGGCGCGACGAGCACGACCTCAATACGTCGGGTACCGCCATGAACGTCATTGCCGTCATGATCTCGTGCGTGGCGTACTGTGCCGCTGCGGTGCTGCTCACCATGTCGGTCATGGGTTAGGTGGTCGCGTGCAAAATAGCAAGCAAAAGCAGGGCACCAAGCAAAAGCTGACCATCGCGGCCATCTTTGGTGCCATGGGTCCTGGCCTTCTGGCGGCGCTTTCGGGCAATGACGCCGGCGGCATCGCCACGTATTCCAGCGCCGGTGCCAGCTATGGCTACAAGATGCTCTGGATGCTTCCCGTCATGACCGTGCTGCTCATCGTGACGCAGGAGACCGCGGCACGTTGCGGCTGCGTGACGGGCAAGGGCCTGGCCTCGCTCATTCGCGAGCGCTTTGGCGTGCGCAAGAGCGTGCTGGCCATGGCGGCGCTGCTGATTGCCAACACAGCCGTGACCATTTCGGAGTTTGCGGGTATCGCGAGCGGCCTTGCCCTCTTTGGCGTGCCGGCGAGCATCTCGGTGCCGCTTGTGGCGCTGATGGTTTGGATGCTTACCATGTCGGGTAGCTTCCAGCGCATCGAGAAGATTCTGTTGCTGGTGAGCTGCGTGTTTGTGACCTACATTGTCGCTGCAATTATGGCTGGTCCCAGTTGGGGCGAGGTGGCGGTCGATCTGGTTGTACCCAACATTCAAAATGACCCCAGCTACGTGTCGCTTGTGGTCGCGACGATCGGTACCACCATCGCGCCCTGGATGATTTTCCTGGCACAGAACAACGTGGTCGATAAGAATGCGGGCGAGGACGATATCGTGTTGCAGCGCATCGATACCGTGAGCGGCTCGATTGCCGCCGATGTCATTGCCGGTTTTATTATCATCACGACCGGTACGGTATTGTTCCCCGCGGGCATTCAGATTAGCGATGCTGCAGACGCTGCCCGCGCGCTGGAGCCCATTGCGGGCCAGTGGTCCACGGTGCTGTTTGCCTCGGGCCTGGTCGCGGCGAGCTTCTTGGCCGCCTGTGTGCTGCCGGGCGTTACGTCCAGCGCTATCTGCGAGGCGTTTGGCTGGGAACGCGGTGCCGATCGCAGCTGGGACGAGGCCCCGGTCTATCGCGGCATCATTACGGCAATCATTGGCATTTCTGCCGTGCTGGTGCTCATGCCCGGCGTCGACCTGTTCCAGATTATGATGACCTCGCAGGTCATCAACGGCGTGTTGCTGCCCGTGGTTCTGGTGTTCCAGGTGGTTATTGCCGCCGATCGACACATTATGGGCGCCAACCGCAACGGCCGTGTGTGGAATGTGCTCACTTGGGCGACTATCGGCGTTATTACGGTGCTGACGGTCGTCATGTTTGTTCTGCAAGCGATGGGCTACAGCGCGTAGCACCTCTCTTGGACTCTAAACAGGCCGCCGCCATGGGCTGCGGCCTGTTTTTGTCTGCTATAGGGTGCTAGTTATATACCGATGTGCAGCTATAAAGCCGCCTCTGGGGTGAATTAACAGCCCAGAGGCGGCTTTGTAAGTCGCGGAAGTGGTCCCAAGTGCCGGATTGTAAGCAGATTTGGCTGTGCGTTACTTGTCGGTGCCTAGCTTGTGCGGTTTGTAGGCGAGGGCGTTGACGAGTGCCTCGGCAGCGGATTTGACAGCCGCCGGCTGCGGATCGTTAACGTGGTCCTCGGGGTGCACGGGTAGGTCCTTCTTGACGGCATCGTGGATGAGCTTAAGGTACTCGGTCACGCCGGCGGTCGAAAGATGCGTGCCATCGCCATCGAACAGGTCGTTGCGGTTGGCGCTGTGCCCGTACCAGTCGATAACGCGTACATTCTTGTAGCGCGTAGCGGCGTTGGCGATGGCCTGGTTCGTGGATCCGACCCACGGCTGCGGGCTACGCGTGTTTACAAACACGACAATACGCTGATCACCGGCGTCGGCCATGATCGCGTCGACCTGGGCGTCCGTTACCAAACCGTTGGTGCCCAGGGCAAAGACCACGATCTTGCCGGCAAGGTTCTGCTGGATATAGCCCTCAAATGTCGCGCGGCCCGCATCAAACTGGCGGCCCTTTTCGGCATCGATGTGGCTGTGCGGGAACACGCCGTCAAAGGCATCGACGGCGCGCAGGGACACGGAGTCGCCAATCATTAGCAGGTCGTAGGCTCCGTCGGGGAAGCCGTCGTCGTCTTTGTCGGTGTCATCGGCCGCCTGCTGATCTTGAGGCTTTGCATTTTTGGCCTCCTTGTTTAGGATTTCGGCGCCCTCGCCGCTCAGAGCGGATGTGTCGGGCACAAAGACCAGGCCGCCCAGCGCCACAACAAGCACGACGGCGCAAACGGCGCAGGTGGGGACATGTGCGCGCATCCAGCCGGCGGGCGTGGTGGTGCCGTCGCGGAGCTCGGAAACGGTGCGCCCAAAAGCGCCCTTCCTAAACGGCGTTTCGATAAAGCGATAGGAGCACTCGGCGGCGGCAACTACCAGCAGTACCTGCAAAATGTAGTGCCACCAGGGCGTGTCGTTAATGTTGGCGACCGGGTTCATGAGGAGCAGCAGCGGATAATGCCACAGGTAGATGCTGTAGGAGCGCTTGCCGATCCATACGAGCGGCTCGGCGGCCAAGGCCCGTGCGACCATGCCCTGGGGCTGCACGCATGCCGCGATAACCATCAGTGTGAGGATGGAGCACAGCAGCGTGCCTCCGCGATACTGAAACGCGGTATAGCCGTTGGTGAGCGCGACCATGGCGGCGAGTCCGACCAGGCCAACGACGCCCATCAAATCGATGGATGCGGGGGAGGACCAAAAGCGTGCGAGCTCACTTGGCTTTGTCGTGGCGGCCTCGGCGGTGTCGCTCTTTGACTTGCCGTGCTTGGCGGCGCCGGCCAGTCGGTCGAGCCCCAGATGGCGGACAAGGCGCGCAGGCGCCAGGTCGCGGTCGGGGATAAAGGCCATCCAGGCGCCCAGCAGCAACGAGAACACGCGGGTGTCGGTGCCGTAGTACACGCGGCTGGGGTCGGTGGCGGGGTTGTAGAGCACCATCATGGCGACGGCGGAGACGGCGGCGAGGCCCAGGACCACGCGGCGCGTGTTGGGCTTGCTCATGTGCACCGACACCATGGCGAGCAGCAGCGGCGGCCAAATAAGATAGAACTGTTCCTCGATGGCAAGCGACCAAAAGTGCGTGAGCGGCGAGGGGTCGCCCAGGGCGTTAAAGTACGAAACGTCCTGCATGATCTGCCACCAGTTATTAAAGAACAGCAGCGACGGCAGGATGTCGGGGCGCATCTTGGTGAGCATCACATGGTTAAAGACAGTGCACAGTGCGCAGGTCACCACCACGACGGTTACCACGGCGGGGAACAGGCGACGGATGCGGCGGATCCAGAAGCTCTTGAGATCGATACGACCGGTCTTTGCGATTTCGTTGAGGAGCAGGCGCGTGATCAAGTATCCCGAGAGCACAAAGAAGATCGTGACGCCGAGCAGGCCGCCCTGTGCCCACGTGAGGTTGAGGTGATAGAGCACCACCGCGACAACGGCGAGCGTGCGAAGGCCGTCGAGGGCGGGGATGTAGCGAGATTTGGGACGCGTGGGCGCCTGTTCTTTTGCGGCGCTGTCGGTGCGGGCGCCCTTGTTGGCGGGCGAGCGATGGGAGCCTGCAGCGCGGCGCGGCTCGGTGGTTTGGCGGTTAGTGCGCGAACGTTCGTGCGGCGCTTGTTGATCGCTCGCATGGCGTGAGCTGCGCGAGCTCGATCGCGGGAATTGTTCCATAAAACATCATCCAATGACGAGAATAATCAGCACGCTTTCATTGTAGCCGCCTACTCCTGTGAATGCTTGCTGCTGGCGTAAGCTCAAGCGCGCGTCCACATCAAAGTGAACTAAAGTTATAGAGGTGCGAGAGTGCACGATTGACGGCCGACAGCGGGTGCAGAGCCCGCGGACGAGGAGGTTTCCATGGCAGATTGCGGCATCCTTGCGGTGTTCGGCAGCATGAACATGGACCTTTCGGTGGCGTGCGAGCGCATGCCGCGTGCGGGCGAGACCGTCGGCGGCAGCGGGTTTATCACCAACGCCGGCGGCAAAGGCGCCAACCAGGCCGTAGCAGCTGCGCGCATGGGTGCGCGCACGCGCATGATCGGCGCGGTCGGCCGCGACGCGTTTGGCTCGTCGCTCGTGGCGGGGCTCCAAGATGCTGGCGTGGACTGTGACTTTGTGGCGTGTCGCGACGACGTGGAGACGGGAACGGCGACCATCATTCGCTGTGAGGGCGATAACCGCATCGTGCTGTCGCCGGGCGCCAACCATGCACTTGCGGGCGAGGACGTTGCTCGCGCGCTGAGGCGCCTGGTGGCCGATGAGCTCGACGGCAACGCCAGCGAGATTGCCCCGGCTGCCGGAAGCGTCTTTATCGCCCAGGGAGAATGTGACCTTGTGGCGACTGTCGAGGCGCTTTTCTGCGCTCACGAGCTGGGGTTCTATACGGTCTTTAATCCAGCGCCAGCCTGCGAAGTGCCTGCGGAGGTCTGGCCTGCAGTCGACTTGGTTTGTCCCAACGAGACTGAGTGCCAGGTACTGACGGGCATCTTGCCTGCGGACGATGCGAGCTGCGTCGCGGCGCTCAATGCCTTGCTCGCCAAGGGTGCCGGCGCCGCGGTCATCACGCTGGGCGGCGCCGGATCGGTTACACTCGGCGACGACGGCGAGCTGCTGCGTATGCCGGCGCTTTCGAGCGCGGTGGTCGATACGACGGCCGCGGGCGATACATTTATCGGTGCGCTTGCCGCGGCTCGTCTGGAGGGGCTGCCGCTCTTTGAGTGTATGGCCGCGGGTGCTCGCGCCTCGGCAGTGACGGTGTCGCGCCTGGGCGCGCAGCAGTCGATTCCCACGCGTGCCGAAGTTGAGCGCGTGTTTGGTTTAGACGATTTAGTACAAGACGGAGAAGCGGAGTAGAACAATGGCAACCAAGAAGCTGATCCTCGATCTGGATATGGGTGTGGACGATGCGATGGCGCTTGCCTATGCCATCGCGAGCCCCGAGGTTGAGCTCGTGGGCATTACCACGTGTTTTGGCAACGTGCGCGTCGACCAGTCGGCGCGCAACTGCCTGGCGGTGCTCGACTTGTTGGGCCGTCCCGAGGTGCCGGTGTACCTGGGTGCCGACCGTCCTCTGCAGGCGACTGAGCCCTATACGCCGCCGGCGTCCACCGCGCTCATTCACGGCAAGAACGGCATCGGCGGCGCGAGCGTGCCCGCGTCGCCCTATGAGCCGGTGGGGGCGACGTCGGCCGATGGCAACGCTGCAGTCGATTATCTGATCGATGCCGCGCGCACCTATGGTCCCGATCTGGTCTACGTAGCGACCGGCCCGCTCTCCAACCTGGCGCTTGCCCTGGAGCGCGATGCGGCGGCGGTGATGTCTATTGGCCGCGTGGTGGTGATGGGCGGCGCCCTGACCGTGCCCGGCAATGTGAGCGCGGGTGCCGAGGCCAACATGGCAAGCGATCCCGAGGCGGCCGATGCCGTGCTGCGTTCGGGCCGCAAGCTCACCATGGTGGGCCTGGACGTGACGCATCGCGTGGTGCTCACGCGCCGCGACATTGCCGGATGGACGGGCTCGGGCACCATGGCGGGCTGTGCGTTTGCAAGCATGGTCGAGCACTACATTGGCTCGTACGAGATGAACGCACCCTACCTGGGTGGTTGTGCGCTGCACGATCCGCTGGCCGTCGCCGTGGCGATCGACCCCACGCTCGTGGGTGCGCTCGGCTGCAATCTGCGTGTTGATCTGCTGGGCGAGTATCGCGGCCGCACCATTTGCGACGAGCATCGCCTGTCCGATCCGGACAAGAGCGCGCTTGTGGCGCTGACCGTGGATGCCCCGCGCTTCCTGTCCGAGTTCAAGACGCGCATGGCCCGTGTTCTTGGCTAGATGATTTCCGTGCCCCGCCCCATGTAGTCAATTTGGGACGGGGCTTTTTTAGCTACCGAGTAAATGTGCCCGTTGGGGGAATAGTCGTGCCACTTCGCTTGACAACAGGCTAAACTAGCTCATAAACATTTACTATTCTGTTTAGATTGAATTTGCGGTCGTTTAGTTGTCGAGTCATCAAGTTGCGATGCTCCGCCACGGCCGTTGCTAGGGGGAACAATGGCCAAAGCAAGTGTTCGCGAGATCAGCCGCATCACCGGTTTTTCGCCTGCGACCGTGTCCAACGCGCTCAACCGCAAGCGCAGCGTGAGTGAAGAGACCGCCAAGGTCATCCTGGAGTGCGCGCAATCGCTTGGCTATCAGCAGTCGACGCAGCTCGAGAGCATTCAGTTTGTGCTCGCGCGCAAGACGGGCGCCATTCTGGACGAGAGTACCTTCCATCCCGCGGTCATCGAGGGCGTGGAGCGCCAGGCGCGTCGTCACGGCATGAGCACGAGCTTTGTCTCGCTCGACTTTAGCGACTTGGACGCCGTGCGTCCGCAGGTCGAGGGCCTGATCGCCGATCCGTCCGCCGCTATCGTGCTGATGGGTACCGAGCTGGGTGAGGAAGACTACGCCCTGTTTGCCAACGCTGCCGCCCACCTGATCGTGCTCGATGGCTGGAGCGATCGTCAGTACTTCGATGCCGTGGTCATTGCCAACACCGACTCGGTGCTGCGCGCCGTGGATCACCTCATCGAGAAAGGTCACAGGCAGATCGGCTATCTGGCAGGCGACCTTCGCATCCGCAACTTTAAGGATCGCGAGCGCGGCTATCGCCAAGCGCTTGAGGACGCAGACCTTGAGGCCAACCCGACATGGCGCGTTACGCTGGGCACCACGCTCGAAGGTGCTTATCGCGACATGGGCGCATGGCTCGACAGCGTCTCGCGCGACGACCTGCCGACGGCTTTCTTTGCCGAAAACGACGTGCTCGCCGTGGGTGCCATGCGCGCGCTCAACGAGCACGGCATACGCGTGCCCGAGGATGTCTCGATCATCGGCTTTGACGACCTATCTCTGGGTGCCTTCTCCAACCCGCCGCTCACCACGGTGCACGTTCCCAAGCACGAGGTGGGCGAGATCGCGGTGCGCCGCCTGGTGGGCAACATCCGCAATCCCAAGAGCTATACCTGCAAGACAGCCGTATCGACCTATTTTGTCGAGCGTCAGAGCGTGCGTGAGATCTAGGCAAAGGCAACGCCGGGCCGCAGGGCGGCAAAGCTCGCTAAGGCAGAAAATAACGTCAACCAAAAGGGGTCCTTCGGGGCCCTCTTTTTGTTGCCCTTGTATGTTCAGTTTGTTTACATACCGTTTAGGCTGATTTCTCTACCGCCCACGGGTATTTCGCGTTAAACTTCTAAACACTGGAGTAAAAATTTAGTAAACAGAACAAAACGAAACATGCGTCTGTTTACTGAACATGTGATTAGGGGAGGACGTACATGGACAAGATCAAGCTCGGTTTTGTGCCCACGCGCCGCAGTATCTTTAGCGCGCCGGACGCAATCAAGTATCGCGGCCTGACGGCTGATCGCCTGCGTGAGATCGGCGTCGACATCGTGGATATCGACGACATCAATGACGAGGGCCTGCTGTTCGACGACAGCCACATTGAGCCTATCGTCAAGAAGTTCCGCGCCGAGGGCGTCGATGGCATTATGCTGTGCCACGCCAACTTTGGCACCGAGTACGTTTGCGCTCGCCTTGCCCGCGAGCTCGGCCTACCCGTGCTGCTGTGGGGCCCGCGCGACGAGCGCCCCGAGCCCGACGGCACCCGCCTGCGCGATAGCCAGTGCGGCCTGTTCGCCACCGGCAAAGTATTGCGCCGCTTCCAGGTTCCCTTCACCTACATGACCAACTGCCGCCTGACCGATCCCGAGTTCGAGCGCGGCGTTTGGGACTTCTTGGCCGTGTGCAACGTGGTCAAGACCTTCAAGCACACCCGCATCCTGCAGATGGCCACCCGTCCGTTCGACTTCTGGTCGACCATGTGCAACGAGGGCGAGCTGCTCGAGAAGTTCAACATCCAGCTTTCGCCCATTCCCATGACCGAGCTTGTCCAGGCCGTGCGCGACGCCCAGGCCGACGAGCAGGCCATGGCTACCATGCTTGCCCACATCAACGACAGCTTTGAGATCTGCATCCCCGAGGATAAGGTTCCCGCGGTCGCCGGTCTTGCCATCGCCATGAAGCGCCTGGTCGAGAAGTACGGTTGCAACGCCGGCGCCATTCAGTGCTGGAACGCTCTGCAGGACGAGCTGGGCATTATGCCCTGCGCCGCCAACGCCATCCTCAACGAGATGGGCATTCCTATCGTATGCGAGACCGATATCCACGGCGCCATCACCGCGCTGATGGTCGAGGCCGCCGACCTGGGCCGTCACCGCGGCATGTTCGCCGACTGGACCGTGCGCCATCCCGATAACGAGAACGGCGAGCTGCTGCAGCACTGCGGCCCCTGGCCCTGCAGCTGCGCGGCCGTCAAGCCCAAGCTCACCTATCCGCTGGCTTTCGATCACCCCGGCGCGCTGACGGCCGAGGCCAAGCATGGCGACCTCACCCTTGCCCGCTTTGACGGCGACAACGGCGAGTACTCGCTGCTGCTGGGCAACGCCCGCGGCATCGACGGCCCGGCCGGCATGGGCACCTACCTATGGGTCGAGGTCGACAACCTCAAGCGCCTCGAGGCCAAAATCGTCGAGGGTCCCTACATCCACCACTGCGTCGCTATTCACGCCAACGTGGTGCCGGTGCTCTACGAGGCGTGCAAGTACCTCGGCATTGCCCCCGACCTGTACGACCCCATCGAAGAAGACGTTAAAGCCTACCTGCGAGGAGAGTAGAAATGGCAACTATCGAAGAGCTTGAGTCCCTGCGTTGGGACCTTCGCCGCGATTGCGTCGATATCATCATGGCTGGCGCTGGCGGCCACATCGGCGGTGACATGTCGGTGATCGACGCCCTCATGACCCTCTATGCCAACCACCTCAACATTTCACCCGAGACCGTCGACGATCCCAACCGCGACCGCTTCGTGCTCTCCAAGGGCCACGCCATGGAAGCCTACTACGCGGTGCTCTGCCACGAGGGCTATCTTGACCTCGATGACGTCAAGGCCCGCTTCTCCAAGTTCGGCAGCCCCTACATCGGCCACCCCAACAACAAGCTCAAGGGCATCGAGATGAACTCGGGCTCGCTGGGTCACGGCCTGCCGGTGGCCGTGGGCATGGCGCTCGCCGGCAAGATGGACGGCCGCGACTACCGCGTCTACACCATCATGGGCGACGGGGAACTTGCCGAGGGATCGGTCTGGGAGGGCGCCATGAGCGGCGGCAACTACCAGCTCGATAACCTGTGCGCACTCGTGGACCGCAACCGCCTGCAGATCAGCGGCAGTACCGAGGATGTTATGAAGCAGGACTCGCAGGAGGAGCGCTGGGCCGCCTTCGGTTGGAACGTGCTCTCCATTCCGGGCAACGACGTCCGGGCCATCGACGCCGCGCTGACGCTTGCGGCCGAGACCTGCGGCAAGCCCACGGTCATCATCCTCAATACGGTGAAGGGCTATGGCTCGCCTGTTATGGAGGACAAGGCCGCCTGGCACCATCACCTGCCCAACGATGAGGAATATGCCCAGATCATCGCCGATTTCGCTGCCCATAAGGAGGCCGTCAATGGCTAACAAGATCGCCAATCGCAAGGTTATCTGCGACACGCTGCTCGAGGCCGCGAAGACCGATAAGGACATCGTCGTCCTATGCTCCGACTCCCGCGGCTCCGCATCGCTCACGCCGTTCTTTGATCAGTATCCCCAACAGTCCGTCGAGGTCGGCATTGCCGAGCAGGACCTGGTGAGCATCGCCGCCGGCATGGCTTCGTGCGGAAAGAAGGCCTGGGCCGCCTCGCCGGCGTCCTTTGTGACCACGCGCTCGTATGAGCAGTGCAAGGTTGATGTCTCGTACTCCAACACCAACGTCAAGCTCATCGGCATCTCGGGCGGCGTGTCCTACGGCGCCCTGGGTATGAGCCACCACTCCGCGCAGGATATCGCCGCTATGAGTGCGATTCCCAACATGCGCGTGTATCTGCCGAGCGACCGCTTCCAGACCGCCGAGCTCGTGCGGGCCCTGGTCGCCGACAACAAGCCGGCCTACATTCGCGTGGGCCGCAACCCGGTCGAGGACGTGTATACAGAGGACGAGTGCCCGTTCCAGATGGATCGCGCCACCTGGGTGCGTCGCGGCACCGATGTGACGCTCGTCGCCACCGGCGAGATGGTCCGCCATGCCGTGGACGCTGCCGACCTGCTGGCCGAGCAGGGCATCTCGGCAACGGTGCTCGACATGTATTGCGTCAAGCCGCTTGACGCCGAGGCCGTGATTGAGGCTGCCGGTGCCACGCGCGCCGTCGTGACGGTCGAGGAGCACAGCCCCTTCGGCGGCCTGGGTTCTATGGTCGCGCAGGTGGTGGGCGAGCATTGCCCGCGTCCGGTCAAGTGCCTCTCCCTGCCCGACGCACCGGTCATCACCGGCACGAGCCCCGAGGTCTTCGCACACTACGGCCTGACGGGTGCCGGAATTGCACAGACCGTCGCCGAGTTCCTCGGCAACTAGTAGATACAGACGCTGCGCGGCCGCCAAGCACCGCACCTTGCCGTTCAAACCGTCGCTTGCGTACGCAAAGTACGCGGCGCTCCTCTTTCACGGCAATCTGCGGCACTTGACGGCCGCTCGCTCCTTGTCCGCCAGTCGTCTTTGATTTGGCGGAAGGAATGGGAGAGTACATGAGCAAATACATCATCGGAATCGATCAATCCACGCAGGGCACCAAGGCACTGCTGGTGGACGAGGGCGGCCATTTGATTCATCGTGCCGATCGCTCGCATCGCCAGATTGTCAACGAGGCCGGTTGGGTGAGCCATGATCCGGTCGAGATCGCCGCCAACGTGTTGGCCGTGGCGCGTGCCGTGGTGGAAGAGACCGGGGTCGACCCTGCCGACATCGCCGGCATCGGCATCTCCAACCAGCGCGAGACCACCGTTGCCTGGAACCGCGCGACGGGCGAGCCGCTGTGCGACGCCGTAGTGTGGCAGTGCGCCCGCGCCCGCGAGCTGTGCGACAAGCTGGACGCGCGCGAGGGTGTGGCCGAGCTGGTGCGCGACACGACGGGCCTGGTGCTCTCGCCCTACTACCCGGCGGGCAAGATGGCTTGGATCATCGCGAACGTTCCCGCTGCTGCCGAGGCTGCCGCGGCAGGCGAGCTGTGTCTGGGCACCATCGATGCCTGGGTGGTCTGGACGCTCACGGGCGGCGCGGAGTTTCGCTGCGACTGGTCCAACGCCAGCCGCACGCAGCTCTTTGACCTGCGCCGTGGCTGCTGGAGCGAGCCGGTGTGCGAGGCCTTTGGCGTCGACGTGGCCTGCCTGCCGCAGGTGACCGATTCCGATGGCCTGTTCGGCATGACGGACCTGGGCGGCTTTTTGCCGGCACCCGTGCCCATTCACGGCGTGCTGGGCGACAGCCACGCGGCCTTGTTTGCGCAGGGCTGCCACAGCCGCGGTATGGCCAAGGCGACCTATGGCACCGGCAGCTCGGTCATGATGAACGTCGGCGACGAGTTCGTTGCCAGCTCGCACGGGCTTTCGAGCTCGCTCGCATGGCGTATGGACGGCGTGACCGAGTACGTGCTCGAGGGCAACGTGAGCTACGCCGGCGCCGTCAAGACGTGGCTGCGCGACGATCTGGAACTCATCAATAACCCCGAGGAAGTTACCGATCTGTGCTACGCCGCCAATCCGGCGAGCCGCGTCTACTTTGTGCCGGCGTTTACCGGTTTGGGCGCGCCGCACTGGGCGAGTGACGCCGAGGGCTGCGTCTTTGGCATGACGCGCACCACGGGTCGCGCGGAGTTCGTGAAGGCCGCCGACGAGTCGATCGCCTATCAGATCTTTGACGTGATCGATGCGATGGTCGAGGATTCGGGTGCAACGTTGGCCGAGCTTCGTGTTGACGGCGGTCCCACGCGCGACGCGTACCTGATGCAGTTTGAGAGTGACTTGGTTGGCTCGCCCATCCGCATCGCGAGCAACGACGAGATGAGCGGCCTGGGTGCGGCCTGGGCCTGCGGCATCGCGCTGGGCATGTACACGCGCGATGTCGTCGATGTCTACGGCGAGCGCGGCATCGTGGAGCCGTCGATGCCCGCTGACGAACGCGCCAGAAAGATCGCCGGCTGGCGCCATGCCGTCGAGGCGACGATTGCGTACGAGTGACGCCTTGGGGCGATGTTACGGAGCGCTATTCGTGCCGATAGGTGAAGATGCGAACGAGAGAGTGATGTGATGCGGTAGAGTCCAACGCGTCGAATGATGGTCTACGTATGTGGGATTCTATTCCTGAGCTGCGGCGTTGTAATGAATGCACGCACGGGGCTTGGTGTAGCGCCCATGAGTACGGTGCCGTACCTGATGTATATCATCGAGGGTTTGAGCCTCGGTACGGCATCGTTTATCGTGTATTGCGTATTCGTGGTTGCCCAGCTTCTCCTGGTGCGCTACCCGGATGTCAAGATTCTCTTGCAGATACCCGTCAGTCTGCTGTTTAGCGTTTTCATCGACGTGCTGGATATCTGGCTGTTTCCATTTACCGCAACGGGACTCATCGATGGCCTGGTCATGCTGGTCATCGCCGTATCGTTCACAGCGCTCGGCGTGACGCCGATCGTCTCCGCGCGGCTCGTTCCCGTTGCGCCCGACGGCATGGTGCAGACGCTCTCCCAGGTGTTTCACTGTGAATTTGGTAAGGCGAAGTATTTCTTTGACGGGAGCTGTGTGGGCATCTCACTGGTCTACGGGCTTGTGCGTACGGGTGCTGCGGTGGGCATCGGTATCGGCACCGTAGCCGCCGCGCTCCTGGCGGGCGGTATCTGCACGTTTTGGGGTCGTCTGCTCAACCGCAGGCTCATGGCCTTTATGGAAGAGCCTGCGAGCATGTAGACGCATTGAGCGAGAGGGGAGCGGCCATGAGGCAGCTGTTTGGAATTGATATCGGCGGAACGAGCGTCAAATGGGCGATTGTGAATGAGAACTACGAGTTTGGTGACCGTGGTTCGATTCCGACGGCGTTCGTCTCGGCCGATCAGCTGGTCGACGCGCTCGCGGCACTCGTAGGGCCGTATCGCGGACAGGTTGTAGGCGTGGGCATCTCGGCCCCAGGTGGCATCTTCGGTTACGAGGTCGATCCAGACGGGACGATCCATCGCGGTGGTGCGCTGCCGTACATGGACGGGTTTCCGCTTGGCCGAGCGCTGCGCGAACGGCTGGGGCTGCCCGTGACCGTTGTCAACGACGGCAAAAGCTGTGCGCTTGGCGAGTACGCTGCCGGCGCGTTGCGCGGCGTGGACGTGGGTTGCGTGGCGGTAATCGGTACGGGCATCGGCGGAGGCATCGTGGTTGACGGCCGGGTGCTGACAGGTGCGGGCGGCTTCGCGGGCGAGTTCAGCTTCCTGTCCAACAACGTAAGCGAACCGCTTGATCATCGTGATACGTTCGCGACTTCGAGCGGATGGCACGGCCTGCAGAATCTCGTGGCAGTCGAACTTGGCATTTCGGATGAAGCTGAACTGGAGGCCCTCGATGGCCGACGGATCTTCGAGCTACTGGAGCATGGGAGCGCGTCCGAAGTCGCCGCCGTGCAGCGCGGATTGGATGCCTATGCTGAGCTGTTTGATCGTGTGCTTGTGAATCTGCAGTGCGTCATCGACCCGGCAGTCTTCGCGATTGGTGGTGGCATCAGCTGCCATCCCGCGCTGTTCGAGGCGCTCGACCGTAAGATGGATGACGTCATGGCGCACTACACTGGTTTTCTGAAAGATATGCCTCGTCCGCACGTGGTCCCGGCGCAGCTGGGTAACGACGCCAATATCTACGGTGCCGTCGCAACTTGTTTGCAGGTGCTGTAAGTGCAGGCCATCTATTGGTCTGGTGGCGATTCCAGTCGCTGCCGGGTTTTTGGCTGTTGAGCTGCTCGCACGCTCTGCATTGCGGACGACGCAGCATCAATAGGTGAGGGGTCAGAAAACTAGATGCTGAACGGTCGATATTATCGGCTGCGCGGCGCCCCGTCCCAAAGTAGTCATTTGGGACGGGGCTTTTTTGACTGCTATCATGGGTGGGATTGTTGCGACCAGCTAAAAGAGCCCTGTCCCAAATTGACTACCGAGAGGATCTGCCATGGAGCGCATCGCGAGTTTTTCCGTTGACCATCTGCTGCTTGAGCCCGGCGTGTATGTGAGCCGCGTCGACCGCGATCCGGCGACCGGTGCCGCCGTCACCACCTTTGACCTGCGCTTGACCACGCCCAACAAAGAACCGGTTATGAACACGGCCGAGTGCCACACCATCGAGCATCTGGGCGCGACGTTCCTTCGCAACCATGCCGAGTGGTCGAGCCGTATTGTCTACTTTGGCCCTATGGGCTGCCGCACGGGCTTTTACCTGGTTGTGTTTGGCGAGGTGACGAGTGAGGAGATCTTGCCGCTCGTGCGCGAGTTGTTCGAGTTTGTTGCTGGCTTCGAGGGCGATGTCCCCGGTGCCGCTCCCGAAGAGTGCGGTAACTACCTGGACCAGAATCTCCCTATGGCAAATTGGCTCGCGCGTCGCTATCTCGACCGCGATCTGATCGATATCGATGAGGCACACCTGCACTATCAGCAGGCGTAAAGGTTTCGTCGCTCAAAATGAGTTCACTGGGCGCCTTCGCTTATGCGGGGGTGCCTTTTTGTTGAGCGGACATGGCGGACGTTTAAAACCGCGCGTGATTGTTCTAGAATGTTCGTAATATCACACAAACGAACAGGAGCGAACATGCATATCTACTCTGTTACCGACCCCGAATTCAAACCCTATGGCCGCGTGTGGGATGACGTCCCGTCCAGCCTGACCGCCCCGCTCGTCGAGGCGCTCTCCGCAACGCCCATCCCCGAGGGCAGCAAGTACGTGGCCTCCGCGCCTGAGCTGGAGCAGGTCGAGGGCGCCGATGCGCTCGGCCTGCTCATGTATGGCGGCCGTCCGTTCCAGCTGGGCTGGTGCAACGGCCACAACACGAAGCTCAACTGCTTGGAGTATCACCGCGCGAGCGAGTTCAACCTGGGTGCTCGCGACTTTATTCTGCTGCTCGCCAAGCGTGAGCAGATTGTCGACGGCAAGCTCGACACCGCGCAGGTCAAGGCGTTCCGCGCGCCCGCCGGCACGCTCGTCGAGGTCTACGCCACCACGTTGCACTACACGCCGTGCATGGTCGACGACGGTGGCTTCCAGGTGATGGTTGCGCTGCCCGCCGGCACCAACGGTCCGCGCCCCGAGGCTGCGGCCGACATGCCCGCGGCCGGTGATAGCTACTGCTACTGGAAGGCCGACAAGTGGGTTCTCTGCCACGCAGATAGTCCCAAGGCTGCCGAGGGCGGCTACGTAGGTCTCGTCGGCAAGAACCTCGACATCACCGTGGACTAGGGTCTTCCGTCTCAATCTGTAACAGTTGGCGCGCTAAATCGTCTCTATCTGTTACAGATCAAGACGAACCACGGAGGCCGCCCGAACAATCTCAATCTGTAACGCCAAGCCCGGTTTTGACGGCCTAACTGTTACAGATCGAGACAAGCGGGCCCAACCCACCACAAAGGTGCCTGTCCCCATTGTGGTGGCTGTCTAGAGCTGGCTGCGCAGATAGTCAGCCATATATGGAACAGCGAAACGCACGTAACCGCGGCGTGCCTGTTCGATAA
Organism: Collinsella sp. LCP19S3_C9; assembly: GCF_052121575.1. Lineage (NCBI taxonomy): Bacteria > Bacillati > Actinomycetota > Coriobacteriia > Coriobacteriales > Coriobacteriaceae > Collinsella > Collinsella sp. LCP19S3_C9. The sequence goes on from NZ_JBQKDZ010000009.1 coordinate 48,759, forward strand.
CGCCGACGTCGATGAGGCGTCGGCGATACTTTTGGGCATAGTCGGGTGTGACTGACATGCGCTCGGCCACATTGGAGATGCGCGACACGCCGTCTTTGTCATCAGTCATTGCGTCGAGAAACGCGACGTCTTGGTCCGATAGCGCGGCGAGCGTCGTTTCACAAACATCGTTTTCGAAATCGGCCTTTGACGCTTCGATAGCTCCGTCGACTTGCTCTGGCGTTACGTATTCTCCTGCCTGGCAGCGATTGGCGATGTTGTAGCCGATGAGCTGCAGCATATAGGGCGATCCTTGGGTTGCACGAGCGGCACGGAGGCGAAGATCGCCTGGAATATCAAGGTCGAGCTCTTCGAAAGCCCGCTGATAATAGGCATCGACATCTCCGACTGAAAGCGGTTCGAGCGTGACTTTGCGTGCGCGGTTGAGAAATGTCAGTACGCGGTCGTTGAGTGTCGCGGAGACTGCTCCCGGGAGGCCCGCCATGACGAGCGCGACGTTGAGTCCCTCGCCGACCAGCTCTTGATAGGCGGTGACGAGCTGTCTGATCTCGGGTGAATTTGCCTGGAGCTCGTCGATGAGGATGAGGATGCCGTGTCCCTGCTCGGTTAACTTGCGTGCCAACTGCGTGAGTTTGAACTGGAAACTCTTAGTTTCCTGTACGTCGCGCGTAAACTCGAGGCCGGCTGAGAAACCGAAGACGCTCAAACTGCCACCTGTAAGTTTGGGGAGACGATGCTTGTTGGCGTAAGGCTCGCCCGCTTCCTGGATTTTCTCAACAATGCGCTCGAGCATATCCTCGGAGGCTACGGTGGGCGTGGCGACAACAAAGCCGAGCTTGCGGGCGCGATCGGCAAGTTCCCACAACAGAACCGTTTTGCCGCTGCCTCGCTGGCCGAGCATGAGCATGGCTCGGTCTCGATTGCCCGGCTCCTGCTCAAGGCCGGAGATGAATGTCGAAATCACGCTCCCGCGTCCCACCAGATAGGACGGGCGATTTCCAAATGAGGGGGAGAAGATGGTTTCAGTCATAAGTCTCCTTTCCTTTTTTTCCTATTTTTTCCTTTTTTTCCTATTCAGTCAAATGAGTTGCTGAGCGAAGGCGGCTAAGTAGGTCTCATCGGCAAAAACCTCGACATCGCCTGCGACTAGAATCTTCTGTCTCGATCTGTAACATCTAGCGGGCTAAATCGTCTCTACCTGTTACAGATTTAGACAAACTGCAAGGGACTGGCCGAACAATCTCAATCTGTAACACCTGGCCCGGTTTTGGCGGCCTACCTGTTACAGATCGAGACAAATCGCCCCAAACCGCCACAAAGGCGCCTGTCCCCTTGGTGGTGAATTGGGCAGGCGGGTATCAAAAAGTGTCAGGCGGGGTGGCTGCCGGGCGCCTGCACGCGAAAAGAAGTATCGGCCTGTGCCACCGCCGTTGAGCGACGCGTTGTTTGCAGGGATACTGAGCCTATGACAACAGCGTGCGAAAGGATTGATACATGGCTTTCCGTAATGACTTCCTGTGGGGCGGCGCAACGGCTGCCAACCAGTGCGAGGGTGCCTACGACGTGGACGGCCGCGGCCTGGCCAACGTGGACGTGGCTCCGCACGGCCCCGAGCGCTATGCGGTGGTCTCCGGCCAGCGTAAAATGCTCGACTTCGAGGACGGCTATTACTATCCCGCGCAGACCGGCATCGATTTCTATCACCACTACAAAGAGGACATCGCTCTCTTTGCCGAGATGGGCTTTAAGACCTTCCGTATGAGCCTGGCTTGGACCCGCATCTTCCCCAACGGCGACGAGACCGAGCCCAACGAGGCTGGCCTGGCCTTCTACGAGGAAGTATTCCGCGAGTGTCAGGCGCACGGCATCGAGCCGCTCGTGACCATCACGCACTTCGATTGCCCGATTCACCTCATCAAGGAGTACGGCGGCTGGCGAAACCGCAAGCTCATCGACTTCTACAAGAACCTCGCGACCACGATCTTTACCCGCTACAAGGGGCTGGTGAAGTACTGGCTCACCTTCAACGAGATCAATATGATCTTGCACCTGCCGTTTATGGGTGCCGGTCTGGTCTTTGAGGAGGGCGAGAACAAGGAGGCCGTCGAGTACCTGGCCGCCCACAACGAGCTCGTCGCCAGCGCTTGGGCAACCAAGATCGCCCACGAGATCGACCCCGAGATCAAGATCGGCTGCATGCTCGCCGCGGGTAGCTACTACCCCTACAGCTGCCGTCCGGGCGACGTGCGCCAGGCGCAGCTCGATAACCAGGACAACTACTTCTTCGTCGACGTCCAGAGCCGCGGCTACTACCCGGCATATGCCGTCAAGAAGCTCGAGCGTCTAGGCATCGATGTGGGCATGACGGACGAGGACCGCGAGATCCTGGCCGCTAACACCGTCGACTTCATCAGCTTTAGCTATTACAGCACCCGCTGCTCTGCCGGTGCCGATAACCCCGATGTCGAGCGCACCCAGGGTAACGCCTTCGCCGGCGCCAAGAACCCCTACCTGCAGGAGAGCCAGTGGGGCTGGGCCATCGATCCTCTGGGCTTCCGCATCACCCTCAACGACCTGTACGACCGTTATCAGAAGCCGCTGTTTGTGGTCGAGAACGGTCTGGGCGCCAAGGATGTTGTCGAGGAGGATGGCTCCATCAACGACGACTACCGTATCGACTACCTGCGCCAGCATATCGCCGCGATGCGCGATGCGGTGACCGAGGACGGCGTTGACCTGCTGGGCTACACCACCTGGGGCCCGATCGACCTGGTGTCTGCCGGCACGGGTGAGATGTCCAAGCGCTACGGCTTTATCTATGTGGACCGCGACGACGCCGGCAACGGTACCCTCAAGCGTTCCAAAAAGAAGAGCTTCGACTGGTACAAGAAGGTTATTGCTTCTAATGGTGAGGACCTGTCCTAAGGAAGCTGAGACACTCAACTTCATAGCCTTCTAACCAAGGCGCCCGGCGAGTAGTTATTGCTCGCCGGGCGCCTTGCCGTCTGCGGATTTTGGGACATGCGGCCCGCTTTTTGGGCCCGCCTGTCGGTACACTAAAGGGACTATGAGTACCCGCGAGCGACATATCGGCCACGCGGCCGCCCGGACCGCTCCGGTTGCGGATCCCAGGGGCGGCAGGCTCTTCGCCATGCCGCGATTCCTTGTTGGCATAACGCATCAGGTGTACCGTCACCGCGTCTTTGCTATCGCCGGCGCCATCACCGCGCTGTTCCTCATGCTTTTGGCGATCTTGCCGGTGCTGTTCGCCTTCGACCCCAAACTTTCTAACGCCGTGCCCGCCTATAGCGAGGTGTCCGAAGAGGTCGTGGATGGGCTCACCCATTCGAGCCCTCTCCCGCTGCTTGTCGCCGCAATTGTATTTTCGATTTGGGGCGTGTTGGTCTATCTGCGTTGTTTGGACTATGTGTTGCGCCGCCGCCTTGTTGCCATCGCCACCATCTGTGCCCTGTGGATGATCGAGGTCATTCTCAAGTACAAGTCGTACACGCCGTTCTATGCCACCTTGCTGTGGTACCTGTACTACGTGCCCATGACGCTCATTCCGCTGCTCTACCAGCTCTGCGGCCTGCGCCTTGCGGGCCTGGAGCAACGCCGCCTGGGTCGCCGCTACCGTGCTGCGCTGTGGATTGTGGCCATCCTGCTTATCGGATTTGTGCTCACCAACGATTTTCACCAGCAGGTCTTCCGCTTTGACCGTACAAGCGACACCTGGAGCAACGATTACACGTACGGCCGGGGTTATTTCGCCTTCCTCGTGTGGACGGCCTTTAACTTCGTGGCCTTTTTTATCCTGGTTGGTCGGTCCTCGTCCTTTCGCATCCAACGTTTCTCGGGCACGGCGGCGCTCGTGCTGCTGGGCGGCGCATTCTTTGGCATCTCATATGCTCTGCGCGTGCCCTGGGCATGGAGGCTCAACTTTTCGCTCGTCTATTGCATCCTGTGCGTGGTGGCGATGGAAATCTGTCTCGATTGCGGTGTCATTCCGTCGTACCACGATATCGCCGGCATCTTCGACACCTTGCCGCTTGACCTCAAAGTTCTAACGCGCGACCTGCAGGAGGTCTATGCCACGCCGGTGTCAAAGCCAATGCCGGTAGGCGTGCGCGAGGGGTTGCGGACCCAGGAGCACGGCCGCGCCCATGCCTTTACCGTGGCGTCCGATCCCGATGTGATGTATCGTGCTTTTCCGCTGCTGGGGGGATCGGCCCTGCTTGCCCAAGACGTATCGGAGCTCAACGAGCTCAATCGCGAACTGGCACATCGTCGCATGGAGCTGCAACGCCAAAACGAGCTGCTTGCCGCCGACTACGACCTTAAGACACATTTGGCAGATCAAGAGGCCGAGACCTTGCTAGTCCAAGACGTGGACCAGGCGCTTGCCCGCGCGCTCGAAGAGATGTACGACTTGTTGAGCTCGCTGCCGCCGTTGACTGACGAGGAATCTTCGCGCGAGCGTTACCGCATGCTGCAGCGCGCCAAGATGCTCGTTGCCTATTGCAAACGGAAGGGGTCGCTCACGTTGGCACAGCACGGGGAGAGCGGTTTTGACCGCGACCGCATTCAGCTCATTGCCAACGAGCTCGCAAGCGACCTGCGCACGATCGATGTCGATTGCGCCTCGATTATTGCCATACGGCGCCCGATGCACGCCAGTACGGTAAGCGCGCTGTACGACTGCGTGTATGACTTTGCGTTTTTTGCCTACACCACCGATCATCCGGCACTTATGTATCACTTGGGCGACCATGACCGATGCAGCGTCGAGCTGCGCGCCACACTTTTTTCCAACGATGATGAAGATCTTTCGCAGACGCCCGCTGCGCAAGAGCTCGAAAGCGCTTTGCAAGGGCGCAACGTGGCATACCGCCTTGAGGGCGAGTCCGGTCAGCTGCGCATGATCGTCTTGATGCCGAGGGCGGGTGAGTGACGATGCAGATTTCGCTCATCCTTCCCCAAATCGTTGCGCTCGATGTTGTCTTTGCCCTGGCTGCGTGTCTGCAGACGATCCACGTCCCGCTCATCGCATCGCGCCGCTCGTCCTATAACCGTAAGGTGATTTGCGCCTACGAGGCTAGTCTTGTGCTTCACCTGATGATTTCGGCGCTCATCTTGTTCACGTCGTCTGGCTCGTATCTGGTGGCGCCGCTTGACGTTTGCGCCAGGGCAATGGGCGGAGCGTTGTGGCTCAATGCCGCAATCTTTGCCTATGGCGTGGTACTTATGGTGCACTATCGTCGTCCCGTCATGCTGGTCGAGCTGCTGCTTGTTGTCGCCGTTACACCACCGGTGGTTTTTGCCATGGGCTCGGCGTGGACCGTTGTCCTTATCGCAGAGGGAGCGTTCTTCCTGTTCCGTTCCATCGCGGCGCTCTTGATGGACGTCCGTAACCGCCAAGAGGATATCACCTTGTTCTCGACGATCGAGACCATCAACGTGATTCCCGTGGGCATCCTGTATCTAGACCCGAGGGGCCGTCCGCTGCTCATGAACCGCTGCATGCGCAAAAACCTCGTAGAGCTCCATATGCCCACCGACCTGGGCGACATGAGCAGCACATGGAACGACCTGCGCAAACTGAGCATGCAAATGCCCGAAAGCAGCGCTAATCGCGCCCATATCGACCTTGATCGCTTTGGTAGGGATCGCGCCGTGGTCGAGATCTCTCCTTCCGAGATTCGTCTGTTCGTGCGTGACTCCGTTACGGTCTCGAGCCGTCCGTTCGAGCGCGTCGTCGGCCTGGACGTGACGGAATACGCACACGCCTACGACCGTCTGGCGCAAGCCAACCACCTGCTTGAGCGTGCTGGCCAAGAGCTCCAGGCCCAGATTGAAGAAGCCAAAAAGGTTGCCGACAATGCGGCCTACCTACGTATGCGTGCCCGCGTTCACGATGTGATCGGCCAGCGCCTGTCCATTCTTCATCGCTATTTGGAGGAGGGACGTCTGGATGATGAGTCGCTCGAGCAGATTGACCCGTTGCTGCGCTCAATAGCCGCCGATTTGCGAAGTGGCGGTGCCAGCGAGCCTGCAGAGCAGCTGAGCGATATCGTCCACGCCTTTGGCTTGGTGAGTGTGCAGATCGATGTTGAGGGTGCGCTGCCTGAGGACGCGCGTGTCGCCGCCGCATTTTTGCAGATTATCCGCGAGGCCTCGACCAATGCTACCAGGCATGCGCAGGCGCATCAGGTCCACGTGCGCCTGTGGCAGGAGGGGACGAATGCTAGCGCCGTCGCGCGCATGACGATTTCTAACGACGGGTCCCCGGCCCCCGTATCGTATCGCGAGGGAACGGGTATCCCAGGTATGAGGCATGTCGCGCAAGATTTGGGCGGCGGCCTGGAAGTCCACGCCGCCCAGCCCTTTACGCTTGCGGTGTCCATCCCGCTGAGCCCCAACGCCACGGTCCAAAGGAGAAGTTCATGATCCGCGTGTTAATTGTCGAAGATCAGGCCATTCTGCGTGAAAGCCTGGCGCGCTCCATTGGCGACCAGCCCGATATGACCGTCGTCGCCGCGATCGCCGATGCCTCCGAGGCCTTGGGTGTCGCGCTCAAGGAGCGCCCGGACATGATATTGATGGACGTGTGCACCGAACACGATTCAAACGGCATCGTGGCGGCGGCGCGCATCAAGGAGCAGCTGCCCGAGTGCCGCGTCATCATCATGACAGGCATGCCCGAGATCACCTTTGTCGATCAGGCTCGCGAGGCGGGCGTCGATAGCTTTGTGTACAAGAACGTTGGTATCGACGAGCTGTTCGCCGTGATGCGCTCCACGCTGGCGGGCTACTGCACGTTTCCCAAGCCGCCCGAGAGCATTTTTTCGGGTACGGCGGCACTCGACGATGTCGAGCTGTCGATTTTGCGCCTTGCCTGCGAGGGCAAAAGCCGCCGCGAGATCGCGGCCGAGCTGTTTATGAGTGAGGGTACCATCAAGCGTCGCATCTCGGAGATTCTGAGCAAGACCGGCTACGACAACATCATGCGTCTTGCCGTGCGCGCGGTAACGGAGGGCAGCATCGTCCCCAACATGGAGCGCCCGTAATCGACGCGCTCGCCGTGTTCCGGCGCCGTAAAGATAGGCCGCCCGCCGTTTTGCATCAGAAAACGACGGTCGGCCTGCTTGTGCGGCTGTACTGTCGGCATAAAAACGACGGGGCCGCAGGATCAACTCCTGCGGCCCCGCCTGGCAAGTGCGCGGATGTGTCCGCCAATCCGTGGCTGATGTTACGTGCCGCTACGCGATGGTTGCGGTGTAGGAGGCGACGTCCTCGTAGGAATCGGTCAGATAGGCGTCGATGCCGATGGTCGTGTTGACCAGGTCGTCAAGGCTGTCAAGCTCGCCGCTCGAGAATGTGAATTCCTCGGTGGCGTTGGTGCCGGGCATCAGGTTAGCCGAGAACCAAGGTTCCTTCATGGTGCCGTTGACGTTGGTCTTGCCGGAGGGAGCGTAGAAGGTCAGGTCCTTGTCGCTCTTGTTGGTGATGTTGACGACAAAGCCGATGTCGCCCCATTCGTCCTTGAACTTCTCGGTGATGGTGATGGTGCACAGATCGTCATCGGCGACGGTGACGGCGGGGGAGATTTCGACGCTCTGGACGTCGTCGTCTTCGACGGCCTCATCGATCTCCTCTTCCTTCTCGGCCGCCTCGCGATCCTTTTTTAGCGTACCGGACAGATCCTTGTCGGACTTCGTAAAGATAAGCTTGTCGCCTTCCACCTCGAGGACGAGCTTGCCGTCCTTGAGTTTCATGTCCTGCGAATCGCCGTCGGCGGTGATGGTTGCAGTGGTGGCGTCCTTGGCCTCCCATTTCAGGTCGGCGACCTCAAGGAACATGTCGAGGACGCCCGTGCCGTCTTCGTCGAGGATCAGGATACAGTTGAGGCCCCACTCCTTGAGCATATCCATGTACTCATCGGTGAGCTCTTCGCCCTCCAGGGTTCCACCCGAGAGTTCCCAGCTGCCGACGAAGTTGGCCTTGGGGTCCTTGCCGCCGCCGCTGCAGCCCGTTAGGGCAAAGGCGAGCGCCAGGACGCATGTCAGGAATGCGAGTACGGACTTTTTGAACGTTGTCTTCATGGTGTCCTCCTTTATCGAACGAAACCCATAGAAGCAAATGCGGGGGTGGCGGACCTCCCCGCCAATTACCAGGTAGAGGGGCTAGGGCCTGGGCGTTCCGCAGTTGCTGCAGAACTTGCCGCCGTTTTCGCTGCCGCAGTTGGGGCAGAACCACTTGGTCGGTGCCGGGGCGGGTGCGGGACTGCCACACTCGGGGCAGAACTTGCCGGTGTTGGTGGCACCGCAACTGCAGGTCCACGTGCCGGCCGCGGGGGCAGCGGCAGGAGCTGGTGCGGGGGCGGGTGCCGGAGCCGGCTGTGGGGCGGCCTGCTGCTGTGCCTGGCCGGCGGCGAACAGCTGGCTGGCGTTCATGCCGCCCATGCCGCCCGCCATACCCATGCCCATAAAGCCGGCCATCGCGCCGTTGGGGTTGGCGGCTGCCGCGCGCATCGCATCGCTCTGGGCGCTGGCGATGTTGGCGGCTGCCATGGTGGGATCGCGCATGACCGCGGCCTTCTGCAGGTCCTTGATCATTTGCTCGTCTTCTTGCGAGGCGGCGATGGAGTTGACGCCAAAGCTCACGATCTCGACGCCGCGCAGGTCGCGCCAGTCGGCGGAGAGAACCTCGTTGAGCGCGCGGGCGAGCTCGGTGGTGTGGCCGGGGATAGCGCTGTAGCGGATGCCCATCTCCGAGATCTTGGCAAAGGCGGGTTGCAGAGCGGTGAGCAGCTCGGACTTAAGCTGGCTATCGATCTTATCGCGCGTGTAGCTATCGGTCACGTTGCCGCACACGTTGGTGTAGAACAGCAGCGGGTTGGTGATGCGGTACGAATACTCGCCGTTGCAGCGAACGGAGATGTCGACATCCAGGCCAATGTTGTTATCGACCACGCGGAAGGGCACAGGCGAGGCGGTGCCGTACTTGTTGCCGATGATCTCCTTGGTGTTGATGAAGTAGACACGCTGGTCCTTGCCCGCGTCGCCGCCAAAGGTAAAACGGCTGCCGATATTGGCGAACGTCTCCTTGATGGAGTCGCCCAGGTTGCCGCTAAAGACGCTCGGCTCGCTGCCGGTGTCAAAGACAAACTCGCCGGGCTCCAGCGCGACCTCGATGATCTTGCCGTTTTGCACCACGAGCATGCCCTGGCCGTCGTTGACGGCGATGACGGAGCCGTTGGAGATGACGTTGTCCTCGCCGCGCGTGTTGGAGCTGCGGCCGCCGGTGCGCTTGCTGCCCTTGCAGGCCAAGACGTCAGCGGGCATCGATTCGCAATAGATATATTCCTTCCACTGGTCGGCCATGACGCCGCCGGCAGCACCCAATCCAGCTTTCAAGAGTCCCATGGTGATCTTCCTTTCTCGTCAAAGGCCGGGTGGTATTGGTTAGAATGGCTAATCGTCCTTGTTGTCCTTCATGACAACGGTGGTCTCGGTGTGGCTGAAGGTGTCGTGCTTCTCGGTCAAGTCGAGCTCGCCGCAGTAGCAATCGGCGTGGGTGGCCTCGTTGGCCGTCTTGAGCTGGCCTACCAACAGCACGTCTCCGATGATTACGATGATCAGCGGTGCGACGATGTTGATGAGGATGCCCTCGATATCAAAGGTGAGGTAGTCCGGATCGAAGGCGTTCTCGCCCATAAAGAGAATCTGGGAGAGGACAAACCCGATTACAAAGAACAGCACCGAGGCGATGGCGAGCTTGGGCTTGGAGCAGGGAAGCTCGCCGACCATGCGGCCGGTTTGGCCGTTCATGGCAAACAGGTAACTCTTGCCGTTCCACGAGGTGGAAAGCATCCACACGGGGAACAGGGCATAATCGTTTTCTTCCCAGGTGTAGTCGAGCTGCTTGCTTTCGACTGTGGCGTCGTCATATTCGTCGACGACGGTCTCGCGCAGGGCCGAAATCGTACTTTCTTCCATACGACGCTCGGCGCGCGCCTTGCAGGTCTCGCAATCCTCATCGTAGCGGTTGGCGATGTAGCCGGGCATATACGCGACCGAGAACGGGCGCAGCGCGTCGTAGTCAAACGGCTCGATGGCATCCATATGGCCGTCGGGCATCTTGGACGATCCGTCGACGGGCACGCGCTCAAACGAGATTTTGCCCTTACGGTAGGCGTCGTAGTGGTCGGTGGTCGTGACAGTGCGGTCGGATTCCTCGGTCACGGTCTCGTTGGTCGCATCGAAGTACACTTCGCCATCCACGCGGGCGCCGTAGAGCCAAAACGGCACGTAAACGCCTTGGACCTCGTCGATGTGGTTGCCGGTGACAAAGCTCTTGGGCAGCAGGATTTTGCCCTTGTAGTGCTCTTTGAGTGCTGCCATAACATCATCGCGCCCGAGCTTAAACGGAATCACCAGGTCGGGTGAGAAGTCGCCCGAGAGCTGGCCGGGCGCCACGGCGGAGTTGCCGCAGTATGGGCAGGTGGTAACGGCGACGGTGCCGTCCGAGACCAGCTCGGCGCCGCACGACGAGCAGATGTAGCCGGCGTTTTGGGCCAGATCCTGCACGGCATCGTCGACAGCAGGTTTGGGGGCCGCGGCTGCGGCATCGGCTTTGGCATCTGCCTTGTCCTGGCGCTCGCGATAGAGGGCCTCGACTTCTTCGACTTCAAAACGCGAATCGCAGTAGTCGCAGACAAGCTTTTGTTCGGCACTGGCAAAGTGAAGGGGGCCGCCACACGCGGGGCACTGATAGTTGACACTCTCGAAGGCCATGATCGGTCCTTTCCGTGCCGGAGGCTATGCGCCGATGGCGCCGCCGCAGTATTCGCAGCGTCCACTGGCATCGGGAATGGTGGTTGCACCGCAGAAGGGGCAGGTGACCGCGGTCTTGGGGGCCTTGGCGGCCACGACGCTGTCGCGTGCCTCCTGACGCAGCTGTACCAGCGCATCGCGGACTTCGGTTGCCTGGCGCTTGGCCTCGCGATATTCGATGGAGCCACGCTGATCGATGGTGGAGTCGTTCACGCGCAGGTTGATCTCGGTAAAGTACGGCGTGTTGACGTGGATGGTCAGGTTAAAGTCGTAATCCAGGTCGTAGCGCGGCGGGTTGTAGCTCTCGCGCTCGCCGTCCTTGGTCTCGCGATAGATCTCGGTGCGATGCTCGTCGATATCCATATCGCAGCCGAGTACCTGTGAGAACTCGATGATGTCGGGATTGGCGTCGCGCCAGCGGCTCTGCGAAGTGATGATCAGCAGACCCGCGTCTTCGTCGAGCATGATGTTGGTGCGCCCGGCAGAGAGTGTGCGCGTGGGGTTGAACGAGGCCAGGCGCTCGGCGTTGGCCTCGCGGTAGGCGAGTTGCTCGCGGATATCGTCCGCGGTGCTGGAGCGCCAACCACTAAAGAAGGGGGAGAGCTTGCCTGCGCACTCTTTGCACAGGTAGCCTTCGTTGATCTTGGTCTTTCCCAAAATCCCCAGTTCGGTACCGCAAATCGCGCACTCTTTCTTCTCGAACATCTTGTCAAAGAAGCCCATGGCTGCCTCCCATCAACAGGTAGCGTGTGTCACTTTTGATGATGGGTGAGCGCGCGATCTTTCACGATACCCAGACGGCTCAAGGAGTCTCCACAACTGGGACACATGGCCCATTTTCGGCCACTCATTGGGGACGTACTTAAATGAGTGGCAGCTGGGGACAGTCCATGCCGAATGTGGCGGCTGCCGAATGTGGGCGCCGTCCCTGCTATGCCACGGTCACGGCAACCTGGGCGTAGCGGCTGCAGGGGCGCTCGGCGCGCGTCTGCACGGTAAGGGTGAGCACGAAGCGGTCGCCGGGCTGCGCGTCGGCGGGCACGATAAAAGCGGTGCTCACCGTGCATTCCTGCCACAGCGAAAGATCCTGCGTGCCTGCATAGCTCGACGGGTCCACGGCGACATCCCAATGTGCATCAAAGCCCTTGCCGTCGGGGTCGACGACGGTCGCTGCAAGGGTGACGTGCTCGCCGGCTGTAGCGCTGCGGTCGGCCGTGACCTCGACAACATGTGTCGGATGCGAACAAGCTGCCGGATCATGGGCGCACCATTGCGCGCGGGCGGCAAAGTCTTCCTGATAGGCGCGCAGGTAGGGATTGGGGTTGCCGTCTACGGGCGTGCCGATGGCGGCAAAACCGGCGGGTGCGTCCGTATCGGGATGTCCATCAAGAAACATGCGGCCGAGCAGTGTGTCGAAGCCGCGGTCGTCGATGCCGCGCAGGCCAAACGGCAGCAGCGGAATATAGGTCATGCTGTCGCCTTCGGCCATAAAGTCGCCGCGCTCAAACTGCATCGCGGGCATGCCTTCTAGACCCCAATCCAGACGGGCATGCTTGCCAAACTGAAAGCGCTCGGGCTCATTTTCGTAGACCTTGCCGTCGCCATAGAGCATGTAGCGTGCCATGAGGGGGCCGTTACCCTGCGTGAGATTCTGCTCAGGCCAAGGTGCCTTAAACAGCGGCAACGTATCGGGTTGAGCCATCTTGGCATCGACATAGCCGCCATACATATAGGGCACACACCAAAAGATGAGCTCGGGAAAGAGCTCGCGTCCATGGTCGAGCCATGAGTTGTCCTGCCCCACGCCATCGGCAACGCCCATCACGCGCACCTTCTGATAGACCCGCTGCTGCACGGCAGGCCATTCGGGCGTGGCGCGATAACGCTCGGCAATACTCATGAGGGCGCGAACGATGGTGTTCATGCCACCCCAGCTGAGCAGCCATAACGTACGCGGATCATCATCCAAGATTGCCTGCGCAATTACACGAGATCCCTCAGTTTCCTCAGTCACATCACCCTCAAAGGCAACATTTCCCACAAAGGTGCGCTCGATCATCTGGGCGGGCGTGGGAAACGGCGGCTCACCGGCAGCGCCCGCATTCGCCTGCAACTGCGGCCAAGCCTGGGCATATTCATTACTCCAGAGACTCTCAATCCAATGCTCGGGAAACGGACGATACTCACGAAGCTCGCCGGCCAGCGGATCGGGCTCATGAGGCACAACATCCCACTCATAAGAGCGACGCCCTTTGGTCCGCCAATGCGAATTCACCTCGCCCAGCGTATGAACCCCATCCCCAAGAAAGTGATACTGCGAAGCCGTGTACACCACAGCCTGAACATCAAGCACATTAAGATACAGAGCCAAATGAACGAGCGAGTTCATATCGTCGACTTCCATATCGGTAGTAACAATCACCCGAGTTAACTCTTGGGACATAGGAACAGCTCCAATCAAAATCAATTCAGCCAGTTACGCGCAAGGCAAGACGGGACCCGGTCCCCATCGCCGCCGACCCGGCGTGCTGCCGGAAGCGGCCGGCCAGGGCCAACGACAATGGCAACGCAGCGGGGGCCGGGTGTTAGTTTTGCAAACATTCCGCAGGGGGCATGGGAAGGCGCAGCGCGAAGCGCAAAGCGCCGCCCCATGCATGCCCGAGGACGTTTGCAAAACTAACATCCGGTCCCCGCGCCGGGACGGATTACCTATTGACCCTGGCCGACCACTCCCAGCAGCCCACCGGCTCGCCGTCGATGAGCACGCTGCCCCCGTCGAAGTCTTGATAACACAGGTCGTTGAATTGGTGGATCCACACGCCGTGGTTGAACGTCTTCTTGGGCGAGCCATCGGCCTCGCGATAGCGACCGGTCAGGTCCTCGACATGGCTAAAGTAGGTAAGGTGCACGTTGGCTCCGGCGTCACGCAGGCGTGCCGTGAGCGGCAGCACGGTCTGCTGCGGCGACACGAGCTCGTCGCCCTTGGAGTGCGTAAACCACAGCGGCGTCTTGGCGAGCGCGGCTACGTCCTCGTCCGTGGCGTTGTACCACGGGGCACAGCAGGGAAGGCCGGCGGCGAAGAAATCGGGGTAGTCGGCGCACAGACGCAGGGTCATAAAGCCGCCGTTGGAAAGGCCGGCGACCACGATGCGGTCGGTGTCGATGCGCTCGGCATGCTCGGCGACAAACTCGTCGATGAGCGCCTTGAGTACGGGGGAGTAGATGCTCTGGTTGGAGCGGCCGAGCTGCTCGACGCCGTTATCCATCCAAAACGTGGGAGACTGCGGCACGAGCACCCAGGCAAAGCCGCCAAAGTAGCGCTGGATTTGCGCCTGGCTAATGGCTGTCACACGGTTGCCGATATAGGCGCGCGTGGCGCCTTCGCCCTGCGTGGCACCCCTGCCTTCGCCAGCGCCGTGTAGGTACACCACGAGCGGGGCCTTTTGGGGCACGACCGTGGCCTCGGGCGCGAAGGGATTGAAGCAGGCCGAGTCCTCGGCTTTAAAGCTGGGCTCAAAGAAGCCGTACTCGAGCGCGATGCCATTGACGGCGGTCTTTTGCACGGCATTGCTCCAGCCCTTGAGCGCGGGGCAGATGTCGCCGCGACAGGTATCGAAGACCAGGCCGCAGGTGGGTTCGCCGTCGTCGCCGGGAAGAGCCGCGAGCTGCGTGACGTGAAGCTGGTTATCGAGCATGCGCGAGCCCATGACGCCGCCTTCGATCTTTTTGGTCAGGCGCTGCTCGGCGACCTCGAGTGCCACATGGGTGCCCACGGCGAGCTTGCGGCCGTTCTCGTCACTCGGATACGCGGCGAGAACGTCGATGTAACCCACGGAGGGCGTGGCATGGTCGGCGCCGTGCTCCTTGCGCATCAGGACCTCGCCCGTGCGCTCGTGACGCTCTACATATATATGGAAAGTGTTCGCATCGACATCGTTGGCGCGCACGGTGCAGGGTAGGTCGAGAACGACCTTGCTGATCCAGGGGCCAAAGTCGCCCAAGGTGCTGACGGTTGCGTAGGTGCACGATTTGAGTTCCATGAGCTGCCTCCCTTGTGCCGCGCGTGCTAAACAATCGCGGCAATACAATCTAAACATGTTTAGTGTAAAGCAGAATTTGAGAATAAGCGGATGAACTCGGTAAACGGTAGCATCAAACGTTCAATGAACTACTAAACACTCGTTTACTACTATCTAGCAGGGCTTTTGTTGATGAGTCAACAAGGCATTGAGATGCCAGATTATATAAAATCCCACGTAAAAGACCATTTATAAATAAATGTCACTATATGTAATGCCTCTGCATTCAATTACGTTCACCCCCGATTTCCTACCGTTCACCGGACTGCAAACGGCAAAACTGCCACAAATTCAATGCTGAGTGTAAACTAAGCGCTGTAAACGTTCAGTAAACAGATTGTTTACGACAGCGTATCCAAGGGTTCGGTAACCGTAAGGGGTTATAGTCACCGGGCCAAAGGCGTGCCTGCGCCCAAGCGATTAGGCACACGACGATATGGGGAGGGGTCCCATGGCAGTAGATAACAAGCAGATTGCCACCGATGTCCTCGAGCTCGTGGGCGGTGCGGAAAACGTCACCGTCGCCACCAACTGCATGACGCGCCTGCGTCTGACGCTCAAGGATAACAGCAAGGCCGACGTGGAGAAGATCAAGAAGGTCAAGGGTGTTCTGGGCTGCCAGTTCGCCGGCAGCCAGCTCCAGGTCATCATCGGCCAGAACGTGCCCAAGGTGCTCGCCGAGTTCGTCGCCATGTCCGGCGTCAAGCAGGGTGCCGCGGTCGACGAGAACCTCGACGCTCCTAAGGAGAAGTTCGAGCTCAAGAACCTGCCCAACATCATCCTCGACTACCTGTCGGGTTCCATGACCCAGCTGATTCCGCTGCTCATGGCCGGCGGTCTGTTCCGCACCATCGCTGCGGTTCTTGGTCCCACCATGCTCGGCGTTATCTCCGATACCGATCCGACCTACACGTTCCTCTACACCACCCTGTACGAGGCCACGTTTACCTTTATCCCCATCTACTTGGGCTATGCCGCTGCTAAGAAGCTCGGCGCCTCTCCGGTTCTGGGCATGCTCCTCGGCGGCGCTCTCATGGCCCCGTCCGTCGTGAGTGTCGCGACTCAGGAGGGTGGCGGAATCATCTCCGTCTATGGCATCCAGATCACCGCTGCCAACTACCAGCAGTCCGTCCTGCCGATTATCCTCTCGGTGCCGGTCCTCTACTTTGTTGAGAAGTTCTTTAAGAAGGTCATGCCCGACGTGCTGTCCACGGTCTTCACGCCGTTCTGCACCATGATCGTCACCATCCCCATCGCCTTCATCGTCCTTGCCCCGATCGGCAACGAGCTCGGTACGCTGATTGCCAACGCCCTCTTTGGTCTCGCCGACCTTGGCGGTATCGGCATCCTGATCGTCATGGCCGTCCTCGGCGCCTTCTGGCAGCTCTTCGTGGTCTGCGGCATGCACATGCCCGTCATCCTGCTCGCTCAGGTTCAGATCATCGCCGCCGGCTACGATCCCTTCGTCTTCGTTTCCACCAACTGCGCTATGGCCGCCGTCTGGGGCTGCGCTTTCGGTGCCTTCCTCAAGATGAAGAACCCCGACGAGAAGGGTCTTGCTCTGGGCTACGTCATCTCCGCCATCGCCGGCGGCGTCACCGAGCCCGCACTCTTCGGTATCCTCATGCGCTTCCGCCGCACCATGCTCGGTATGTTCATCGGCGGTGCCATCGGTGCCGTGTTCTCCGGCCTCATGGGTGTTACTTACTACCTGGCCGGCGGTGCCTCCAACTTCCTGGTCTTCACCAACTACCTGCAGGGTGGCCAGATGAACACCGTCTGGGCTATCGTCGGTATGGCAATCTCCTTTGCCATCGCCGCTGCCGTCGTCTTTGTCACTGGCTTCTCCAAGGAGGAGCTCGCCGAGATGGAGGCCTAAGGCCAAACCATTCGGTCACATACGACCTTACCTACACGACAGGGCCCCGTCAGGCGCAAGCCCGGCGGGGCCCTTTTTACAAGGTAGACTGATTGGGGGCGCGTGGCGCCTGCTCGCCGGGGCTTGCTAAGCGCCAGGGGCTTTCGCGCGGGGTTACCGCGAAAGAATCTGCCGGTTCGCAACTCCTTTATCAAACGAAAGGACATGCAGATGAGTTTGGGAAAGCTGACCGTCAACGGTCGTCAGGACGGCTTTTTGTGCGAGGGCAAGCCGTTCTTTTGGTTTGCCGATACGTGCTGGAGCGCGTTTACGAGCATTACCGAGGCCGATTGGGACTACTATCTGACCCGCCGCGCCGAGCAGGGCATGAACGTGCTGCAGATCAACACGCTGCCGCAGTGGGATCGCTGCTGCCCCGATCTGGGCATTTGGCCCTATGCCAGCGAGGATGGCGTGCATTTTGATTGGTCCCGTCCCAACCAGGCGTACTGGGATCGCGCCGCTGCCATGTGTCGCGCTGCCGTCGAGCACGGCATTCGTCCGGCGCTCGTGCTTATGTGGTGCAACTACGTGCCCGGCACCTGGGGCGCCAAGATCGCTGAGCATTGCGGTGCCGAGGTTATGCCGCGCGAGGAGGTTCGTGCCCACGTTGCCCGCGTCGTCGAGAACCTGGGCGAGTTCGACCCCGTCTACGTGGTGACGGGCGATACCGACTTTACCAGCGACGAGGCGATCGCCTACTACGAGGATGCTCTCGACGAAGTCGTCAAACGCGCGCCCGAGGCGTTGCGCACCATGCATATCAACCGCGGCAACCGCACCATTCCGGCACAGTACCTGGACCGTCTGGACTTTTACATGTTCCAGCCCGGCCACAACTACGAGGGCCAGCCCGAGGCCTGGCACCTGCCGCAGGACTTTATCGCCAACTACCCTAAAAAGCCGATGGTCAACTCCGAGCCCTGTTACGAGCAGATGGGTGCGTCGCGCAATGTGTACTGGCGCTTCACCGCGCAGGACTGCCGCGCGAGCGTGTGGTCGTCGATCCTTGCCGGTGCGAGCGCTGGCGTGACCTATGGCGCGCACGGCGTTTGGAACTGGCAGACCAGCAAGAGCCAGGGCTCGGCGCTGGGCGAGGGCTTCGACATGCCGTTCCGCTGGCAGGAGTGCCTGCAGTTTGCGGGTGTTTGGGACTTTGGCGCGATCGAGCATGTGCTTGCCGGCTTGGGCGCTACGGCTGGCGACGACGCACTTGCCGTGGTTCCGGCGCAGGAGCTGCTCGATGACGCGCGCGAGGCCATTCGTGTGGCGCGCGTTGGCGATCGCGTCGTCACGTACCTGCCGCGCACTACGGCGCTCAAGTTTAAGCTCGACGGCGCGTGCGGCTGGACGGCGACGGTCCTTGACATGGAGGACAAGCGCATCGCCAAGCTGCCCGTTCGCGACAACGGTGACGGTACCGTGCGCGTGGCTCAGCATCCCTTTGAGCACGACGCACTGGTGATCTTGGCTCCCGGGCGCTAACGGCTCTTCTCCAACATTTACAATCCAGTCCCTTTCATGAGGTTGCGACGGAATGGTTCCTGCATGACAGCTTTAAGCTGCCAAGGGAGCCATTCCGTCGCACTCATTGGGGACGTACTTAAATGAGTGGTAGTTGGAGACGCTCCTAGCCGAGCTAGAGGTCTCGCGTGTCCCTTCTGGTCCATGCGGCTCAAAATCGCGGCGTGATATGGACGGTGGGCTCGAAATGAGCGGCATTTCGAGCCTGGCTTCGATATTGAGACTGGCTCTGTATTAAAATAGATTTCCAGACAATTGAGCGGCTGGGGGTTAACCATGAGAGGCACGGGAGACACAACCGCATGTCTGCGTCGGGGCATTCAGGAGATTATATGCCTGGCTCTGTTCTTCTTTACGTTTTTGGCGTGCGAGTATCTCTTTGATGTGCGCATGGCCGAGTTCGTGTCTCCGAACGAGGTCGTTATTTATGAGAGCCTTGTCCTCGGCGCGAGTGTGATTGGCTTTCTTGTGCGTCCCGTTCTGTACTATCGCCGTCCCCATGCCATCGATGCAACGAGTGACGTTACGGGTGTTTTGCTGGTGGCGGCATTCCTGCTGTTGATTATGGCGGTTCGGACTGAGGTGGTAATCGCCGCCGGTTTGGTGGCGTGCTGCGCGCTGGGCTACTGCGGATCGACTGCCCATGCAAACTTTGCGCGGCGCTTTGCGCGGACGCCCTGCTTGGCGCGCGCCGCCGCACTTTCTTACGCCATGGGCGTTCTGGTGCAGGTCTTCAACCATATGGTGATACCTGCCGGCATTCCTCAGCAGGCTGTTCTGGTCGTCGGTGCGATCGCGCAGGTGGCGTTGCTTCACGGTGCCCGACGCGCCAAACTGCGCGATGAGTCCGATCCCAACTTTGAACCCAGTGCTGCCGGGCTTTCGGTAGATGCTTTGGAATATGGCGCCAAGTGGCATGACGAGCCCGAGACAAAGGCGGCATTCCGCCGCGCCGTAGTTCGCCTGACCGTGGCGACGGCGTATCTTTCCGGCGTATTCGCCGCTCTCAACGCGGGCCTCACAACCCTGCATGCTACCGGAGCCGTTGATTTGGGTGATTGGCCGCGCCTGCTGCTTGTTGCGAGTTCGTTGGCCGCCGGCGCCCTATTTGACCTGAGCGGCCGTTCGTATATGAATATCGGCATGACATGTGTCGCCATGCTGTCCACGCTTTCGTTCTTTGTGATCATCATCGATGGCAATGGCGGCAACGAGCTTGCTGCCACGATCATCTTTTATCTGGGCTCGGGCTTCTTTGTGGTGTTCTTTACCACAAAATTCGCCGCTATCTCGCTCTATGCGCACTGGTCATATTTTTGGCCGTGCATGGGTCGCGTCGTCAATAACGTGTGCTCGATGCTCGTGACGGCGCCGGCGGTAGCGATTATCTCGAGTCAAAACGTGCTGGCTGCAGTCGGCGCGGCACTCGTGATGTTTGTGGGTATTGCGATTACGCTGTTGGGACAGTTGGGGCAACGGGCCGATGATGCCGTGATGCAGGACGGGCTGGCGCTTGCTGCCGACAATCTTGGTGGAGATCTTGCGCCCGCATGTTCCGACCCCGCGCTTGTGGAGGCAGCGGAGCCCGCGCCCGATGAACGCCTCGATGCCTTCGTCACCACCTTTGGGCTTACAGAGCGCGAGCGCGATATTCTTGAGGCCTTGGTCGTTTCGGATCGGAGCGTTCAGGACATTGCCGCAACGCTTTTCCTTTCGCGCTCTACGCTCTACCGCCACATTTCCTCGATCAACAGAAAGACCGGTACCGACTCGCGTGTGGCCCTTATCAACTTCTTCTGGTCCTGGGCACCCAAGGACTAGCGTATGAGGTGCCGCCCAGTTCCTTACTCTAACGGGGGGATGTGGCTCCAAAGCGCACCCGCATCGATGCTTCGCCTGCGCTAAACTGGAGGGCACGTACGCGATTACGAGAGGAGCCCGCATGGAGGCTTACAAGCAAGAGTTCATCAAGTTTATGGTTGAGTCCGACGTTCTTAAGTTCGGCAGCTTTACGCTCAAGAGCGGCCGTCAGTCCCCGTTTTTTATGAACGCCGGCGCTTACGTGACGGGCTATCAGCTCAAGAAGCTGGGTGAGTATTACGCCCAGGCCATCCACGATAACTTTGGCGACGACTTTGATGTGCTGTTTGGACCGGCCTACAAGGGTATTCCGCTGGCCGTCGTGACCGCAATTGCCTACCACGAGCTGTACGGCAAGGAGGTCAAGTACTGCTGCGACCGCAAGGAGGCCAAGGATCACGGTGCCGATAAGGGCAACCTGCTGGGTTATGAGCCCCAGGACGGCGACCGTGTGGTCATGGTCGAGGACGTTACCACCAGCGGCAAGTCCATCGACGAGACCTATCCCAAGGTTAAGGCTGCCGCCGACGTCGAAATCAAGGGCCTGATCGTGTCTCTTAACCGCATGGAGGTCGGCAAGGGTGGCGTGACCACCGCTCAGAAGGAGATCGAGGCAAAGTACGGTTTCCCCGTCGCGAGCATCGTCTCCATGGCCGAGGTCGTCGAGACCCTCTACAACCACGAGATCGATGGCAAGGTCGTCATCGATGACGAACTTAAGACCGCCATCGACGCCTACTACGAGCAGTACGGAGCACAGGAGTAGTTACGGCGTTTTACCAAACGCCGTAACCGGCCGACGCTGCGCGCCGCCCAGGGCGACAGTTTGTCATTCAAAAGGCGAGGCATGACCAGAAGGTCAATGCCTCGCCTTTTTCACGCCAACTTGTTCGCCCTGGACGTCGCTCGCTGTCCGTCCTCTACTTGCGGCGTTGTCTTGCTCCGAATGCGGCCCGCTCGCTGCCGTTGCCAGAGTAGTCATTGGGGACGTTCTTAAACGACTACTTAAGCCCGGGCAGGCGAGTATAGGGGAACGAACGCTCCAGGAATTCGGAACAGCGGGCGTAGTCTTTGGCGAAGTAGCTGCTGTAGAGCGAATCGAGCACGTATTGCACGGCGATGTGGCTGGCGAACTGCGTGATGCGATGCGTCATGCTCTCGTGGTCACTCACCGTAAGGTAGGCGGCAAAGCCGGGGTGAATGCGAGCGCAATAAGGCGTGCCGATGACGATGACCGGGACATGCCGACTGCTGAGGATCGGCAAGATGTCCTTGAGGTTGGGGGCAAGGCCGCTGTAGGAGATGACGATTGCCGCATGGTCGGGATCCGAGGCGAGCGCCGTTCGCACCTGGGCCTCGACACCGTTGTGACACGTCGCGCTTTTACCGGCGGAGAGCAGGCGGTCGCGGAACATTCCCGCTGGATAGAGGTTGTGCGAGCCCGTGTAGATGTCGACCTGTCGGGCGTTCGCGATGAGCCTGGCGGCGTGGTCGAGCTGCGTGGGGTCGAGCAGCTCCTGCGTTTCGGCCAGCGTGGTCTGGTAGAGCCCCTCCATGCGCTCCATAACCTGCGCGGGAGTGGACGTAGCATCGAAAGGGAAGTTGATGTCCACGTCGCGGCGGTTTCCCGCCTCGGTTGCCAAGCGAATAAGCTCGACCTTGAGATCCTTGAAGCCCTCGAGGCCGAGCTTTTTGCAAAAACGATGCACGCTCGCGACCGAAACGTTGGTGCGAGCGGCAAATTCCTTAATAGAAAGCCCGCGGATGTCCTGACCGATGGCAAGGGCTGCAATGCCGAGCTGTTGCTCGGTGGGGGTGAGCCCCTGCGCCTCGATGATCTTGCGTTTGATATCCATGCGAACTCCCACACTCGCCAAACCTGCCAAAAAGGGACAGGTTTATTTTGGCAGGTTTTGCCCGCAAAGGGTAACGGGGCCGAGGATGCCGCTGGGGGCGACGGGCTCGGTGAGGGCGAAAATGTCGGGGATCGCATGGTCGAGCGTGTTGATGACGTCGATCGTGAGCTCATGCGCACCGGCGGAAAGTGCGCCGGCGGCAAAACGATAGGGCGGGCAGATGCGTGTGCCGAGCGGGCGTCCATCGAGCGTGAGCGTCGCGGTTTCGTAGATGTCTCCCAGGTCGATTGTGGCGTCGGCGCAATCGTTGGCCAGCTCAAACGACGCATGATATCGGTAGGTACCGCAGGTGCCGGTGAACAGATCGGCTGTAAGGTCGCACAGGCGCTTGAGCTTTTGTGATTCACCAAAGGCGCCATTGCTGCCGGCAGGAGAGAGGGCGACGGTCCATGGGCCTTCGATGCGCAGGCCGAGCGACGTGTCAGCGTCGATTGCGCCGTCTCCAGGCGCATTCTTGCTGCTCGTTTCCAAAACAACGATGCAGCTCTCGAAGGGTGCGAGCTCCAACGCACCGTCAAACGCAACGGGCCCGGCGCCGTTTAGCAGGTCGAGCCGCGTGCCGCAAAGGCGCTCGCCTGTCGCAAGTGCAACCGTGCAGTCGATACGCTCGCGTGGGTGTTCGTTGACGAGCATAACGTAGGTCTCGCCCACCCGCTCGTAGCGAAGTACGCGTAGCCAAGGCTGCGGTGTGTCAGGCACAACGGTCTGCAGTCCCGCGCTTGCAAGCGCGCGGGCGACATCGGCCAGCGGCGTTGCGACGAGCCTTCCCAGCTCGACCGCGCCATCGGTATCGTAGAATGTGCCGGGCACCTCGTCGACGGCAAGCACCATAACGCCTGCATCCGCCATGCGTCTCACTGCCTCCGCCGTCGCAGCGCCAATAAATGAAGCTCCTGGCATAACAAACGCCTGGTAACGACAATCGTTTACGGTAAGTAATCCGTCGGCAATCGAAACCTCGTAACGGTTCTCATCCTCAAAAGCCTCGGCGGGCACAAAATCAAAGTCGATCTGCGCGCGCGTGAGCTCTGCCGCCACGCGCTCGATAGGCATGGCGTTGCCGGCCCATTCGGCATCGGCATGGTACAGGATGGCAACGGGGCGCATGGCATAGCCTCCTGAAAGCAGCGTTGCCGTACGGTTCATATAGCTCATGAGCTGGCCAAAGTGCGGCCATTGCGGATTGTTGCCGTGTGCGTAAAAGTGCGGCGGGCAGTCCCAATCGGGGAAGGGCGCCATGCTAAACGCGTGCGGCGTAAACCAGTTAATACCGCGGACGAGCATGTGGTCGGCGATCCATTTCATCTCGCGCAAGCCCTCGTGCCAGCCGAAGGCGCCAAAGACCTCGGCCATGCAGCGCCCCTGCTTTTTGGGGTCGAGGCGTGCGGCCGAAGAGCCCAACTTGGCGAGCGCGTAGGTAAAGAACTCCATGTTCCACGCGCCGTGGAAGTAGCTGTAACGTCCGTGGTCGACGCTGGGGGCAAGCTGGTTGATGACAACGTCGATGCCCGCCATATCCTGCCCGGCGACCGCGCGGAAGTAGTGTCCGGCGCCCTGGCCCAGGCGCGTGTGGCAACTCTTGTCCTCAATCACATGTCCGATGTGCATGACGCCGCGCTTGCGGCACCAGTCACCAATCTGCTCGTCAAAGCACGCGCGGTAGAGTTGCGTGGCGATGTCCATGTAAGTGTGGCGGACCCGAGCGCCGGCGGGGTCGCGCGTCCAAAGGCCGCGGAGCTCGGCAAGCCAGCTCGCGCTCAACTCCTCGTGCAAGCGGCGGGCAAGTTCATCCGACCAGGGCAGTGCCATATCGCCGCGTCCAATAAAGCTGCTGGTGGAAGCGTCTTCGAGGGTCGCACCCTTCTCGTTCATAAAGCCCGGTTCATCGGTAAAGAAGCCCAGAATGGTCTTGCCGAACTCGTCGCCCAGATGCTCAAACGTGGGTTCGTAGACGGCGTTGATGAGCATACGGCACGAATCGGCGTCGACCATGTTGATGTACTCATCGCGAAAGCCGGTCTTTTGGCTGGTGACGTAGAGCTCGAGGGTGGTGATGCCGGCAGGAGCGTCAAAGCGCAGGCGGACGGGAGTGCCATCCTCGGTCTGTTCAACGGCGAGCTCAAGGTCGAGCGGTGCACCGGCGGCGTCGAAAGTCGCCGTGCCCACAAAGCGCTCCGTGGGATCCATAAGATTACCGAGCTTAATGGTCGTGGACGGCTGGGGACCGACGACCGTTACCGTGTGATGCTTAAGCACGGTCTTTTTGAGCGCGGGGTCTACATCCTCGCCTGCAAGCGCGCCGTTGGCGTAGCCCGTGGGAAAGTGGGCATCATCGAGCAGCCAGATCTTCAAGTCCAGGCGCTTGCACTCGCCAATGATAAAACGCAGGTCGGACCACCAGCCGTCGCGACAAAACTCGGGATGCGTGCGCGATTCGAGGCAGACCTCGTGGATGTCCGCCCCGGCAATCTGCTCTAAGTATTCGGTAATCGTCTCGCGCGCCTCGCCCTTGAGCCACAAGAACGGAAGCACATGGTTGTCGTATGCCGCCATATCCACTCCTCTAAAACAAACCTTTTAAATCGATTGAAGTCAGAGTACGTCGCGCGCACACTCCTGCTAATATCACAAGCACGGCAGAATATGACCAAATCAATGATGGTGGCGATATGGATATCGCACGTTTGGACAATCTTTTGCTCAAGCTGACCGACAGCGAGCGCGCTTACTGCGCAGGCGCCCGCTATGACTGGAACGATGCGTTCAGCTCGGGTCATCAGCAGAATAACGGTGAAAAACATATCCATAAAATCGGTGACCCGACGCGAGCCCTGCACCAAGGAGGCATGCCTGAGGGCCTGTCAATCGTGCGCAACTCGCGCTTTAACCCCGTGCCGGAGCATGTGCACAATTATGTCGAAATCAGCTATGTCTATCGCGGGCATGCGCCGCAGGTCGTCAACGGCGCACGGCTCACGCTTGCCCAAAACGAGGTGCTCTTGCTCGACGCGGCCTGTCCGCATGCCGTAGGCGAGCTCGGCGAGCATGACATTATGCTGAGCATCGTCATCTCGCGGGTGATGTTGCACCGCAGCCTAGAGCAGAGCCTGTCGCCGTCAAGCGCCGTCTCGCAGTTCCTCATTAATGCCCTCAATGACGAAACCGACCACCGCGGTCATGTGCATTTCCGCACGGGCAACAGCCGCCGCGTGCGCCGATATATGCAGGAGATGCTGTGCGAGCTTCTGGAGCCGACGGCGGCGAGTCCCCAGATCGTGTCGAGGCTGTTTGAGTTGCTGCTGGTCGAACTTATGCAAAGCTATGAGACATCGCTGCTGCAGGCGGACATGCCCACGCTGCCTTCGGCGCAGGTCGCGGCCGCCGTGAGCTACATCGAGCGCCATGCCTGCGATTGTACGCTCGAGGACGTAGCTCGCCACCTGCATCTGAGTCCCAACTACGCAAGCGCGCTGCTCAAACGGCAGACGGGCCGCACGTTTATGCAGCTCGTGCAGGAGAGCCGCCTGGCACGCGCGGCAACATTGCTCGACGCCGGCGCCACTGCCGAAACCGCGGCACGCGAGGCCGGCTACGCCAACATGAGCTTCTTCTACAAAAAGTTTGCCGAGCGCTATGGCTGCACGCCGGCCGTCTACCGCCGGCGTTTGTCCAGATAAAACCTGCCAAAATAAACCTGTCCCTTTTTGGCAGGTATCAGGAAGTGTCAGGGGCGGGGCGGTGACGGGGCGCAAGGGCGAAAAGAAGTGTCGGGTTTGGTGCGCCCGCTTCTGCCCGTCCCGCGCGTGGGCGATACTCGGCTTATCGACCCACGATGCAAAGGAGATGCTCATGGCAAACATCAAGTTCCCCGAGGGATTCTATTGGGGCGGCGCCACCGCTGCCAACCAGTTTGAGGGCGCTTGGAACGTGGACGGCCGCGGTCCTTCCGTCGACGACCATTTCTTGGGCGGCAGCTACAAGGAGCCGCGTCAGATTACGATCGATATCGATCCCAACCGCTTCTACCCCAATCATGACGGTATCGATTTCTACCACCACTACGAGGAGGATATCGCGCTGTTCGCCGAGATGGGCTTCAATATGTTCCGCATGTCCATCTCTTGGAGCCGTATCTTTCCCAACGGCGACGACGCTGAGCCCAACGAGGCCGGCCTCGCCTTCTACGACCGCGTCTTCGACTGCCTGCGCGCCCACAATATCGAGCCGCTCGTGACCCTCTCGCACTACGAGATGCCCTATCACCTGGTCGAGAAATACAACGGCTGGGCGAGCCGCGAGCTCATCGGCTTCTTTGAGAAGTACTGCCAGACCGTCTTCGACCGCTATCAGGACAAGGTCAAGTTCTGGCTCACCTTCAACGAGATCAACTGCGGTACTCAGGACATGGGCAACCTCTTTGAGACCAGCATGATTCAGGGCTTTGAGGGTCCGGCGTCGGCGGTCCACACCACGCCGCAGGCTCGTATGCAGGCGTTGCATCACCAGTTTGTCGCCAGCGGCCGCGTCGTGCGCTATGCCCATGAGCATTACCCGCAGTTTAAGATGGGCAACATGGACTGCTTCATCCTTTCCTATGCCGCCACGTGCGATCCGGCCGACGTGTTCGCCACGCAGCAGGAGATGAATACCATGAACTGGTACTGCTCCGACGTGCAGGTGCGCGGCAAGTACCCGTTCTATGCCAAGCGCTTCTGGGCCGAGAACGATGTCGAGCTCGTGATGGAGGACGGCGACCTGCAGGATATCGCCGACGGCAAGGTTGATTTCTACACCTTTAGCTACTACATGTCCGGCACCGTGGGCACCCACAAGGACCACGAGATGACCGAGGGCAACATGACCTTTGGCGGCAAGAATCCCTATCTGGAGTCCACCGACTGGGGCTGGCAGATCGATCCGCTGGGCCTGCGCATCGCCCTCAACGAGATTTACGCCCGCTACGAGATTCCGCTGATGGTGGTCGAGAACGGCATGGGCGCCTACGACGAGGTCGAGGAGGACGGCTCCATCCATGACCCGTATCGCATCGCCTACCTGCAGAGCCACATCAAGGCCATGGGCGAGGCCATTGCCGATGGCGTTGACCTGATTGCCTACACCTGGTGGGGTCCCATCGACCTGGTTTCCGCCGGCACTGGCGAGATGCGCAAGCGCTACGGCTTCATCCACGTCGATAAGTACGACGACGGCACCGGTACCTACGAGCGCCGCCGCAAGGACAGCTTCTTCGCATACCAGAAGATTATCAAGTCCAACGGCACCGAGGGCTTGGAATAATTGAGCTCCGGCGTTCCGCCGAACGCCGGACCGGCCGCCGACTACGTGACCACCGACGTCGATGACGACGGCATCTGGAACGCTTTTGTTCACCTGGGGCTTATCGAGGCTTAATCGACAATATGAGTGCCCATGGGAAAAGGTTTTGGAAGGGCTTGGAAGGGCTTGTGATTCGGGCCCTCGCCTTAGCATTTTGGCCATTTGGCACTATAATCACCATAGGTATGCGCATAACATTGCGCTTAATCAAGAGGAGAAAACGTATGGGTCTGTTTGATATGTTCAAGAAGAAGGCTGAGCCCGTGGCTGCCGCTGCTCCGGCCTCCATTTCTGCTTCTGCCGGCGCCGACGTGCTGTGTTCGCCCGTCAAGGGCAAGGTCATCAAGATGGCCGACGTGCCCGATCCCGTCTTTGCTGGCGAGGTTTTGGGCAAGGGCTGCGCCGTGTGGCCCGAGGACGACCTGGTCTACGCTCCCTGCGACGGCAAGGTGACCGTCACCATGGGTCACGCCGTGGGCCTGCAGTCCGATAGCGGCATCGAGGTTCTGGTGCACGTTGGCGTCGATACCGTCAACATGAATGGCGACGGCTTCGAGGGCTTCGTCAAGGCCGACGACGTCGTGAAGGCCGGCCAGCCCTTGCTCAAGATCGACCGCGCCAAGATCGCTGCCGCCGGTTACAAGGACTGCGTCGTCGTGGCCGTGTCCAACACCGCCGAGTTTGCCGATGTCGAGCTCGCCGTCGAGTCCGAGTCTGCCGTCGCCGCCGGTGACGCCATCGTTAAGGTCGTCCGCAAGTAGTCTGCGGCATCCAGAAGATGCACAAGGGTGGTCGGGTTATCCGGCCACCCTTTTTTAATAGGCCGAGTAGGCGCATTTTATTGCAGGGGGCTTGCTTTATGGGCCATTCACTCGTCAAATTGAGCCGCCCACGCTTTTGCGACGTAGGGGGTTGAACGGAGCCGCTAATATGGACCTACTGTTACGACGTGCGCTGCGCGGGAAACGCAGCGCCGCTTGTTTGGAGGAATGTCATGAAAAAGAAGCTGCTGCTTGCGCCCTTGATGGCTGCCCTGGTCGCGTGCGTGGTTTTGCTTTCCGGCTGCGGAGGGCCTTCGGTGGAGGAGCTCATCACCGACGACCTTACGAGTCAGTTTGACGAGATCAAGAACGGCGGCGATGATTTCCTCTCCAGCCTGGAAGAGGCTTCGGGCGACGAGTTTGAGCAGCTGGGCATCGATCCCGAGGAGTATGCCAAGAGCTATCTCGAGGGTTTTGATTACAAGATCGGTGATGTGACGGTCGATGAGGACAAGGGCACCGCGACCGCCGAGGTCACCATCACCTGCAAGTCCATGAACAAGATCGTCGAAGATTTCGCCACCCAGTATCAGGAGAAGATCGCCGCACTCGATACGATGCCTTCCGAGGACGAGCTGTACAAGATGGCCGGCCAGGTGATGGTCGACGTGACCAAGGCCGCTAAGACCAAGGACACCAAGGTCACCTTTAAGTATTCCGCCAACGAGGATAACGAGTGGTCTGCCGACGATTCCGCAACCACCGAGATGATGAATGCGATGATGAACTAGTTCGTTGCGGCGTTTTACCAAACGCCGCAACTGCTCGACGCTGCGTGGGCACCAGAGCGACAACTTGTCATTCAAAGAGGACGGCATGACCAGAAGGTCTATGCCGTCCTCTTTTCATGCCAATTTGTTCGCTCTGGTGCCCGCTCGCTACTCGCCCAGCACCAGCGCCGCGAGCTCTGCCTGGCTGTCCACCACGTAGTCGGCGCCGGCGGCTTCCAGCTCTGCGCGGCCGCGGAAGCCCCAGCTGACGCCTGCGCTCTTAAGACCGGCGTTGTGGCCGGTCAGGATATCGACATTGGAATCGCCTACGTAGAGCGTGGTCGCCGGGTCGGCGCCCAGCTCTTCCATCACATGCAGCGTGACGGGTGCTTCGGGCTTGGGCGGAAACGCATCGACACGGCCCTGTACCAGCGCAAAGCGCTCGGAACCAAAATACTTCTCGATAAGCGGGGCCGCCGAGACGTGGTCCTTGTTAGTGAGCACGGCAAGCTGCACACCCGCGGCACGCAAGCGGTCGAGCATCTCGATCGTGCCGGCATAGGGGGCGGTGTGGTCCTCCTTGTGCTCGCCGTAATAAGCCCTAAACTCGGCAAGCGTCTGCTCAAACATACGGCCGTCGCCCGCGTACTCGGCGGGCATAAAGCGCTCAACCAGCTTGAGCATGCCGTTTCCCACCTTGTAGCGGTACTCGTCAACGGCAAACGTGGGCCAGCCGTGCGCCTCGCAGGTATGGTTGCCGGCGGCTGCCAGGTCCTCGAGCGTGTTGAGGATGGTGCCGTCCAGATCGAAGATCACATGGGAAAAAGCTGCTGCCATGAAAGCTCCCGTCATTGGGTTTTAAAACGCACCCCATAATACTGGGCTTACGCGTTGGGTGTGCTTGGAATCTGAACATCTCCAGGGATATCAGGTGACATCGCGCCGACTGTGCGATTCCGCCCTAGCAAATCCTTGGCAGCTGCTCTCCCACGAGCATGTCGAGGATGCGGGTCGAGCCCCAGCCGGTGCGCACGCGCACGGCGGGACGGGAGCCCTCGGCAAGCGGCAGCACGCGACCGATGATGGCGGCATTCTCGCCGTAGCGGGCGGCGCGCATGGCGCTCAGCGCGGCATCGGCCTGCTCGGCCGGCACGACGGCAACCATCTTGCCCTCGTTTGCCACCTGCAGCACATCGCAGCCGAGCATCTCACATGCCGCCTGCACGTCGGGGCGCACGGGCACGGCATCCTCGTCGATCTCCATGGCAACACCGCTGGCCTGGGCAAACTCGTTGAGTGTGGACGCCAGTCCACCGCGCGTGGGGTCGCGGAAACAGCGCGTGCCGGGCGCTGCGGCCAAAACGTCGGCAATCAGGTGGTTGAGCGGCGCGGCATCGCTTTCGATCGTGCTCGAAAATGCCAGGCCCTCGCGTTGGCTCATGATGGCGATCCCGTGGTCGCCGAGTGTGCCTGACACCAGGATAACGTCGCCGGGGCGGCAGTTGGCGCCGCTGAGCGCCACGCCCGTGGGAACCTCGCCCACGCCGGCGGTATTGATGTAGACGCCGTCGGCCCCGCCGCGCTCGACCACCTTGGTGTCGCCCGTGATTATGGACACGCCCGCCTCGCGCGCCGTCTCGGCCATCGTCTGCACAATCTGGCGGAGCTTATCCATGGGATAGCCCTCTTCGAGGATAAAACCGCACGATAGGTAGCGCACGTTGGCGCCCGAGGTCGCGACATCGTTGACGGTTCCGCACACGGCGAGACGGCCGATGTTGCCACCGGGGAAGAACTGCGGCGAGACTACAAAGCTGTCGGTCGACATGGCGATGCGCCCGCTCGCGGGCAGCGCGGCGACGCCGGCGTCGTTGCCTTCGAGCAACTCGGGCGTCCCAAAGGCATCCAAAAAGACCTCATCGATGATGCGTTTCATCATCTGACCGCCGGAGCCATGGCCCAAAAGGACGGTGCTATCGGTGATGCTATGGGACATATCCAAAACTCCAATCGAGGGTGGAATTATATGGGTGAGGCGCAGCGTCGACCAGTCCGCCGCTCGTTAGAACGGCGGAACCTAATAGTCGCGGTAGCGGTAGTACGCCGCGCAGCTGCCTTCGGAGCTCACCATGCACGGGCCGACGGGGTGCTCGGGCGTGCAGGTGCGGCCAAAGAGCGGGCAGTCGCTCGGCGTAATGGCCCCGCGCAGCACGTCGCCGCAGCGGCACCCACGCGGCTCGACCGTCGCCTCAACGGGCACGTCAAAGCGGGTACGGGCATCAAAGCGCGAGAACTCGGGGCGGATGGAAAGGCCCGAGCTGGCAATCGGCCCCAGCCCGCGCCATGTGGTGTCGCATGGCTCAAACACCTGCTCGACCAGCTGTCGCGCCACGGGGTTGCCGCCTGCGTTGACGCCACGGCGGTAGGCGTTGCCAATCGTAGGCCTGTCCTCGACAACCATCTGGACCAGCATGCAGATGCCTTGCAGAATATCGACCGGTTCAAATCCCGTGACCACGCCCGGGGTATCGAACTCGTCGACCAAAAAGCTAAAGGGCGCCAAGCCCGTGATGGTGGCGACGTGGCCCGGCAGGATAAAGCCGTCGATGGCGGTCTCGGGATCGTTGGCGATGGCGCGCAACGCCGGCGGCGTGGTCTTGTGGGCGCAATAGACCGAAAAGTTCAAAAGCCCGCGCGTCTCGGCCTCCAAGATGGCAGCGGCGATGGTGGGCGTTGTGGTCTCAAAGCCGACGCCCATAAAGATGACCGGGCGTTCGGGATTTTGCTCGGCAATGTCGAGTGCGTCGAGCGGAGAGTAGACGATGCGGATATCGCGCCCTGCCGCCTTTTGCGCTGCGAGCGAGGTGGACGATCCGGGCACGCGCATCATGTCGCCAAAGGTGGTGATGATGGCGCCGTCTATGTTGGCGAGCGCGATCGCGTGGTCGATGTCACGGTTGGCGGTAACGCAGACGGGGCAGCCCGGGCCGCTCAGCAGCTTGAGCCCAGCCGGCATAATGGAGCGAAAGCCATAGCGGCCGATGCTCACGGTGTGTGTGCCGCAGACTTCCATAAGGTTGATGGTACGGTCGCCGACAAGACCGCGAATGCGTTCGATGAGCTCGCGAGCCAGCTTGGGGTCGCGAAATGCCGAAAAGTCGATACCGGAGCGCACCGGCTGTCCGGCCGCCACTAGTATGCCTCGGCCGGGTTACTGGCCAGTTGGTCTTCTTCGGCCAGTTCGGTCATGGCGTTAACGAGCTCGAGCGTTTCTTGCGCTTCCTGCTCGTCGACGATCTGGATGCCAAAGCCGGCGTGTACGAGAATATAGTCGCCAACCTGCGCCGTTGGCACGAGTCGCAGCGACACGGGGCGCTCGATGCCCATCATGTCGACGGTAGCCTTGAGGCCGTCGTCGCGTTTGACTACTTTACCGGGGACGGCAAGGCACATATTGTTCCCCTTTTAGACGCTTTGCGCTGGATGGGCGCTCAATAATCCATCAGTTGATGGTAACGCTCGCGGGGTTCGCGGGCAAACGCGTTACGCCTGTGAGACGGCTGGGCACAGCGGTGTGCGAGAGCGAGCTACTGCGATGCGATCTGCGCAAGACGAGCGCTTGCGACCGCCGCCTGACCGTAGGCGATGCAGCCGTCATTGACGGGCACGGTATGGGGGATAAGGACAGTAAGACCTGCGCTTTTGAGCTCGCGGGTGAGGAGCTGGAGCAGAAGTCGGTTCATGAACACGCCGCCCGAGAGCGCGACGGTGTCGATGCCCTCGCACGCGCAGATCTCGCTGGCGATGCGTGCCGAGGAGCGCGCGACGGCGACATGGAAGTCGAGTGCGAGCCTGTCGGCGGGCACACTGGCTCTGGTTCCCTCCAAAAGCGCCGCAAAAAGTGAGCTGGGGCTCAGGACGAGAGACCTGCTCGAGGTTGCTTGGACAGTTAGTTCAGATTTGTACTTTTTAGAGTGGTAATGGGTGGTATAGATCGTCTGCGAGGGCCCCGAATGGGTTGATTTGGGGTATCCGGCGGGCGAATTAACCGCAAATGAGGTGCCTGGAGAGCCCTCTTCGGGGTAATCTGAGCCAAAACCGTTGGTTAGAGGGTCTGTTTTTAATACAAATCTGAACAAACTGTCCAGTCGCAATGGGTCAGATGCGGAACAGCCGTCTTTATCGCCGGGAACATGGGTAATTTTGCTACCGAGCGCGCGCCAGGCGGCGGCTTCGAGTTCGATGGCGGGCTCGCCTTCGTAGGTTGCCTGCCCGCAAATGCCCAAAACTGCAGCGGCGGCGTCAAAGAGACGCCCCATACTGCTCGTGCGTGGGCTGTTGATGTTCCGCTCGATCATCGTTGCCGTCACGCTGCGTGTTTGCTCGTCTAGGCCGTCCAAGAGCCGCTCGGCCCCCGGATGTTCAAGCAGGCCGAGCTCGCTGAGCAGGGCAAAGGCGTTGCGGCGGGCGTCGCGCACGGAGGCCGCCCCGCCGGGGAGCGTCCAGGTGCGCAAATGCGCGGCGCGCTCAAAGCCGCCAAGGCTGGCAACAAGAAACTCGCCGCCCCAAATGGTCCCATCGGTGCCGGCGCCGGTGCCGTCAAAGGCGATGCCAAGGACGCGCGCGTCGGTTGTAAGCTGGCCCGCGGCAATCGCCTCTGCCATTACGCTCGCGATGTGCGCATGATGGTGCTGCACCTCGACGAGCGGCAGATTGCATTTTCGCGCCTGCTCGCGCGCCCACTGGCTCGATAGATAGCTGGGGTGTAGATCGCAGGCCAAGGCGGCGGGCGCCAAGTCAAAGAGATCTTCCAAGCGCGTGCGCGCGGCGTTCCAGGCATCGAAGGTCTCGCCGTTTTCAACATCACCGATATACTGCGACACAAAACAGGTCGCCTCGCCGTTCGTCCCTTCACGCGTGAGCGCAATCGTGGCCTTTTGTTGTGGCCCGCAGGCGAGCACGCAGGACGGAGCGCCGTCGAGCGCCGGCAACGGCAGCGGCTGGGGTGCATATCCGCGAGCGCGGCGAACGGGCATAACGGCGCCGTTCGCCGCGCGCACCACAGAGTCGTCGTAGCGCGAGAGAATCGCACGGTCGTTGCCAAGTAGCGCGTCAGCGATGCCGGCGGCAACAAGGTGCTCCCATGCAAGGGTATCATCGGTCTCGATAGGTTCCTCGCTCAGGTTTCCGCTGGTCATGACGAGCGCGTGCATACCGCGGGCTTCTGCCGCGGCAAGCAACAGATGCTGAAGCGGTGTATAGGGGAGCATAACGCCAAGCTCAGGAAGGTTGTGCGCGACGGACGGCGCGAGCGCGTTGGGGGAGCCGCCGCTCTCGCAAACGGCACGTCGGCGCAGCAGCACGATGGGGCGAATGCTGCCGGCCAGCAGGCCGCGTTCAACGTCGTTGACATGGCACAGGCGTTCAACATCTGCAAGGCCGCGCACCATAACGGCAAGCGGCTTGTTGCTGCGGCGCTTGCGACGGCGCAGCTCGGCTACCGTCTTCTCGTTGGAGGCGTCGCATGCCAAGTGAAATCCGCCCAGACCCTTGATGGCGATGATACCGCCGTTGGCCAGCAGCTCAGCACAGCGGTCGATAATGGCATCGCTGGCCTCGCGCGTAGATCCGATGGCTGGCGTTGCATCGGCGGTCGCTGGGGCAACGCCGCAATCCGCCTCGCGCCACGTAATGTGCGGCCCGCAATCAAAGCAGGTATCGGGCTGCGCGTGAAACCGCCGGTCAAGCGGGTTGCCATACTCTGCGGCACAGGTGGGGCACATGGGAAAGCAATCCATCGAGGTGGCCGCTCGGTCATAGGGCAGCGACCGGATGATGGTAAAGCGCGGTCCGCAGTTGGTGCAGTTGATAAAGGGATAGTGAAAGCGTCGGTCGGCGGGGTCGAACAGCTCGTGCAGGCAGTCGTCGCACGTGGCGATGTCGGGCGAGACGAGCGTCGTGTGGGCGGTTTGATCCTGCGATGCCACAATGCGAAAGCCCCGCTCGTTGGCGGCGTCCCAGTCGCCGGGCGCTAGGTCCATAACCTCGACATGCTCCACACGAGCTGCCGCAGGCGTATGCTCGGAAAGCGCGGCGACAAATTCGTCGAGCGCCTCGCTTAGGGCGTGCGCCTCGATATGCACGCCATCGCCCGCGTTAAGCACCCAGCCGCAAATGCCGTGCGCCATGGCCTCGCGATACACAAATGGCCGCATGCCAACGCCCTGCACAATGCCCGTTACATGGATATGCGCATGTCGCATGCGACCCTCCTTCATCGAGACCTGCCAAAAAGGGACAGGTTTATTTTGGTAGGTAAAACGTTAAACCTGCCAAAACAAACCTGTCCCTTTTTGGCAGGTGCGCCGCGCAAAGACCCGCTACAGCCCCAGGCTCTGCTCGGTGGCGGCGCAGGTGAGCTCGCCGTGCTTAACGCCGCGCAGGCCCAGCAGACGGTCAGCCAGCTCGTAGACACGCTCGCCGCGACCCTTGAGCGCCAGAATCTCCAAGCAGTTGTGGTGGTCCAGATGCACGTGCATGGTCGAGACAATCTCGTCGGTGTAGTCGTGCTGCACCTCGTCCAGACGGCGCGTCAGATCGCCGGTATGGTGGTCATAGATCATGGTGAGCGACCCGATAACCTGCTCGTTGGGCGTCCGCATCTGCTCCTTGGCAATGGAGGCGCGAATCAGGTCGCGCACGGCCTCGGAGCGGTTGGCAACGTCGCCGCGGCGCGCGATTTGCTCGTCAAAGCGGCGCAACAGGTCGTCGGGCGCGGTGACCGAAAAACGGACCAGCTCGGAGGCGGAGGCGCTGAGGCGGCGGCCCACGTCGCCGGTCGGCCCGTGCGGATGCTCGTGCTCGCAGGCGTGTTCGTGCTCGGCCACGCTACACCAGCTTTACGGAGCCGACGGAGTTGTGATCTGCCTCGATGGCCTCCTCGTAGCCCTCGAGCGCATCGTGCGCCTCGTGGAGCGCCGCCATGGCGGCCTCGAGCTTGGCGCCAATGCGCTCCATGTCAAAGTTCTCGGTCGCATGCAGCAGCTGATGGCTCCACTCGTGGGCGAGCTCAATGGTGTCGTCGACCTGCTTGACGCTCATGGCAAGCTGGCTCATGTTCATTCCGACGTCATGCATGGGAATCTCCTTTTGTACGGGTCTAATCAGTGGTTCAGATTCTACTACGCCCGCTTTACGCATCGCCGCATAAGAAAACGGGTGCGAGTCCGTCTGACCCGCACCCGTTCACTGGGGGCTGTTTGTGATTACCATACTATCCGTGGTCGCGGGTGCAACACCCGGCTCTCCGGCGAGCGGCACAAAACCACTCATGGACGGCAACACATGACCGGCGTATTACAGGTGCTTCTCCAGCAGCGCCTGCAGCCTGGCCTTGGGCAGCGCGCCGACGGAGCGGTCGATTTCCTCGCCGTTCTTAAAGACAACCAGCGTGGGGATGCTCATAACGCCAAACTTCATGGCCAGGTCCTGATTGTCGTCGACGTTGCATTTGGCGACGGTAATCTTGCCGGCCAGCTCGTCGGCCACTTCGTCAACAATGGGCGAGAGCGAACGGCAGGGACCGCACCACGGTGCCCAAAAATCAACCAGCACGGGAAGGCTGCCGTCAACGACGGAATCGAAATTCTCGGGGGTAATCTGCTTAATGTCAGCCATGGTGACCTCCATAATGCGACGCGGCTCTGCCGCGTAAAACTCAGTACGACTGTGCTTATACCCAACGGCCCGCAATGCAACCACTCGCGGGCGGCTCTTTTATATAATGGTGGGCATGCAAACGATTGGAGAGCGCATGCCCACGTCACAAAGCCAGAAAAAAGAAGCCATCGCCCAGGCGACCGAGCAGGAGCTCGCATCGCTCGCGGGCCGCGGCGTGCGTATCGCGGGTAACGCGTGCTCGCCAATTGTGCTGGTAAAAGGTGATTTAGACGATGCCGAGCGCGCAGGTGGCGAGTTGGCTGCCGGTCCAGACGGCGTCGCGTTGCGTAAGGCGCTCGGCGCCATCGGTTACGCGCCCGAGGATTTCTGCGTGCTGGCAAGTGTTGCCGGCGCGGGCGACGGGGCGGTTGCGATAGGCGAGGACCTGCCGTGCGAGCTGTTCCGCGAGGCGCTCGAGTCTTTGGATCCCGAGGCGGTCCTGCTGCTGGACGATCGCGCGGCCGATACCATGCGCGAGACCTACGCAGACATGCTCGTGGCGATCGACGACTTTGATACCGCCATGCTCAAGCCCGGCTTGGTCGCCCACGTGCAGGGTCGTCGCGTACTCGCGCTCGACGGCTTTGAGGCCGCGCTGACCGACAAGGCCGCCAAGCAGCGCATGTGGGCCTACATCAAGCAGCTGACCCCGGCCGCCGCGCCGCTGTAGCGGACTGGCGCCGGCAAGGCGGTCCTGATGGGTCGAGCGCGGCGCCGACTTGTCGCGCCCTTACATCACTGCGCGAAACTCAAACCGATCGCCGTGAATGCGAAACTGGCAGTTGCCGTTCATGCGCTCGACGGCAAGCTTAATGCTCCTGGTTCCAAAGCCGTGTCCGGTGTGCTCGGCCACGGGCATGCCGTCGACCATGCGCGGCGGGCGCCCAAACGTGTTGGAGACCAAAAGTAGCAGTTGTCCGTCCTCGCAACGCAGGTCCAGATCGACAAATCGCTTGCCCTGGGGAGCGGCGCTTGCGGCGACGATGGCGTTGTCCAGGGCGTTTGAGAGCACGCTAAACAGATCGACGTCGGCTACATGGACGCTCTCGGGCACGGCGGCGCGCAAATCGGCGCTGATGCCGTTTCGGTTGATATCGGAGCTAAATGACGAAAGCACGATATTGACCGTGTCGTTGGCGCAGTAGCGGCGCACAGCGGTGCGGTCGTTTGTCTCGCAGAGCTCGTCGATGCGCTCGAGCGCCTCGTCGATGCGGCCCTCCTCGATCAAAGCCGCAAGGCCGCGCAGGAAGTGCCGCATGTCGTGGCGGAGAACCGAAAGCTCACGTCCAGATTGGCGCCAGGCCTCAAGCTCCTTGATGGCTGCGCTGTCGCGGGTCGCGAGCATCCAGCGCTCGCGCTCGGCGATTTCCTTTGCCTCGTATTCGCGCAGATACACAGTAAGAAACATGAGGTAGAACGCGCAAAGCGCAAACGCCAAAAACTCAACCGTCACCACGGAGCCCGAGTGGAAGAGCGTGGTGTAGACGTTGGTGGCGTAGTCAAAGATGTAATAGACGAGCGGCAGGATGAGCAGAATCTCGAGCTCGGTGGGGGTTTTAACCGCCAGGCGCGGACCGATGTCGCTGGCCCAATGCAGCAGGATTGCAAAGACGACGGCCGTGGTGATAATGCGTGCCGCGTAGTACGCGATTTGCGAGTCGGTGGCGGCGAGCGCGGCGATGCCCATCCAGTTGCTAAACTGGCAGCTCAGATAAGCACTGGTGACGCCCAGCATAACGAGCAGCGGGTTCAGGCGATAGCGCGCGCACAGGTAGATGACGAGCGGCAGATGCACGACGAGCGGATATACCTGACGGGCGAAAAGCTCGCCGCCGACGGCATTGGCGAGGCCGAATGCGCATCCGGTTACGGCGCCGACCATCACCAGCTCAAGCGCATGACGCCGGTTGATCTCGATACCGCAGAGCGCCGCCGAGGCAAAAACGCCAAAAAGCAGGGTCGTTGCGTGGTGGATTGCCCAAAGTACCATCTCGGCCGCGGGGAGCATTAGCGCCTCCCGCTCTCGAACCGTGCCGCAAAGTAGGCATCCTGGAAACCCTGCTTGCAACTGCGCGCCAGCGGGATGCAAGCGCCCGAGCGCATGACGATATCCGTACGGTTAAAGTGGTCGATATTGCGCAGGTTGACCTGGTAGCTACGGTGACATTTAAAGAAGTTCGCGTTTTTGGCCAGCTGGTCCTCGATGTTGCGGAACGGCTCGAGCGCCTCGATATCGCGCCCGTCGCGCAGGTGGAATACCACGTGCTTGTTGCGGGCCTCGGCGTATTCGATATCGGACAGGCGCAGGGCATGGTATCCAAAGGACGTTTTGGTCACGAGCTCATCGGTCGCGTCAGGTCGCATGCGCGAAAGCTCGTCGAGCAGTTGCGCCAGGCGTTCGTACGTTACGGGCTTGAGTAGGTAGTCGAAGGCGCGGACCTCATAGGACTCCAGCGCGAACTCGGGCGATGAGGTGAGGAACGCCAGACGCACGGCTGTATCGGATTGGCGCAACTCCCGCGCGGTGTCCATGCCGTTGACGAGCGGCATGATCATGTCGAGCAGAATGATGTCGGCGCGCGATGCGGCATGGCGGGCCAGCAGGTCCTCGCCGCGCGTGACGAGTGCAACGTCGACCGCCGTGCCCGTCTCGGTCGACCAGCGGTCGATCATCCGGTGCAGTCTATCTAGAAAAGCGACGTCGTCGTCGCAGGCGATGATCTTGAGCATTCGGGCCCCCTTAGTAGTTCGATTTTGCCACATTGGGTGCGCGCCGCCCGCGGAGGAACACCCCGTTTGCGCCCCACGGTGCGCAACTCGCGCTGAGCGGCAGGGCGTCAGTTTTGACGGCCGCACAATACTCCATGGATACACATGTCAATCGATGCCGGCGGTCGGACGGGGAGTCAGGCCGACCGCCGGCGCCAAGCGATAGCGAACATTGCGAAAGCATAGGGGTAAGGGGAGCCGTGATGAGGGAGAAGAAGATGGGGATGCGCAGACTTGCTGCTTGCGTGCTGGCTGCAGCGCTGGCGCTTGGGGGCGTGGCGACGACGCTCGCCACGCCTACGGTAGCCGAGGCGTATCCGTCCGCCGCGATCAAACCGAAACACCTGAAAAGCGAGCTTTCGTATGGCGAAAGTGATGTAATCCAACTTTCCGGCGGCAAAGACTATCGGTTTGCCGGCACGGTTGATATCGACCACTATGAGGTCGAGGGTGGCACCAAGGAGAACCCGACCCGCCTATATTTCACTGACAGCTCGTCTCTGGGCGGTCCGCTGACCGTCGAGCGTGACCTTACATATTCGCAACACCCGCTCTTTGTGCTCAAGGGCGGTTATGTCGAGTTTATCGGTGATTCGGGTATCCCGACCGAGGTACGCTGCGATGGAAAAACGTTTTTGAGCGATAGCAATGATTACGAAGCGCGTGGAGGTGTCGATAAACCGAATACGGGCAAGAGCCTCAACCTTTCCGTGGAAAACCTCAAGCTTGTTTCAAGGACCGAGAACAAAGATACCGATCGGGCAATCACGCTCTATGGAACCATGGGTGCGGGGGAGACGGCCAGCTTCACGAACGTGAGTGTCAGCGGTTGGAAATGCTGCAAGAACAGCGCATTCAATGTTGACCAGGGTAATGAAATTTACGAAGCCTCGCCGGCGCCTGTAACTATCAGAGGCAGCCAGGTCGCGGTGGATGCAACGTTTGTCAACTGCACGTTTAAGAATAATAGTGATGACTGCGTCGGCGCCTTGAGCGTGGTCGGGCGGTCGAAGACTCCAAAAGTTACGTTGAACGGTTGCACGTTCGAAAACAACAGTCAGGGAATGATTGCATGCGACGAGATGAAGGTTGAGAGCGGTCATGTGCATGCGGGCAATATTGGCGTCAAAAATGCCATAGTTGCCCTGAATAACTGCAGTATCCGTTCAACAAATAACACGTCATGGAATGGCCCCTGCTCTTATATGTTCAATGTGTGGGGTATTCAATATCAGATGCACATGACGAGTGCCATTGCGGTGGCAAAGGATGCGTCGTGCACCATAAACGGTACGGTTATCGACGACTTGTACGTGTTCCCTTCTAATTACTTTAACGGTCACAAAATAATCAGTCATGACGAGAAGCGCTGCGCGGTTTACGCCCTTGGTTCTGTGACGCTCGCTGGCAACACGAAGGTCACTACGGCCAAGGCGAAGGGTGTCGATGCGTCCGATGTCGGTAGCTACGGTAAGGTTCATGTCGATAAGTCTTTTACGGGCGAAGCCGTCCTGTCTGTCGACGATACCAAGTTCGATCCCGAGTCCAATAAGCAGGATTACTACTATGGGTATGTGAACCTTGGCACGAGCGATCTTTCGCAGGAGGATCTTGCGAGCAGGCTCAAGTTTGCTAATGCCGACCTTGCATACGACGTTACCGATGGCAAGGTCAAGGTTATCCATCGTAAGCACGAGCACGAGTGGGCCTATTCCATCAACAAGGATGGGTACAGCATCGCGGCTACGTGCAACGGACAGTATGAGGCCTCGCACTGTGTCTACTCCAGGGACGGCGAGACGATCTCGCTGATGTCGTCCAAGAGCGGCGACCTGAGCTTTACCTACAACGGCAAGCAGCGCGACGCCGTGCTTGCTACGACCAAGCCGTCTCAAAAGGACAACGCTGTAGCCCAGGGCAAGGTAAAGATTGTGAGCGCACGCTTTTACCGTTTCGTGGATGAGAATGACACCGTGGGCATCGAGATGGAAGGGTCGCAGCCGTGCGATGCGGGCACCTATCGCGTGGTGGCGACGGTTGCCATCGAGGGGCAGAGCGATGTTACGCTCGAGC
Organism: Collinsella sp. LCP19S3_C9; assembly: GCF_052121575.1. NCBI lineage: Bacteria > Bacillati > Actinomycetota > Coriobacteriia > Coriobacteriales > Coriobacteriaceae > Collinsella > Collinsella sp. LCP19S3_C9. Next base: position 90,320 of record NZ_JBQKDZ010000009.1, read on the forward strand.
GCGTGTTCAAGATTAACCCCGCCTCGCTTGCGGAGAAGGACTCCAACCGCAAGGATCTTTGCAAGGTCGAAATCATTGGCTACGACAAGTTGAAGGATAACGTCAGGTTCAGCAACGGTGACGTGCTCAACGACGTTCCGTCTTATGAGTGGACGGGTGAGGAGATAACGCCTCGCATTAAGGTGAAGTATAAGCTTGGCGACGAATGGGTTGAGCTTAAAGAGGGCGTCGATTTCGAACGCCTCGCTTGGGGCGAATCGATTTCGGAGAAAGATCCAGGTGCGTACCGGAGCCAGCTCTGGGGCCTGGGAAACTTCGCATCCTACGAGTCAATTTTCTCCTGCAAGTTTTTCTACTGGAGCATCTACGGCACGCAGTTCGAGAATGTTCAGGCCAAGGGCTTTGACGGCACCTACGATGGCATGGCTCACTCGCCGTCGGTGACGGTCGACAATGCCCCCGAGGGCATGCAGATCAAATATAGCGTCGATGACGGTTTACTGTACGAAGACCGAATCCCCTCCTATACCAATGTCACGCGCGATATCTATGACAACGTGTGTGCTGAGACAATTAAGTACCGTATTACCGCACCCGACTACGTGCCGGTGAAGGGTGAGCTCCAGATTATGATCCGCCCCGTCGATCAGGCCGCTCCCAAGGACGTCAAGACGACGGCCGCGACCGGGCATGCTTTGGCGGATGGCAGCATCGACGGGGTTGATAACACCTACGAGTGGAAAGCCGAGGCCGCCAGCGACTATCAGTGGATTGCCGAAGGCGAGACGTCGGTTAAGGGCCTCGCCGCCGGCAAATACAGCGTTCGCCTTAAGGCCGACCGTAACCATAACGCCTCCAAGGCCCTGACGGTTGAGGTCAAGGACGGCCCTAAGAAGGCCGACGGTAACGGTTGGAAGCACGACGACGCCGAACACTGGAACACCTGCACCTGTGGCAAGGAGGACGTTGACCGCGCAAAGCATGACTTTGAGTGGGTCGTCGTCAAGGCCCCCACGGCAACCGAGAAGGGCTCCAAGCAACAGAAGTGCAAGGTCTGCGGTCACAAGCTGGCCGAGGTCGAGATTCCGGCTGCCGCCATCGTTGGCTACTCCGACAAGTACGACGGCGACTATCACACGGTTGATGCGACGAGCCTGCCCGAGGGCGCGACGGCCCAGTACAGCACCGACGGTGAGAACTGGTCCCCCGAGGCCCCCAAGATTAAGGACGTCGGCACGCTGACCGTTGCTTACCAGGTGACGATTGACGGTGCGACCGCCGAGGGTGAGGTCACGCTCGAGGTCAAACCGCGCGCGATTACGGTCACCGCCCAGGACGCCTCCAAAACCTACGGCGAGGCCGATCCCGTGTTTACGTGGGCGATCACATCCGGCGAGCTTGTCGAGGGCGAGAGCCTTCAGGGCATTGAGATTAAGCGCGAAGATGACGACAACGTGCGCGACGGCGGCTATGCTCTGCAGCTGACGCAGGCCAAGGACGTCAACCCTAACTACAACATCACGTTTGTCGACGGCGTGTTCACCATCAACCAGCGCCTGCTTACCGTGACATGGGGTACCAGCGAGTTTGTTTACGATGGCAAGGAGCACTGCCCTGTGGCCACGCTCGGCAACGTCATCGGCAAGGATGACCTTGGCGCGACCGTCGAAGGCTCCCAGACCGAGGCCGGCGCTTCTTACACGGCGACCCTCAGTGCACTGACGGGCAAGGCCGCGGGCAACTACGCGCTTCCGACTGAGGGCCTGACGTGCGACTTCTCCATCAAGAGCGCCGCGCAGGGCGCGCCGGTGGTCCAGGTTGCGGCCGAGACCGTGAGCGGCAAGCGTGACGGCAAGATCACGGGCGTCGACGCGACGATGGAGTGGCGTGCCAAGGGTGCTGACGAGTATCAGGCGGTGGACGAGGGCACGGCCGAGCTTACGGGTCTTGCCGCCGGCACGTATGAGGTGCGCTACCAGGCCAAGGCCAACTACGACGCTTCTTCCGCCACCGAGGTTACCGTGGCGGCCGGTCCCAAGCTGGTCGTGACGCTGCCGAGCAATCAGGTGGGCTACGCGCTCACCTCGACGGCAACCGAGCTCGATTGGCACGGGACTGCAACACTCACCATGGGCATCGACAGCGCGTACTTTGCGGGCAAGGACTACACCGTCAAGGTCAACGGCAAGGCCGTTAAGCTTTCCGCCAAGGGCACCTATGAGCTCAAGGATGTCGAGGGCGACGTGAACGTGACGGTCGAGGGCGTGCTTAAGCACGAGCCCGACGGCTCCGGCTGGGCACGCGATGCCAAGAACCACTGGCATAACTGCCGCTGCGACGACATCATCGACAAGGCCGGGCATACCTTTAAGTGGGTCGTCGACAAACCGGCGACTACCGAGGCCAAGGGCAAGAAACACCAGGAGTGCACCGTCTGCGGCGAGAAGGGCGCAACCGAGGAAATTGCGATTCTGGTACCCGAGATCATCGACGGTAAGGGTCAGACGATGGTGGTTGACGCCGCCAAGGACCTGAGCTTCCGTTCGAGCGCACCGCTCGCGTTCTTCCAGAAGGTACTGGTCGACGATAAGGAGGTCGCCCCCGAGAACTACGTGCTCACCGAGGGCTCTACGATCGTGACGCTCAAGGCGAGCTTCCTGAATACGCTCGGCGTGGGCGAACACAGGCTGAGCGTGGTTTCGACCACGGGCACGGCCGAGACGACCTTTACCGTTGCCGAGACTGCCAAGCCCGCTCCTGGCCAGACCACTACGACTACTACGACCACGACTACGACTTCCAAGCCTAAGAAGAGGGCTAGCAAGGAGGCGTTGCCTGAGTCCGGCGACAGCACTTATGTCATTGCGGGTGCCGTACTCGCTGCCGGTGTGGCAGTCCTGCTGCTGGCGTGGGCCATCATGAAGCGCCGCGCTTAACCGCGCACCAGCTCCCAGCGGGTCCGGATCGAGCGATCCGGACCCGCTTTTATGCCCACCGCCTCTCGGACCAAGATAAAACGGGCCGCTCGAACCGTGTGGCAGATCCATTTTCGACTGTCCTCAGCTTGCCAGTTCGAAAATGGACCCGCCCCAAAATTGAATCCTTATTCCAACTTTACACCTGGCTTTACAGCTGTCTTGTCAGCTGTAAAGCCAGGTGTCATACTAAAGCCCCAAGATTCGCCAAAAGAGAGGGGCCTTGATGGCACAGAGCGCGAACATGGATGCATCGGAGCTTGCACGCGATATCGCGGCCGGCCTGGCATCGGCAACGACGGCAACGGAGCGCGCGGCACTGGTGCCCGCAGAGCTCGTCGAGGCCATTCATCAGCTAAAAACCCAACGTGACGCAGTGATCCTGGCGCACTATTATGTGGCGCCCGAGGTTCAGGCTGTGGCCGATTTCGTCGGCGACAGCTTCTACCTGGCAAAGCTTGCCAAGAGCCTGCCGCAGCAGACTATCGTGCTGTGCGGCGTGGAGTTTATGGGCGAGAGCGCCAAGCTGCTCAACCCCACCAAGACCGTGCTGCTGCCCGAGCCGGGCGCGGACTGTCCCATGGCGCACATGGTCAAGCACGAGACGGTCGACGCGGCGCGCGCCGAATATGGCGACGACCTGGCCGTGGTGTGTTACGTCAACTCGACGGTCGAGATCAAGAGCTGGAGTGACGTGTGCGTTACCAGCTCTAACGCCGTCAAGATCGTCTCCGAGCTGCCGCAGCAGCACATCTTGTTCATTCCCGACCAGAACCTGGGCCGCTTTGTGGCCGAGCAGGTGCCCCAAAAGCACGTCATCCTCAACAACGGCTACTGCCCGCGCCATCACATCATCACCGTCGAGCAGATCGTCGACGCGCAGGAGGCGCACCCCGACGCGCTCGTGCTGGCGCACCCCGAGTGCAAGGCCGACGTCCTGGCCGAGGCCGACTACATCGGCTCCACTGCCGGCATCATCAAGTATGCCGAGGAGTCGGACGCGAGCGAGTTTATCATCGTGACGGTCCGCGGCGTGCTCTACGAGCTCGAGCGGCGCTGCCAGGGCACCGGCAAAAAGTTCTACTTCCCCGCGGTACAGCCCACCTGCGTCAACATGGATCTCATCACGCTCGAAAAGCTCGTGCGCTGCCTGGAGACGGGCGAGGGCGAGGTGCAGATTGGCGTGTCGGATGAGGCCGCCGACCAGGCCAAGCTCACGCTCGACCGCATGCTCGAATACGCGGCTCGCTAGGACGATGTGACATGAGGGACCATCCCTTATGCCACATTACAAGGGAGAGGATTCCTGTGGAAACCAAACAATGCCCCGACATGGAGTGCGACGTCGTCATTGCCGGTTGCGGCGTGGCGGGCCTATACGCGGCCCTCAATCTGCCGACGAGCACGCGCGTGATCATGCTCTCCAAGGGCGCTGTCGACGAGTGCGATTCGATGCTCGCGCAGGGCGGTATCTGCGTGCTTCCCGAAGGCTCTGACTACGACGCCTTCTTTGAGGACACTATGCACGCCGGCCACTACGATAACCGCCGCGAGAGCGTCGACATCATGATCCGCTCGAGCCGTTCGGTCATCAACGACCTGCTGGCCATGGGCGTGGACTTTGAGCGCAAGGCCGACGGCAGCCTCGACTTTACCCGCGAGGGTGCGCACAGCCGCCCGCGCATCGCCTTCCATGCCGACATTACGGGCAAGGAAATCACGACCAAGCTCCTCCAGGCCGTTCGCAAGCTGGATAACGTGCAGATTTTGGAGCACGTGGCCATGACCGACATTCTGACGGGCGAGCGTGATGGCGCCACGGCGTGCCTCGGCGTCGTCGCCGTTCCCGTGGACGAGGACAACTCGGTTCGCCCCGCCGACGAGCTGGCAAATGCCGCCGAGGGCGTGCATGCCGGCGAGCCGTTTAAGATCCATGCCCGCCACACGCTGTGGGCGACAGGCGGCATCGGCGGTGTATACGACCACTCGACCAACTACCCGCAGCTCACGGGCGATGCCTGCTACATCGCCCAGGAGCATGGCATTAAGATGGAGCACCTGGACTACGTGCAGATTCACCCCACGGGACTGTTCTCGCCGCAGCCGGGCCGCACCTTCCTGATCAGCGAGAGCTGCCGCGGCGAGGGCGCGATTTTGCTCAACGCCGCCGGCGAGCGCTTTACCGATGAGCTTCAGCCGCGCGATGTGGTCGCTGCCGCCATCCGCGAGCAGATGAAGCAGGATGGTACCGAGCACGAGTGGCTGAGCTTTGCCCCCGTTGAGCGCGACGTGGTAACCGGACACTTTGCCAACATTCGCGCACGCTGCCTGGAGGACGGCCGCGACATCTTGGACGAGCCCATTCCCGTCACACCCACGCAGCACTACTTTATGGGCGGCGTGTGGGTCGACAAGGACGGTCAGACCTCGATGCCCGAGCTCTACGCCGCCGGCGAGACGGCCTGCAACGGCGTTCACGGCAAGAACCGCCTTGCATCAAACAGCCTGCTCGAGGCGCTGGTCTGGGGTCGTCGCGCCGCGTGGCACATGCGTACCGGCCAGTCGCTCGCCGTGGAGCAGGCGGGCGAGCCCGCGCTCGATGGCCGTCATCGCGCCCTGAGCGCCGACACCCTGGCAATCGATGATTTGGCCCGTGCCGCCGGCACGCAGGCCGTGGAGGAGTAGACCATGAACCCCATTACCATGAAGCTCGTCGTCGATGATCTGATTCTGCAGGCTCTGCGCGAGGACATTACGTTTGAGGACGTGAGCACGGCGAGCGTGTGCCCCACGGCGCGTCCCGCCACGGTGGAGCTCATCGCCAAGGCCGATGGCATCATCGCGGGCCTGGATGTGTTCGCTCGTACCTTTGAGCTGCTGGATCCGCAGAGCTCGGTGCTGTTTGACGTTGCCGATGGCGACGAGGTGCACGCCGGCGACCATGTGGGCCAGGTACGCGGCGATGCGCGCGTGCTGCTTTCGGGCGAGCGCGTGGCGCTCAACTACCTGCAGCGCATGAGCGGTATCGCTACCTATACGCACCAGATGGCTGCGGCGCTCGAGGGCACCAAGACCGTGCTCGTCGACACGCGCAAGACCACGCCGGGTATGCGCGTCTTCGAGAAGGCCGCGGTCGAGATCGGCGGCGGCAGCAACCACCGCTACAATCTGTCGACGGCCGTCATGCTCAAGGACAACCACATCGACGCCGCCGGCGGCGTGACGCGTGCGATCGAGATGGCGCGCGCCCATGCATCGTTTACCGCGACGGTCGAGATCGAGTGCGAGAACCTGGACATGGTGCGCGAGGCCGTGGAGGCCGGCGCCGACATCATCATGCTCGACAACATGACCCACGATGACATGGCTGCCGCGATTGAGTTTATTGCCGGTCGCGCCAAGACCGAGTGTTCGGGCAACGTGGATGCCAGCAATATCCGTGCGCTTGCCGACCTGGGCGTTGACTTTATTAGCTCGGGAGCGTTGACGCACTCTGTGCCGATTCTCGACCTCTCGCTTAAGCACCTGCGTCTGCTGGACGGTAAATAATGGACGCCCGCGAGCGTCGCCGTTCCATCATGGGCGTGCTCGAGCGAGCCAAAGACCCCGTCTCCGGCAGTACGCTTGCTCGCGAGGTGGGTGTGAGCCGCCAGGTTGTCGTGCAAGACATCGCCCTGCTGCGCGCCGATGGGCACGATATCGTGGCGACCAATCGCGGCTACGTGCTGCAGGAGGCCCCCAGCAGCCCCGCCGTGCCCACGCGCCTGGTCAAGGTTCGCCATAGCGTGGAGCAGACAGGCGATGAGCTCACGAGTATCGTCGACGCCGGAGGCGCCGTGCTCAACGTGATCGTCAATCACCGCGTGTACGGTAAGATCACGGCCGACCTGGACATCCGCAATCGTCGCGATGTTGAGCGCTACCTGCACGATATCGAGAGCGGCAAAAGCTTTCCACTACTAACGGTGACGAGCGGCTATCACTTCCATCGCATCGCGGCAGAGGATGAGCAAACCCTCGACGAGATCGAGGCTATGCTCAAGGAGAAGGGCTATCTGGCAGACCTGATGCCCTACGAAGACGATCTATCGTAGCCGATGCTGCAAACGCCCCTAAGCGGCAATCTGACGTTCAATCGTCGGTCGCGTACAAAAGTACGCTTCCCTCCTCTTTCACGTCACCTTGCTCGCTCAGGGGCGTTTTCGCTGACTTATGCTCAACCTGCGACGGTGCCAAATTAGCTATCCGCACAAAAAGAGGCCTCTGCGGCGATGCGGAGGCCTCCTTTTTTGTGCACGGTGTACTTGTGAGTGTGCAAGTGGGGGAGTTGTTACTCCTCGACGATCTCGGTGATCGCGCCGGCGGGGCAAGCGTCCTGGCAAGCGCCACAGGCGACGCAGGAGTCCTCGTCAGCAACGGTAGCGACGTCCTGGAGCTCCAGAACGCCAGCGGGGCAGGAGTCGACGCAAACGCCACAAGCGATGCACTCGTCGGCATCAATTACGGGATGAGCCATGGTAGTTTCCTCTCTGTTGACCGACGCTACAGGCGATGCGCGCCGGTTTGATTCGGGCAAAAACATACCACGTGAGCGACCGTTTGCAATACCCTCTGGCCGGCATCTTCATACCATTCGCCGAGTATGCCACGGCTTACTAAGAAACGCACAGGTGAGGCTGGTGAGCTGTGCAAATGTTAGCTAAAGGTGACTCGAATTATTGAGCAATTGAGTGGGCTTTCGGAAAGCGCATCCCGTTATCTGGTCGAAAAACGGGTCGCAGTTTCCGGTTGGGCCCGCTAGCGGAAACTGCGACCCGGTATCAGCTCTCAAAACGGGATACGGTTTCCGGTTGAGCCTTCAGACGGAAACTACGACCCGGAATCCACACTCAAACCGGGACGAGCTTTCCGTAAAGCAGCCCCAGGCACCCCCGGCCCAAACCTCAGCCATCTCTACATAGATCTCGATAGATTTGCCGAGAACTCAATCAGCGCATCTACCTGCGTATTCGAGAACCTAAACTCTAAGTGATAAGAAATCTTATATGAATTGACTTAGATTTTGTATATTCCGGTCCATAAGGGGATACACTACATCCTGAAAGACAAACCGAAAGACCGCTTGGCAGACCGCCGAGTCGGTGCAAACGCACAAGAGAGAGGGAATTTCTAATGGGCAAGATTCTTGGTATCGACCTTGGTACTACTAACTCCGCAATGGCCGTTCTCGAGGGCGGTTCTCCGACCATCATCGTGAACGCCGAGGGCGACCGCACCACCCCGTCTGTCGTGGGCTTCCGTGCCGACGGCGACCGCGTCGTGGGCAAGGCCGCTAAGAACCAGGCGGTCACCAACCCCAAGAACACCGTGTTCTCCATCAAGCGCTTCATGGGCCGCAAGTACTCCGAGTGCACCTCCGAGCTCAAGACCGTGCCGTATGAGGTCAAGGAGGGCCAGGGTGGCCGTGCCGTCGTCGACATCGAGGGCAAGGAATACACCGCCGAGCAGGTGAGCGCCATGACGCTCGCAAAGATGAAGGCCGACGCCGAGAAGTATCTGGGCGAGACCGTCACCGACGCCGTCATCACCGTCCCGGCCTACTTCAACGACGCCCAGCGCCAGGCCACCAAGGACGCCGGTAAGATCGCCGGCCTCAACGTTAAGCGTATCGTCAACGAGCCGACCGCTGCCGCTTTGGCCTATGGCCTGGACAAGCAGGGCTCCGACCAGCGCATCCTGGTCTTCGACCTGGGCGGCGGTACCTTCGACGTCTCCATCCTCGACCTCGCCGACGGCGTGTTTGAGGTTCTGTCCACCTCGGGCGACAACCACCTGGGCGGCGACGACTGGGATCAGCGCGTCATCGACTGGATGGCCGATAAGTTCCAGCAGGAGAACGGTGTCGACTTGCGTCAGGACCCCATGGCCCTGCAGCGTCTGAAGGAGGCCGCCGAGAACGCCAAGAAGGAGCTCTCCGCCGCCCAGCAGTCCACTATCAACCTGCCGTTCATCACCATGAACCAGTCCGGCCCGCTGCACCTCAACTACACGCTGACCCGCGCCGAGTTCGAGAAGATCACCCGCGACCTGCTCGAGCGCTGCAAGCAGCCTGTCACCAACGCCCTGCGCGACGCTAACCTTAAGCTCTCCGATCTGACCGAGGTCATCCTCGTCGGCGGCTCCACCCGTATGCCCGCCGTCCAGGAGCTCGTCAAGACCATGACCGGCAAGCAGCCCAATATGTCCGTGAACCCCGACGAGGTCGTTGCCGACGGCGCTGCCGTCCAGGGCGGCGTGCTCACCGGCGACGTCGAGGGCATCCTGCTGCTCGACGTTACCCCGCTGTCGCTGGGCGTCGAGACCATGGGCGGCATCATGACCAAGATGATCGACCGCAACACCACGATTCCGACCTCCAAGACCGAGGTCTACTCCACCGCTGCCGACAACCAGACCAGCGTCGAGATCAACGTGCTCCAGGGCGAGCGCGAACTTGCCCGCGACAACAAGTCGCTCGGTAAGTTCCAGCTGACCGGTATCCCGGCTGCCCGCCGCGGCGTGCCGCAGATCGAGGTCACCTTCGACATCGACGCCAACGGCATCGTCAAGGTCTCCGCTAAGGACAAGGGCACCGGCAAGGAGCAGCAGATCACCATCTCCGGCTCCACCGCTCTGTCCGACGAAGAAGTCGATCGTATGGTCAAGGACGCCGAGGCTCATGCCGAGGAGGACAAGAAGCAGAAGGAAGAGGTCGAGGTCCGCAACCAGACCGACAGCCTGTGCTACTCCACCGAGCAGACCCTCAACGAGCTGGGCGACAAGGTTTCCGCCGACGTGAAGTCCAAGGCCGAGGCCGCTATCGCCGATGCCAAGAAGGCGCTCGAGGGCTCTGACGTCGAGGCCATCAAGGCCGCTGGCGAGTCCCTGCAGTCCGTGGCCTACGAGCTGGCTCAGGTTGTCTACGCCGACGCTCAGCAGCAGACCGACGGTGCCGCCGGCGCCCAGCCTGCCGACGATGACGTCGTCGACGCCGACTACGAGGTTGTGGACGACGAGGACAAGTAATCATGTCCGCCCGTAAAGCTCGCACGGAGGCGGCTGCCGTTGGAGCCGCCCCCGTTGACTCTGAGGAGAAGGACGTGAAGATTCCCGTAGAGGCCGTCGACGAAACCGAGGCCAACGAGGCCGAGGCGGCCGAGGCTGTCGAGAACCAGGTAGAGGATTCCAACAAGGAGGCGACGATGACCGAGGACGAGATGGTGGAAGCCGCTATCCGCGCCGGTGAGGAAGCCGCCGACAACGACTTTAAGCTCAAGTTCGAGCAGGCCCAGAAGGAGCTTGCCGACGTGCGCAACGAGCTCGATGCTGCGGCAGAGGCTCAGAAGGCTGCCGAGGACAAGGCGAAGGACGCCACCGAGCGCACCGCCCGTCTGCAGGCCGACTGGGAGAACTTCCGTCGCCGCACCGCCAGCGAGCGTATCGCCGAGCGTGAGCGCGCGACCGAGAAGCTCGTCACTGCGCTGCTGCCGGTGGTCGACGATATCGAGCGTGCGATCGACCATGCCCGCAGCCAAGAGCTTGCCGACGACTTTAAGCAGTTCGTCGACGGCGTCGACGCGGTGCATGCCAAGCTACTCGATGTGTTTGCGCACGAGGGCGTTGAGCCCATCGACCCCAAGGGCGAGGCGTTCGATCCGCTCGAGCACCAGGCTGTGGGTCGCGTCGAGGACTCGTCGCAGTACGACGAGACCGTCAACGACGTGTACCAGAAGGGCTACCGCATGGCGGACCGCATCCTGCGTTCCGCGATGGTGACGGTGACCTACGGTGGCGAAAAGCGCCCCGCACCGGAGCCCGAAGCGGCGCCCGAGGATGCTGCGGCCGATACGGCCGAGAGCACCGAGGAGTAATTGAGAAGGGCCCCGGGGCAACACCCGGGGCCCTTTCTGGCCTAGTGCCATATGAAAGCATGAGCCGCCGCCCGCTGGGCGACGGATAAAACAGGAGAGGAGCTACGATGGCTGCAGGCAAAACCTTCTATGACATCCTGGGCGTATCCAAGAGCGCCTCCGACAAAGAGATCAAGAGCGCGTTTCGCAAGCTCGCGCAAAAATATCACCCCGACGCCGGCGGCGACGAGGCCAAGTTCAAGGAGATCAGCGAGGCCTACGAGACGCTTTCGGACGAGAAGAAGCGCAAAGAGTACGACCAGATGCTCATGTTTGGCGGCATGCCGGGCGCAGGCGGCGCGTATGGCGGCGGCTACGGTGCCGGCGCGGGTGCCAGCGGCTGGGGCGACATCTTCGACAGCATCTTTAGCGGCAACGGCGCTTGGGGCAGCGATTGGGGCTCGGGCTTTGCCGGGGCTGCGGGCGCTGCCGGTGCCGGCGCGGGTCGCAGCCGCGCTCGCAAGGGCGGCGACCTGTCGCTGACCGTCGATGTGACGGCCGAGGACGCGTTTCGCGGCGTGACGCACAAGGTCACCTATCGCATTCCCTCGACAGGCGAGCAGCAGACCATTACGGTCTCGGTGCCCGCGGGCGCGGTCGACGGCGGCAAGCTGCGCTACAAGCGTCGCGGCGAGTATGGCGTCGCCGGCGGCGAGCGCGGCGACCTGGTCGTGACCACGCATGTGGAGGAGCACCCGCTGTTTAAGCGCAAAGGCGCCGACGTGACCATGGAAGTACCGGTCTCGGTCTACGAGGCGGCGCTCGGCTGCACGGTGGACGTGCCCACGCCCGGCGGTGCGACGGTCCGTTTGAAAGTGCCTGCGGGTACTCAGACGGGCAAGAAGTTCCGCTTTAAGGAGATGGGGGCGCCCGACGTTAAGCACCGTGGCCGTACGGGTGCGCTGCTCGTCGAGATCAAGGTACAGGTTCCCACGAACCTATCCGATGACGAGCGCGATGCCATGACCAAGCTGCGCGAGGCCGACACGCGCGACTACCGCGAGAAAGTTAACCGTTACAAGGCGACGTTCTAGGGCGGTCGCGGTGCACGCCCACGCCTGCGGGCTTATGATGGACGATAACGAGACGGAAAGGGGTCAGGTAGCATGGCCGAGGACAATAGGAACAAACCGCTGTACATGATCAGCGTGGCGGCCGAGCTGACCGGCATGCATCCGCAGACTCTGCGCGTCTACGAGTCCAAGGGTCTGGTGAACCCCCAGCGCTCGGGCGGCAACACGCGCCTGTATTCGCGTGCCGATATCGAGCGCCTGGAGCTCATCAACCAGCTGACCGACGAGGGCATCAACCTTGCCGGCGTGGTGCGCATCCTCGATATGAAGGAGCGTGCCGAGGAGCGCGAGCGCGAGAACGAAAAGCTCCGCGCCCGCATGCGCCAGCTCGAGGACGAGCTGCACGAGTACAAGATGCAGAAGAAGATCACCTCCCTGGCCCCGCGCGATGGCTCGGTTAATCCCGAACAGGTCATGCGCAAGCTACTGGGTGCCGGCGGGGATCTCTAGGTTCCGCCGTTCTAACGAACGGCGGACCGGTCGACGCTGCGCGCCGCCCAGAGCGACAATTTGTCATTCAAAAGGCAAGGCATGACCAGAAGGTCTATGCCTTGCCTTTTTCATGCCAACTTGTTCGCTCTGGACGTCGCTCGCTGTCCATCCTCTACCTGCG
>NZ_JBQKDZ010000010.1:0-88230 GCF_052121575.1 Collinsella sp. LCP19S3_C9
GGCGGCCGACCTGGGGATCTTCGAGACCGCGGCGACGACGCACTCGACGCCGAGCCCGGCGAGCTCCCTTTGCGGGGCGAAGCCGAGGTAGCCGCTCTCGTAGGCCGCGAGCGACGGCCCGGGGAACCCATCCATCCACCCGGCGATCTCGCCCCAGGGGTTGCCGGGGAACCTCCTCGTCACGGCCTCGCCGGTGTCCGCGTCGAGGGCGCAGACGGTGGTCGACCTCAGGTGGACGTCCATCCCGAACGCGGTAGAATACTTTGGCATGGGAGCCTCCCAACCTCGTTGCGGCGCGGCTGCGCCTATGGCACTTCAACATCATTGTCGCAGCCCCGACCCGCGGTCACGAGCGGGGGCTCCTATCTTTTTAGTGCCCTCGGATTGGGTCATAGTGTCTGTCCATCCTCTACCTGCGGCGTTGCCTTGCTCCGGATGCGGTAGTCGTTGGTAGTCATTGGGGACGTTCTTAAATGACTAGTCGAAAGGGACGCTCTTGCACCAAATCTGCTGACCCACATCGGGCTCGTCCTGTACTTTACCGAGATAAAGTGAACGTGCAGATTCGTAACCCACTCGCAACCGTTCTATGGCACGATATTGAACGAATGCATGCTATGCGCCCAAATCTTTTGGGCAGAGTGGGAGACAGTATGGTCAAGCTGTACGAGGACGGCATCTACCTGCGCGGCGGCAGCGAGGTTGTGCCTGCGGCCGAGGCTGCCGAGCGCGGTATTACGCAGACGCCCGAGGATGCCAAGCGCGGCACCATCGCGTATTCGATCCTCCAGGCACACAATACGTCCGGCGACCCCGAGTCGCTCAAGATTCGCTTCGATGCCATGGCGAGCCACGACATCACCTTCGTCGGCATCATCCAGACGGCGCGTGCCTCGGGCATGGAGCAGTTCCCGCTGCCCTACGTGCTCACCAACTGCCATAACTCGCTGTGCGCCGTGGGCGGCACCATCAACGAGGACGACCACGTCTTTGGCCTTTCCGCGGCCAAAAAGTACGGCGGCATCTTCGTTCCGCCGCACATCGCCGTCATCCACTCCTTTATGCGCGAGAACTTCGCCGGTTGCGGCAAGATGATCCTGGGCTCCGACTCGCACACCCGCTATGGCGCCCTGGGCACCATGGCCGTGGGCGAGGGCGGCGGCGAGCTGGCAAAGCAGTTGCTGCGCGACACCTACGACGTTGCCTATCCCGGCGTCGTCGCTATCTACCTCACGGGCGCCCCGCGTCCCGGCGTCGGCCCGCACGACGTGGCGCTCGCCATCATCCGTGCCGTTTTTGCCAAGGGCTATGTCAAGAACAAGGTCATGGAGTTTGTGGGCCCCGGCATCGCGAGCATGACGACCGATTACCGCAACGGCGTCGACGTCATGACCACCGAGACCACCTGCCTGTCGAGCATCTGGGCCACTGACGAGGACACACACGCGTTTTTGGCCATGCACGGTCGCGGCGACGACTACCGCGAGCTCAAGCCCGCCGATGTCGCCTACTACGACGGTTGCGTCGAGGTCGATCTGTCGAGCATCAAGCCCATGATCGCGCTGCCATTCCATCCTTCCAACGGCTTTGAGATCGAGGAGCTCAACGAGAACCTCGAGGACATCCTGCATGAGGTGGAGCTCGAGGCCGCCAAGATCGGCGAGGGCAAGACGCACTTTAGCCTGCTCGACAAGATCGTCGACGGCAAGCTGCACGTGCAACAGGGCGTTATCGCCGGCTGCTCGGGCGGCAACTACGACTCCGTGGTCCAGGCTGCCCGCGTGCTCAAGGGCGCCAACACCGGCTGCGGCGAGTTCTCGCTATCGGTCTATCCCACGAGCCAGCCCGTGGCACTCGAACTTACGCGCCGTGGCTATATCTACGACCTTATGGAGGCCGGCGCGATCGTGCGCACGGCGTTCTGCGGTCCGTGCTTTGGTGCCGGCGACACGCCTGCCAACAACGGCCTGTCCATCCGCCACACCACGCGCAACTTCCCCAACCGCGAGGGTTCCAAGCCGGGCAATGGTCAGCTGAGCGCCGTGGCCCTAATGGACGCTCGCTCCATTGCGGCGACGGCCGCCAACGGAGGCGTCCTGACGCCGGCGACCGACCTGCCCGAGGAGACTTGGGACGAGGCCTGCGAGTACACCTTTGACGACGCGCCGTACAAAAAGCGCGTGTACTGGGGCTTTGGCAAGGCCGAGCCTGCTGACGAGCTGGTCGAAGGCCCCAACATCAAGCCGTGGCCCGCGATGGAGCCTCTCGGCGACGATATCCTGCTCAAGGTGTGCTCCAAGATCATGGACCCGGTCACCACGACCGACGAGCTCATTCCCTCGGGCGAGACGAGCTCCTTCCGCTCCAACCCGCTGGGCCTGGCAGAGTTTACGCTCAGCCGCCGCGATCCGGCCTACGTGGGTCGTTCCAAGGAGGTCGACGCCGTGGAGAAGCGCCGCGTTGCCGGCGAGGCGGCGGGCGATCTGGCGGCACTCGATGCCGAGCTTGCCGGCGTGTTTGAGGCGCTGGCCGGCGCCGGCGTCGCGGCCGATGCCAAGGCGACCGAGTACGGCTCCATGCTCTATGCCAAGAAGCCCGGTGACGGTTCTGCCCGCGAGCAGGCCGCGAGCTGCCAGCGCGTGATTGGCGGTCTGGCCAACATCGTCCACGAGTACGCCACCAAGCGCTATCGCTCCAATGTGATGAACTGGGGCATGGTGCCCTTCCAGATGGAGGCCGAGCCCAACTTTGAGGTGGGCGACTACGTCTTCGTGCCGGGTATCCGTGCCGCGCTCGATGGCGACCTGCAGAACATCGCCGCCTACGTGGTGCGCGCCGACGGCACGGTCGAGCAGATTGAGCTCTACATTGCCGATATGACGGCTGAGGAGCGTGCCATCGTCAAGGCCGGCTGCCTGATCAACTACAACAAGTTCAAGGCCGCTGCCGAGTAACGCACTTAATTGTCCGCCCGGGGCTTACCCTTTCCCGCCCGCTCACGCGCTTCGCGAGGGTCGCGTTCGGGAAAGGGTAAGCCCCGGGCTACATTTCTGCGTTCTCGTTGGGTCTTGAGGGACGCTAATAAATAGACTTGCTTGATGCCGCCTCTGTTAATGGGGCGGCTTCTTTTTTGTCGAGAACCGCCACAAAGGGGACAGGCACCTTTGTGGCGGTTCTCGGTTTTTCTCGACCTGTAACATCTTGGCCGCTAAAAGTGGGCCTGGTGTTACAGATTTAGATTTTCGATTCGGGTGTCTTCTGTTCGTCTCGATCTGTAACAGTTAGACCCTAATTTGCCGAGTAGATGTTACAGATTGAGACAAACGGGTGCCGCTGGTCATTTCATCTTGATTTGTAACATCTGGAGCCATAAACAGCCGCTAGATGTTACATATTGAGATAGTAAGGGGACGAGGCCGCAGCGGGTGAGCATGCCTGCTCCCTATCTCTTAATCACTCAGAAAATCTTATATATAGAGACTTAGATTTGTGTATAAGATCGTACAAAGCTGGCAACAATACTTCTCGGACAACGTGAAGCCGCCCCGTAGGGCGGCCGCCCCAAGAGAGGTGATTCCATGAGAATCGATAAGCTAGCAATGACGTCGCGCGAGGCGTTGCAGACCGCCATGAGCACAGCTGCCGACGCACAGGCCGGCGCGGTGGAGCCGATTCACCTGCTGTCCGCCCTGCTCGGTGCCGGCGAGCGCAATATCTCCGTGATTATCGAGCGCATCGGCGCCGACCCAGCCCAGCTTGCACACTCCACGCAAGATGCCATCGACCGCGCACCCAAGGTTTCGGGCGAGGGCCAGCAGATGGGCCTGTCCAACGAGCTCGTTCGCGTCATCGAGAAGGCCGAGAAAAAGGCCACCAAGATGGGCGACAGCTTCGTAGTGACCGAGCATCTGCTGATGGCGCTTGCCGAGGACAAAGGTGAGGCGGGCCGCGTGCTGCGCGACGCCGGCGTTACCAAGGAGCGTATCGAGCAAGTCTACGAGGAGCTGCGCGGCGATGACCGCGTGACGTCCGCCGAGGACAAGACCCAGTTTGAGGCACTGGAGCAGTACGGCCGCAACATCTGCGACCTGGCCCGTGCCGGCAAGCTCGATCCGGTTATCGGCCGTACCGACGAGATCCGTCGTACTATCCAGGTCCTGTCCCGTCGCACCAAGAACAACCCTGTGCTCATCGGTGAGCCGGGTGTCGGTAAAACGGCCATCGTCGAGGGCATCGCCCAGCGTATCGTGGCCGGCGACGTGCCGAGCACGCTGCGCGACCGCGACCTCATCGAGCTCGACATGAGCGCGCTGGTCGCCGGTGCCAAGTACCGCGGCGAGTTCGAGGACCGCTTGAAGGCCGTGCTCAAGGAAGTGCAAAAGTCCGAAGGCAAGGTCATCCTGTTCATCGATGAGCTCCACACCATTGTGGGCGCGGGTGCCACCGAGGGCTCCATGGACGCCGGCAACATCCTCAAACCGGCGCTCGCCCGCGGCGACCTGCACGCGATCGGTGCGACCACGCTCGACGAATACCGCAAGTACATCGAGAAGGACGCGGCGCTCGCCCGTCGTTTCCAGACCGTTATGGTGAGCGAGCCTACCGTCGAGGACACCATCTCGATTCTGCGTGGCCTCAAGGAGAAGTACGAGATCTTCCACGGCGTGCACATTACCGATAGCGCGCTCGTGGCCGCCGCCGACCTCTCCGATCGTTACATCGCCGACCGCTTCCTGCCCGACAAGGCCATCGACCTGGTCGATGAGGCCGCAAGCCGCCTGCGCATGGAGCTCGACAGCATGCCGGTCGAGATCGACGCCACCACGCGTCAGCTCACCCAGTTGCAGATTGAGGAACAGGCGCTCATGAAGGAGACCGACGACGCCTCCAAGGAGCGTCTGGAGACCCTGCGCCAGGAAATCGCCGAGGTCCAGGAAAAGCTCAACGTGCAAAAGGCCGGTTGGCTCAACCAAAAGAACGCCATCGACCATGTGCAGGAGCTCAAGGGCCAGCTCGATGAGGCCAAGAGCGAAGAGGAACGTGCGACGCGCAACGGAGACTTGGGCCGTGCGTCCGAGCTGCGTTACTCCGTGATTCCGGGTCTGCAGCAGCAGATTCAGGATTCCGAGGCCGCGCTCGAGGCACAAAAGCAGCAGGACGGTGAAGGCCTCAACGAGCAGGTGACCTCCGACGAGATCGCCGAGGTCGTGAGCGCCTGGACCGGTGTGCCCGTCTCCAAGATGATGCAGGGTGAGCTCGACAAGCTGAAGGGCTTGGAAGGCGAGCTGCATAAGCGCGTCATCGGCCAGGACGAGGCCGTCTCCGCCGTCGCCGCGGCTGTGCGCCGCAGCCGTGCGGGCCTCTCCGATCCGGACAAGCCCATCGGCAGCTTCTTCTTCCTGGGCCCCACCGGCGTGGGCAAGACCGAGCTCGCCAAGGCACTTGCCGAGTGCCTGTTCGACGACGAGCGCGCGCTCGTGCGTATCGACATGTCCGAGTACATGGAGAAGTTCAGCGTCCAGCGTCTGATCGGTGCGCCCCCGGGATACGTGGGCTACGACGAGGGTGGACAGCTCACCGAGGCCGTGCGCCGTCGCCCGTACTCCGTGATCTTGCTCGACGAGATGGAGAAGGCTCACCCGGATGTCTTCAACGTGCTGCTGCAGGTGCTCGACGACGGTCGTCTGACCGATGGTCAGGGTCGTCAGGTGTCCTTCAAGAACACGATCATCATCATGACGTCTAACGTGGGCTCCAAGGCCATCGCCGATCTTTCGGGCAAGGACGAGGAGGAGATGCGCCATCAGGTTGACGCGGCCATGGCTCAGACTTTCCGTCCCGAGTTCCTCAACCGTATCGACGATATCGTGGTGTTCCATCCGCTCGGCATGGCGCAGATCGAAAAGATCGTCGATATTCAGCTCGCCGACGTCCGCGCACGTCTGGCCAAGGAGCGCATGACGCTTGCCATCACCCCGGCGGCCAAGCAGATGCTCGCCGTGGGCGGTCTGGACCCGGTCTTTGGTGCCCGTCCGCTCAAGCGTCTGGTGCAGCGCGAGGTCGTGGACGCCATCGCCGCCGCTATCATCGACGGTACGGTGCGCGAGGGCGATCAGGTGACGGTTGACGTCGACAAGGACGGTGCCTTTACCGTCGTGTGCGATAACACGCCGTCTGCCACCTACGAGGTGCCCGACGCCGAGTAGATTGTTGGGCCATGCCTTAAAATCTGCCAGTCGTCTCTAAACGTCTCTAAACGCCAAGGGCGGCGGATCCAATTGGGTCCGCCGCCCTTTTTCGTGCGACAATCGATGATGTTGAACATGAGTACATGGCAAGGAGCTATGCAGATGAAAGACGAGAACGAGACGAACGCACCGGCGCCTGAGTCAGCGCCCGCCGCACCCAAGCCTGCGCCCAAGCCGGCACCCAAGCCGCGTGACCCCTACATCCGTGCCGAGAACGAGGACGACGACGGCTACGATCCCTACAGCGATCGCCGCCCCGAGCGCGAGCCGATGTTCGAAGCCGACCCGTGGCGCTAACTCCTGCAGGGTAGCTAATTTGGGACGGGGCTTTTTTAGCTGCCCCGGCTGGTAATGTGCCGGCTTAGTCGATTAACGGTCGGGGCAGCTAAAAAAGCCCCGTCCCAAATTAGCTACCCTCGCTACGGCCGGCTAGTCTTGGGCCTTAATGCTTGGCATCAGAATCTGAGCGAGGTAGTCGGTCTCGAGTTTGGTGGCAGCGTCGGCCTTGCCGTCTTTGCCGACCAGTACGTTCTTGATCTGGCTATAGGTATAGCGGTTGCCGGTTGTAAGCTCGACAAGATCGATGGCCGTGTCCATGGGGTAGGTCGACACGGGGTCTTGCGTGCGCCCGTTGATGGTCTGGGGCACCACATACGGATAGACGGGGCCGCTGGCGTAGACCGTGTAGCCGTTGCCAAGGCTTGCCGCACCCAAAACCGTATCACCCTTATCGGGCGTAAAGCTCTCGCCGTCGCGCACTGCGACAAGCGTCACGATCGGCGTATTGCTGTCGCTGGCAAGATAGATGCACAGCGTATTGCCGTTTTGCCAAGTCGCGACTTTGCCGTACCACTCAACGGGAATATCGAGCTGATACAGGTTCGTTGCCTTATGCCGGGCATCGGCGTCGCGGGCCGCCTGCGCCTCGCGGGAACTCATGGCATTGACGGCGGCGTCACGGCGCGCGGTTGCCGCCTGCTGGAGCACCTTTGCGACCGCGGCAGAGCTCGCGCCACCCTCCTCGGCGTACTTGGCCGCGGCATCGATCTGGTCGTCGGTCACCGTGTCTGCCGAAGGTACCTTAAGCTTAAAGGATGCCTGAGCGCTCAGGTCCTGCCCGTCGCTCTTTACGCTAACCTGCGCCTTGGTGGTTGGCACGGTGTAAATGGTACCGTCAGCTGCGATGGGGGACCCAGCGATGGAGAGCGTATAGTCGCCAGGCAGCAGCTTAATACCGCGACCGTGCTCATCAACATAGAGCGTCTCGCTCACGGAGGAGCCGTCAGAGTCTTGCCCGCTCACCTGCACGGGAATCTTGGAGCCGGTGGAACAGTCGAGCCCTGCGGCATGTACGCCAATCTGCACCGACATCATGGTGTGGGCGTTGACGGCAGCGACGGCGGCCTGTTCTTGTTGGTATCCGTTCCAAGCGGCATAGCCCGCGCCGCCGGCAACGAGCGCGGCGGCAACGACGCCGGCAACCATCAAATTGCGTCGCTTGGGCGACATCTTGTGATGGCGAGCCTTGGCTTCGCGTGCCGAGGGAACGGACGGCAGGGGAATATCGCCCATGGCGATGGTCTCGTCGACGGCCGGCGCAGAACCCAGGCCAGGAAGCTCGCGGGTGAGCGAGTCATCGGCAGGCAAGCTGCCAAGCAGGGCGGTCTCTTCTCCCGAGGCGGATTCCGACTGGACGTCGTCCTTGCTATCGTCCTCTTCGGCTTCGGCCTCGTCAGAAGCGTCTTTGGCGTCGCTGCCTTCGTCCTCAGTGCCTTCGCGCACCTCGTCCTGCGCGTCGACGGCCAAATCGCTCAACGAGAGCTCGTCTAACGCAATCCGGTCAAGGCTTTCCAGGGCCTCGGCACATGCTTCCGCATCCTGGGCCGCATCCTCGCGGCCACGTGTCTCATCGCTCATATATCCCCCAATGCAATATCGGCTCAACACTGTACCCAAAAATGGAGCCATATAAAGCGCATGCGAAATATAAGATCCGATTTAACCCGAGCGTATCGTTCAGCCGCATCCTCGCGGCAGCAAAAGGCCCCCGGAACGCGAACGAATCACGTTTCGGGGGCTCTGCAGTGCGTTGAGTTGCGCGGAGCCGGCTATGCCGCTTCGTGCTCAAGCGATGTTTGCGTCAGGCGCGTTACTCGGCGTGCGCGTAATCAACCTTGGCGCGACGGGCAGTGGCCTTCTCCCAATCGCTGGTGCCCTCAAAGACATCCTGCTTGTAGGGGTTGCGGCCGAGCTTCTTGGCACGGTAGGCGACGTAGATGATCGCGGCGATGTTGGCGACCAGCGCGACGATCGAGACCGCGGTGGCGGCGCCGGGGTCGAGCGTGGAGTGCGTCACAAAGATGGACTCCTCCTGGAAGTAGGGGAACACCTGGGCAAACATGCACCAAATGGCCAGCGTAAAGGCGCGGTTCTGGATCCAGCCGCCCTTGTTCCAGATAAAGGCGGCGACGGTGGGCGCCAGCAGCAGCGCAAAGCCGCAGAACCAGGAGTGGGTGGGCAGGCAGTTGTAGGTGTAGCAGAAGTTCCAGATATCGTAGGCGATGATGTAGACCCAGGTCATGTCGGGCCACAGCATGTCGGTCTTGTCCTCGGAGGCGTAGACGCTCCACCAACCGGTCATGCAGAAGATGTTGATGATGCCCGCGATGCCGTTGAACACGTTGTTCCAGCCGGCCAGCTGCGTAGCACCTTCGGAGGTGACCCAGGTGGACTCGCCCAGGACAAAGAAGTGATAGGCGCTCTCAAAGTCGGACACGACGGCAATCAAGATGTTGATGGCGACGATCACAAACGGCCATGCGCGGAACCAATGCGCCTTGCCGATCTTGCCCCACTGGTACTTAATGGCAATGAAGCCCCAGCAGCCGGCCAGCGCCGCGTATACCTTGGCGTAATGGAACCAGCTGTTCTGGTATACATGGGTGGGGTTGGTGAGCGCCCACTCGGCACCCTGCGAAACGCCGACGGCGATGGCGATGCAGTAGATGGTCATGGCCAGCGGAGCCACGCCAAAGATGATGGCCGCGCCGAGCTTGGTACGGCGGCCGACCTCGTTGAGTACGATCAAGCCGATAAAGACCATCGCCCAGCCGGCCCAGTGGATAAGGGTATCGCTACCCCAAACATCGAACAGCATGCTGCTCTCCTTTCATACGCCCGCGGCCCCTCTTCCGTCGCGGGCAGTTTGGCCAAATGTCATCAGTTCCTGGGCTTGCGCTCGGAATACTTGGCGGTGTAGCCCTCGATGTGGAGTGTCGAGGCGATAATCTCCTTAACCGTCTCGTCGGGCACATCGGGGTGCGTGCGGATGTACATCAACAGCCCCATGATGAGGGTGTAAAACGTCTCGTAGACATGGTCGATGCGCAGGTCATGATGGGCGACAAAGTCCACCACGGTGGTGTCGCAGATGTATTGCGCCACGCGCTGGACCACGTTGTGCAGAAAGCCGCCGTAGAGCGCGCCGCTGCTCGAAGTGAGCGTGCTCGGCAGCTCGTGGCCGCTCACAACCAGGCGCTTAAAGAGCGGGGCGACGGTGTCGAGTGCGCCCTCGATATCACCGACGATGCGGCTGGCATTCCACTGCTCGAGCTCGGAGATAAAACCGTCGATTGCCTCGTCCATGACGGCGGTGACGGCGGCGTCCATGTCGACGAAGTAGTGGTAGAACAGCGAGCGCGTGCAGCCGGCTCGCTTGGTCACGGCCGAGACGGATAGATGGGACACGCCCAGCTCGGAGCTCACGGCGCGCACGGCGGCGAGAATCTCGCGACGGCGCTCGTCACCTGTCAGGCGCTTTGCCGCGCTGTCGGGCGTGGGGACGGCGTCGGCCACAGGGGTGCTCGCTGCGTTATCGCTCATGCGCTTGCCGCCTTTCATCCGTTTGGGCCCGACCGTTCGCCTAATAGTCTTGAATAGTGTTGACGGTTCGTCAATACTATTTTTGACATAATGTCAACAATGGCGGGTGAACGGCATGGGGGCATGCCCGGCCTGCAAAAAAGAGGGGCGCTGCGGCCTCGTCGGGCTGCGGCAAGAGAAGGGACAACCATGATTCTCAACGGACCGGGAATTAGCTACACCGAGCCCGACATCGGTTCGGAGTTCGTGCCGCCGCTGCCGGAACATCCGCGCGAGGCCATTGTCAAGCTGTGCGAGCATTGCACCAACCGTCTGCTGCATCGCGACGTGCTGCTGGGCTACGAGTACTGGTCGTTTGCCGAGGCCGCAACCGACGAGCAGGCCGAAGTGCTCTGCAAGATGAAGATGCGCCGTCCCTATACGCTGCCCGAGATGGTCAAGCTCACCGGCATGCCCGAGGCCCAGATCGAGAAGATGCTCGACGACATGAGCTACACGGGTCTGCTCGAGTACAACTGGGAAAATCCCGAGCGCGCCAAGCAGTGGGTGCTGCCCATGCTGGTACCGGGTTCCGCCGAGTTCCTCAACATGCGCGTGAGCCAGCTCGAGGAGCATCCGGTCTATGCCAAGTTCTTTGAGCAGGCGTCCAAGGGGCCGCTGTCCAAAGCCACGCCGATGGTGCCGCCCGGAGGCGCCGGCATCGGCATGCACGTCATTCCGGTCGAGAAGGCTATCGATGCTTCGAGCACCTCGGTGCCGATCGAGCATATCGAGCATTGGCTCGACAAATACGAGGGCAAATATGCCGCCAGCACCTGCAGCTGCCGCGCGAGCCGTCGTGTGATGGGCGAGGGCTGCGCCGACGACCCCGCCGACTGGTGCATTGCCGTGGGCGATATGGCCGACTATGTGGTTGAGACCGACCGCGGCCATTATGTGACGCGTGAGGAGGTCTATGACATCTTGCGCCAGGCCGAGGACAACGGCTTTGTGCACCAGATCACCAATATCGACGGCGAGAACAAGATCTTCGCCATCTGCAACTGCAACGTCAACGTGTGCTATGCCCTGCGCACCTCTCAGCTGTTCAACACGCCCAACCTGTCGCGCTCGGCCTATGTCGCCAAGGTCGAGAAGGACAAGTGCGTAGCCTGCGGTCGCTGCGTTGAGGTGTGCCCGGCCGGTGCCGTCAAGCTCGGCCAGAAGCTCTGCAGCAAAAAGGCCGGCGGACAGGTGCCCGAGTATCCGCGCCAGGAGCTGCCCGATGCCACCAAGTGGGACCACACCAAGTGGTCGCCCAACTACCGCAACGACAACCGCATCGAGACACACGATTCCGGCACCGCGCCCTGCAAGACGGCCTGCCCCGCGCACATTGCCGTTCAGGGCTATCTGAAGCTCGCGGCGCAGGGCCGCTATGACGAGGCGCTAGCGCTCATCAAGCGCGAGAACCCGCTGCCCGCTATCTGCGGCCGTGTGTGCAATCGCCGCTGCGAGGATGCCTGCACCCGCGGTCGCGTGGACGAGGCCGTGGCCATCGACGAGGTCAAGAAGTTTATCGCCCAGCGCGATCTGGATGCCGCGACCCGCTATGTCCCACCTGTGGTGACCCCGACGCGTGCCGGCGGCTTCGACCAGAAGATCGCCATCATCGGTGCCGGTCCGGCCGGCCTGTCCTGCGCTTTCTACCTGGCCGAGAAGGGCTACAAGCCCGTCGTGTTCGAGAAGAATGAGCGCCCGGGCGGCATGCTCACCTATGGCATTCCCAGCTTTAAGCTGCAGAAGGATGTTATCGAGGCCGAGGTCGAGGTCATTCGCCTGATGGGCGCCGAGTTCCGCTATGGCGTGGAGGTCGGTCGCGATGTGACGCTCGACGAGCTGCGCGAGCAGGGCTTTAAGGCCTTTTATGTTGCCATTGGCTGCCAGGGCGGCCGCCTCGCCGGTATTCCGGGCGAGGATGCCGAGGACGTGACCGTGGCCGTCGACTTTTTGCGCAAGGTCAACAGTGGCAAGATCGACGCGCTGTCCGGCCGCACCATCGTGGTGGGCGGCGGCAACGTGGCTATCGACGTCGCGCGCAACGCCTGCCGTCTGGGTTCCGAGCACGTTGAGATATTCTGCCTGGAGAGCGAGGCCCAGATGCCCGCCAGCGAGGAGGAGCGTCGCGAGGCCGTTGAGGACGGCGCCCACATCAGCTGCGGCTGGGGCCCCAAGGAGGTCCATCTGGACGAGGCCGGTCGTGTGTGCGGTATCACCTTCAAGCGCTGCACGCGTGTCTTTGACGACGAGGGCCGTTTTGCGCCCGAGTACGACGAGAACGACCTGCGTCGTGTCGACGCCGACCGCGTGGTCATGTCGATCGGTCAGTCCATCGTGTGGGGCGACCTGCTGGCTGGCTCCAAGGTGGAGCTTGGCCGCGGCCAGGGTGCCCTTGCCGATCCTCAGACCTACCAGACCGCTGAGCCCGACATCTTTGTGGGCGGCGACGTCTACACCGGTCCGAGCTTTGCCATCAACGCCATCGCTGCCGGTCACGAGGCCGCCGTGTCCATCCACCGCTTTGTGCAACCGGGCTCCACGCTCACCATCGGCCGCAACCAGCGCCGCTACATCGCGCTCGACCGCGACGATGTCGTTATCGAGAGCTACGACAACGCGAGGCGCGAGGTGGCACATGTCGACCGCGAGCGCGAGAAGGCCGCGCCCTTTAGCGAGTACGTCGAGACCTTTACCGAGGAGCAGGTACGCGCCGAGACCGCCCGCTGCCTGGGTTGCGGTGCCTCGATCGTCGACCCCAACAAGTGTATCGGCTGCGGTCTGTGCACTACCAAGTGCGCGTTCGACGCCATCCACCTGGATCGCGACCGCCCCGAGTGCTCCACGATGGTCAAATACGAACAAAAGCTCCCCAGCTTGGGCAAGTACGCGCTCAAGCGTGCCATCAAGATCAAATTCGGGAAGAAGTAATGAGGTTCCGCCGTTCTAACGAACGGCGGCACTGCCGACGCTGCGCGGCGCCCAGATACCCCATCCTGCCCCTCAACTGCGGCGCCGCGGGCAAAAGCCCAGCGGATGCCTTGTTTCGGGGCAACCTGGGGCACCTGGATCGCCGCTCGCTGATATATGGATTGACATCGTATCAACCGCTGCAGAAGGGTTTTCGCCTTGCATGAATTGGGAATCGTCTATCACATTATTCGCGATGTCGAGAACGTGGCGCGCGCCAATGGCGTGAGTCGCGTTTCGAGCGTCACGCTGCTGCTGGGCGAGGTCTCGGGCGTCGTTCCCGACTTGCTGCTCGACGCTTGGCGCTGGGCGGCAGATAAAAAGCCTATCACCGAGGGCGCGGAGCTTATCGTGGAGCCTGTCGAGGCCGTGACGCATTGCGAGGCGTGCGGCCGCGACTATGCGACGGTCGAGCACGGCAAGATCTGCCCCCATTGCGGTAGCGGCGAGACATACCTGCTGCAGGGCCAGGAGGTCATGATCAAGCAGATTGAGACCCCCGACGAGGACCCGGCAGATGCTGCTCCCGACGGCCTCTCCGACGCCCCCGATGCCGTCGACGCTGCCAACCCCCTCCACATCGTCTAGCCCCTAGTCGTTGGGGACGTTCTTGTTTGACTAGTCGTTTAAGAACGTCCCCAATGACTACTTACGTTAGTGCACAAGTCACGCTAATAGTCAAGTTATGTCTGTTTAAACAAAATAACTGCAGTACAAGCGCATTTGCGCTTGCCTAAAATCGATATTAATGACCAGCCTGCTTGTATCTGTAAAATGAATGGCTTGATAAGTGACGCCATGGCGTGTAATCCGTCAAAAAGCAGTAACGTAATCAACTTGTAACAAACCTAGACGTTTAAACAAATTATCCAATCATTCGCATTTTTCTCTATAATTTTACAGGACGAACAGGTATACTCCTTTCATGTCGTGTAGGAAATACGTAGACAAAGAGGAGGTTATGTGATGGTAAGTATTGTTCTTGCTAGCCACGGGGACTTGGCAGCCGGAATCAAGCAGACGGGCTCGATGGTCTTTGGCGATCAGCCGTCTGTGGCCGTGGTCTCGCTCGAGCCGAGCATGGGCCCCGACGACTTCCGTGCCAAGGTCGAGGAAGCAATCGCTTCCTTCGAGGACCAGGAGCAGGTGCTCTTCCTCGTTGATCTGTGGGGCGGCACGCCGTTCAACCAGATCAGCGGTCTCATCGAGGGCCACGATTCCTGGGCTATCGTCACCGGTGTCAACCTGCCTATGCTCATCGAGGCATATTCGCAGCGCTTTGACGCAAAGAACACTGCACATGCGATCGCAAAACATCTCGTGACTGAGGCTAAGGCTGGCGTGCGCGTCAAGCCCGAGTCTCTGGAGCCCGAGGAGAAGAAGCCGGCCACGGCCGCCGCTGCTCCTGCAGGCGCCATCCCTCCGGGAACGGTCATCGGCGATGGGCACATCAAGATCGCCCACGTCCGTATCGACACCCGTCTGCTGCATGGTCAGGTGGCCACCACGTGGACCAAGCAGATCAACCCCAACCGCATCATCGTGGTTTCCGACGGCGTTGCTCACGACGAGCTCCGCAAGACCATGATCGAGCAGGCTGCCCCTCCGGGAGTCCATGCCAACGTCGTGCCCATCAAGAAGATGGCCGAGGTTGTCAAGGACACGCGCTTTGGTGACACCAAGGCCATGCTGCTCTTTGAGAACCCGCAGGATCTGCTCAAGGCTATCGAGGCCGGCGTCGACATCAAGGAAGTCAACATCGGTTCCATGGCTCACTCCAAGGGCAAGGTCGTCGTCACCAACGCCGTCGCTATGGGCGATGACGACGTTAAGACTCTCGAGGCCCTCAAGGCCAAGGGCGTCAAGTTCGAGGTCCGCAAGGTTCCTTCGGATTCCTCCGAGGATCTCGACGCCATGTTGAAGAAAGCTAAGGCCGAACTGGCCGCTCAAGCATAGTAAAGGAGGGTCCGATACATGTCTGCAATCACTATTCTGCTTGTTGCGATTGTCGCGTTGCTTGCCGGTATGGAAGGCATTCTGGATGAGTTCCAGTTCCATCAGCCGCTCGTGGCATGCACGCTTATCGGTCTCGTAACCGGTCACCTTCAGGAGGGCATCCTCCTGGGCGGTTCGCTCCAGATGATGGCCCTTGGCTGGGCTAACGTCGGCGCCGCCGTCGCACCTGACGCCGCTCTGGCCTCGGTCGCTTCTTCGATCATCATGGTGCTCGCCCTCAACGGTGGCGCTACCGATTCGGCCAAGGCCGTTACCGCCGCCATCGCCGTCGCCGTCCCGCTGTCGGTCGCTGGTCTGTTCCTGACCATGATCTGCCGTACCCTGGCTACCGCTATCGCTCACGCCATGGACGGTTGCGCCGAGAAGGGCGACTTCTCCGGCATCGAGCGCTGGCAGTACGCCGCCATCCTCATGCAGGGCCTTCGTATCGCCATCCCGGCAGTACTTCTGTGCATCATCCCGGCCGAGGCAGTTACCAACGCGCTTAACGCTATGCCCGACTGGCTGTCCGGCGGCATGGCTGTCGGCGGCGGCATGGTCGCTTCCGTCGGTTACGCCATGGTCATCAACATGATGGCCACCAAGGAGACCTGGCCGTTCTTCATCCTCGGCTTTGTCCTTGCTGCCATCCCTCAGCTCACGCTGATCGCTCTTGGCCTCATCGGCATCTCCCTTGCCCTCATCTACCTTGGCCTCAAGGATCTGGCCAAGCAGGGTGGCGGCATGGGCGGCGGCTCCGGTGACCCGCTCGGCGACATTCTGAACGATTACGAGTAGGAGGGGAGTGATACATATGGCAGAGAACAAGATTCAGCTCACCAAGGCTGACCGCAAGAAGGTTTGCTTCCGTCATCAGTTCCTTCAGGGCTCGTGGAACTACGAGCGTATGCAGAATGGCGGCTGGTGCTTCGCAATGATCCCTGCGATCAAGAAGCTCTACACCAGCAAGGACGACCAGATTTCCGCGCTTAAGCGCCACCTGGAGTTCTATAACACCCATCCCTATGTTTCCGCCCCCGTCATTGGCGTTACCCTCGCTCTCGAGGAGGAGCGCGCCAACGGTGCACCGATCGATGACGTCGCCATTCAGGGCGTCAAGGTCGGTATGATGGGCCCGCTCGCCGGCGTCGGCGACCCCGCCTTCTGGTTCACCCTTCGCCCGATCCTGGGCGCTCTGGGCGCTTCCCTGGCCCTGTCCGGCAGCATCGCCGGTCCGCTGCTGTTCTTCTTCGCGTGGAACATCATCCGTTACGCCTTCCTGTGGTACACACAGGAGTTTGGCTATAAGGTCGGCTCCTCCATCGCCAAGGACCTCTCCGGCGGTCTGATGGGCAAGGTTACCGAGGGCGCTTCCATCCTGGGTATGTTCATCATCGGCGCCCTGGTCGAGCGCTGGGTGTCCATCTCCTTCACCCCGGTCGTCTCCAAGGTCACGCAGTCTGCCGGCGCCTTCATTGACTGGGCTAACCTGCCTTCCGGTGCCGAGGGCATCAAGGAAGCGCTGACGATGTACAACTCCGTCGGTGCTACCGCTCTTGATCAGGTGAAGGTCACCACGCTTCAGGCTAACCTCGATCAGCTCATCCCCGGCCTTGCTGCCGTGTGCCTGACGCTGTTCGTCTGCAAGCTGCTCAAGAAGAAGGTCAGCCCGATTGTCATCATTCTGGCTCTCTTCGCCGTCGGTATCATCGGTCGCGTTTGCGGCTTCATGTAAGCGCGCTTCGGCTTAAGACCGAGAGTTGCTAGGCAAGGGCTTTTGAGCCATTGAAACGGACCGCACCCGGTGGGTACACTGGATGCGGTCCGATTGTTTTATTTGGAGGGCGAGGCGCGCATGGCGCAATCTCAGAACAGCACGGTCGATCTGGCAACACCGGCAACCTGCCTGATGGGGCTTACCAGCCACGGTAACGTGATGGTGGGCAATAAGGCGTTCGAGTATTACAACGAGCGCAATCCCGAGGATTTTATTCAAATTCCGTGGGACGAGGTCGACTATATTGCCGCCGAGGTTTTGCGCGGCACTAAGAAGATCACGCGTTTTGCTATCTTTACCAAGGATAACGGCCATTTTACGTTTTCGACGCGCGACGACAAAGAGACGCTTCGTGCAGTTCGCAAGTACGTCGACGAGGATAAACTCGTGCGTTCGCCCGACTTTATCGATGTGACGGCCAAGGGCGCCAAGAGCATCCCCTCCGTTATCAAAAACCTCTTCCACAAAGGCAACTAGCTCCTCATAAGTTGCGGTGAAATAGTTCCTAAATACGGCTTTAGATGCTTCAGACAGGAACTATTCCACCGCAACTTCGAAGTCTAGTCATGCGACGTATGGCGATGCAGTAAATCTGCTACACTAGTACAACATGCCTCCGTAGCTCAGGGGATAGAGCACCGCTCTCCTAAAGCGGGTGTCGACGGTTCGAATCCGCCCGGGGGCACCAGAGGAACATCGAGCCCGGTACTGCTACGGTGCCGGGCTCTTCTGGTCTAAAGGCCGGATTCGGGCCGTCGACACCCGCGTCACCAATTTCCCCGCGGGGGAGTTTTCGAATCCGCCCGGGGGCACCAGAAAAACAGCAGGTCAGATGGTAAAAATTGTCTGACCTGTTTTTGGATAGATAGAGCGAAGTGGACGGTAGAGGGGTGCAAGAAAGCCCCATGACGACAACAGCTCATCTCCATATTTCACTCCGAATTTTCACACAAATGTCCGGTTCTCAAGGCTTCCCACTGCCTACAGGCTTATAAGAAGCCTTTCGGCCATGGAAGGCCTTGAGAATCTTGGGTGACATCGCAGCGGTATGGGCGAGTCTCCAGCGGCCCCGGCGTTTTCGGGTTTCATTCGGGATCCTCCGATGCCGTGGGCCTTTGAAAACTCGCCTCTTCCGTTCGCAGTACTGCCCTTACGCCTTAAAATTGTCCGGAAGAGACAACGACGCAGGAGGTCCGGTATGCCTGCCAGCAAGAAGGAGGCAAAGGAGTTCGTCAAACGGTGGAAGAAGCGCCTCGGTGCCATCCC
The DNA here is from genome assembly GCF_052121575.1 of Collinsella sp. LCP19S3_C9. Taxonomy (NCBI): domain Bacteria; kingdom Bacillati; phylum Actinomycetota; class Coriobacteriia; order Coriobacteriales; family Coriobacteriaceae; genus Collinsella; species Collinsella sp. LCP19S3_C9. The sequence goes on from NZ_JBQKDZ010000010.1 coordinate 18,175, forward strand.
CGCAGGCTCCAACAACGAGCAGCAGGATACGCAGAAGTTCTGGGTCGACCTGCTCATCAACGTCCTGGGCATCCCGTCCAACACCATAGACAGTTTCGTCGACTTCGAGCGGAAGGTGAGAGGCCGTCGCATCGACGTGTTCGTCTCCGACCACAACTTCCTGTGCGAGCAGAAGTCGTGGGGCATCGACCTCGACAAGCCCGAACCCAGGAACGGCGGCATGGAGACGCCGCTCCAGCAGGCCATGTGGTACGCGCGGCACCTGCCGTACTCCGAGCGCCCCCGCTGGGTGATGACGTGCAACTTCGGGACCTTCCGCCTCTACGACCTCGACAACGAGCGGCCCGAGGACACCGTGCAAGAGTTCTCCCTCGAAGAGCTCCAGGACAGCCTGTATCTCCTGTCTTTCCTGACCTCTAACGAGACGAGCCGCCTGCATAAGGAGCAGCAGCTCTCCGTCGAGGCCGGGGCCTACGTCTCCAGGCTCTACGATGCCCTCGCCAAGCAGTACCACCACATTGAGGAGAGGGACGAGCGGGCAAAAGAGGAGCAGCGCTCCCTCAACGTGCTCATCACCCGAATCATCTTCCTGCTCTACGCCGAGGACGCCGACCTCCTGCAATCGCATCAGGCGTTCGGCAGGTACTGCGAGGGGGACCCCGCGAAGCTCCGCCGCAAACTGGTCGAATTGTTTGAGACAATCGACACGCCTCTAGAGCAGAGGGACGAGTACATGGACGACGACCTCACAGCCTTCCCCTACGTGAACGGCGGTCTGTTCGCCGACTCCTCCATCATCGTCCCGCAGATGACCCCGGAGATCCTCGAGGCCATCACCGACGCGTCCCAGGACTTCGACTGGCACGAGATTTCGGGCGTCATCTTCGGCGGCGTGTTCGAGGGCACACTGAACCCCGAGACGCGCCACGCCGGGGGCATGCACTATACGAGCGTCGAGAACATTGAGCGCTGCCTCAGGCCGCTCTTCCTCGACGAGCTGTGGGATGAACTGCACGAGGCCGAGGGTGAGAGGACAGCTGCCAAGCGCAAGCAGACCCTGGCGAGGCTGCACGACAAGGTGGCCTCCATCACCATCGGCGACCCGGCATGCGGCTCGGGCAACTTCCTTACCGAGGCGTACCGGCAGCTGCGCACCATCGAGAACCGAATCATCGAAGACGAGCTCAGCGAGGAGACCGGCAACGCGGGGCAGACGTCCCTCGTCATTGCGCAGGGCAGTCCCGTCCGCGTCTCCCTCGACCAGCTGTATGGCATCGAGATAAACGATTTCGCCGTCTCGGTCGCAAAGACTGCCCTGTGGATCACCGAGGAGCAGATGCTGCGTAAGACGCAGGAGATATATGTCGGCTACGACTTCGACTTCCTGCCGCTCAGGAGCCTCAGCAACCTTCATGAGGGCAACGCCCTCAAGACCGATTGGTCCGAGGTGTTCCCCGATGACCTTACTTATCTTGTAGGCAACCCGCCGTTCCTGGGTGCTCGCAACCAGTCCAAGGAGCAGAAGGTAGAGCTTCTTGAGGTCTTCGACGGAGCGAAGAACGCAGGCAACATCGACTACTGCGGGGCCTGGTACATGAAGGCCGCGAGGTTCACGCAGGGAAAGCGTACGCGCTGCGCCCTGGTCTCTACCAACTCGATATGTCAGAGCGAGCAGGTCGCCAACCTCTGGAAACCCCTGCACGACCTGGGTATCCACATCGACTTCGCTCACAACACGTTCCGTTGGGACAACGAGGCGGCGGATAAGGCCCACGTGTTCTGCGTCATCGTGGGCTTCTCGCGGGAGAACTGCGAGAAGAGACTGTATGTCCACGGCACGCCCGATACGGCTGAAGTTAAGAAAGCCGCGAAGAGCATCAATGCATACCTTTCCGATGCTCCAGACGCATTTATTTGGAATCGGAATAAGCCTATTTGTGATGTTCCCAAAATCGGAATTGGAAACAAGCCCATTGACGGCGGCTTCTACCTGTTCGCCGATGAGGAGAAGACTGATTTCCTAAATAAAGAACCAGGAGCCGAGTCGTACTTTCACAGGTGGATTGGTTCCAGGGAATTCCTGCATGGTGAAAGCCGCTGGTGTCTCTATCTTGGAGACGCTACCTTTGCGGAGTTGAAGGAGCTTCCCCGCTGTCGTGAGCGCATCGAGGCTGTTCGCGAATATCGTTTGGCTAGTAAAAGCGTGCCAACTCGAAAGCTCGCAGACAGACCAGCTCATTTTCACGTTGAAAATATGCCGAAGGGGAACTCGATCGTGGTCCCCAAGGTATCATCCGAGCGTAGGCGTTATATCCCTATGGGTTTCGTGGGTCCAGAGACGCTCTGCAGTGACCTGGTGTTCCTTATCCCTAACGCCTCCCTCTATCACTTTGGCGTGCTTCAGTCTCAGTTTCACAATGCATGGATGCGCACGGTTGCAGGTCGTCTCAAATCTGATTACCGCTACTCGGGAGGCATCGTCTACAACAACTTCGTCTGGCCCGAGCCCACGGAATCCCAACGCGAGGAAGTCGAGCGTTGCGCCCAAGCCGTGCTCGACGCCCGGGATGCTCAAGAAGGTGCAACGCTCGCGGACATGTACGATCCCAAGAACGAGACGTTCTTCCCCGAGCTGATGGCAGCGCACGAGGCGCTCGACGCCGCCGTCGAAGCCGCCTATGGCGTCGACTTCGGTGGGGACGAGGAGAAGATAGTCGCCCATCTCTTCAACCTGTACGCCAAGAAGGTCGGTGATAGCGAATGATCCACCCCACGCGTTTCTCCCTGCCTGACGAGGAATACCTGACCCTTCTTGGGGAGGCGGTATACGTATTCAACTCGAACGTCTCCTTCTTTGTAGAGAATCTTATGCACGCCGGGGCTCCCAATTGGTATGAGCTTACCGACATGACGACGGGGCGGCTCAAGGACGAAGGAAAGAAATGGCTTGTGAACGAAGAGGATGTAAGAATCCTGGAACTGCTCTGTGATCTTGGAAATGAGAGGAACAGAATCATTCACAGTTTTCCGGTGACGCATGATGGGCGACAGGAGCTCCGAACGAAGGTTAAGGCCAAGGACGAAGAACGCCCCAACTATCAATACCAGATTGACCGTGAGCTGCTCTGCTCCTTCATCGACAGAAATCAAGAATTGAGCGACGAGTTATACAAATGTAGAGATAGGAATACCGCCAATGCCTAACTCCATCTATACCCCCATATCGCTAGAGGTTGGTAACATCCTGAAGGATGTTCAGACGGGCAAGATCGGCCTGCCCGATCTGCAACGACCCTTCGTGTGGGGAAACGAAAAGGTCCGTGATTTGCTTGATTCCATGCTCCGCGGATACCCTATCGGCTATGTGATGTTGTGGGACTCTCCGAGCGATAATGCGGGCAAGAAGTCTGCCATAGGCTCGAACCAAAAGGTGTATGCCGTTCCCAAGTCCCTTGTCATCGACGGGCAGCAGAGGCTCACTGCCCTCTTGAGCTCTCTGTACGGCGTACCCGTGCGAGACAAGAACTTCAGGGAGCGTACGGTGAAGATCGCCTACGACCCCATCGCACGCTCATTCAAGAATGCCGACGCCTCGACCGAGAGGGATTCGCACTATGTGCCGGACGTATCCGAGGCTTTTGCAGCGAACCACGACAACAAGCTGAGCGCCTATCGCAGAGCGTTCATCAAACGCCTTAACGAGGCGAATGCCAAAAAGGGCGAACCCGAGCTCGACGATGGCGGCGAGGATGCCGTCGAGAGTGGGCTCAACGCATTGCTCGGGCTTGAGCGTTATCTTCTGCCGACGCTGGAGATTTCCGAATCGGCGGACGAGGAGACCGTATCGGACATCTTTGTGCGTGTGAACTCGCAAGGGCAGGCGCTTAAGCAGGATGACTTCATCATGACCCTGCTTTCGGTCTACGAACCTGCCATGAGGGAGCGCATAGAGGAGTTCTGCGCCATGAGCCATGCGCCCGCAAAGGGCACCTCGTACAACCCGCTCATGACCGTCTCGCCGACGCATATCATTCGCGCCACGGTGGGCGTGGGGTTCAAGAGGGGTCGCCTGCGTTATGCCTACCAGATTCTTCGCGGGCGAGATCTCAAGACAAAGGAAACGACGCCCGAGACGAGGGCCGAGAACTTTGCCACGTTCGGTCGTGCTCTCGATCTCGTGCTTGACTTGAACAACTGGCACGCCTTCATCAACACGCTGGCGGAGGCGGGCTACGTCTGCTCCGACCAGGTGGGGTCGGGCAACGCGCTCATGTTCTGCTATGCGTTCTACCTTATCGGGCGCTATGAGTTCGACATGGAGCCACTGGCTGTGCGCGGGCTCGTGCGGCGCTGGTATTTCGCCGCAGCCATAACGGGGCTCTATGTGGGGTCCTTCGAATCCGAGTTCGAGCAGCAGCTTAACGACGTCTCGCGCCTTGATACTGCCGACGAGTTTCAGGCGTACTTCGACCGTAGGCTTGCCGCCATCATGACGGACGATTATTTCTCCATTACGCTGCCCAGCTCCCTTGATGCAAACGAGGCGACGGGTCCGACCTGGTGGGGCTTCGTCGCGGCTCAGGTTGTGCTCGGTGCCAAGGCACTGTTCAGCACGGCCCCTCTTTCTCAGCTGCTGCTTACCGGTTCGTCGGGCTCCAAGAAGGCCCTGGACAAGCACCATCTGTTCCCAGATAACTACCTGAGGGCCAAGGGTTACCTTTCGCAGCGCAGCAACCGAGGTAACTTCACCCTCGTTGACTACCAGAACAACATCTACATCTCGGATGACGCGCCGAGCGAGTACGTCAGGAGGTACCGTGAAGCCCTGGGCGAGGACGAATACCGCCGCAACTGCGAGGAACACGCCCTGCCCCTCGGGTTCGAAGAGCTTGATTACGAGGACTTCCTCGGTCAGCGCAGGAGGCTAATGGGTGAGTTCGTGAAGAGGGCATATGAGCGGCTGTAGATTACGGACTAGTCTTTGGGGGTCATGTTGACTAAGGTTTTCATATCCTACGCATGGGAAAGCGAAGAACACCTCGAATGGGTAAAGGCGCTGGCCAACCGCCTTCTGTCGGACGGGATCGATGCAGTCCTGGACCAATATGATCTCGAACTGGGTGACAGGTTGCCTCAGTTCATGGAGCAGTCGGTCAGATCATCGGACTATGTTCTTATTGTCTGCACCCCAGCATATAAGCAGAAGGCCGATGCGAGAATCGGTGGGGTTGGATACGAGGGCCATATCATCAGCGGAGAACTGTTCTCTGGGCATAATGAGAGGAAGTTTATCCCGGTAATAAAGGAAGGGGGCGTCGAGGAATGTCTCCCGACCTTCCTCAAGGGGAAATTGGCGGTCGACTTGGGCGATGGAGTCGAGTCTCGTGGCTATAACGATTTGCTTGCGACCCTTTATGGGGTCAAGAAGAAGCCGTCGGTTGCGCCCAAGCGCCGCATCGCTCAGACATCTTCGAAAAAACGCGAAGAAGAGGGCGAGGGCTCTGAGCCCATCAGAATTGTCGGTATTGTGGTCGATGAGGTGGGAGAACCGAGGAACGATGGAACGAGGGGGAGTGCCCTGTACGAAGTGCCATTCCGATTGTCGAGACGCCCCAGCTCTCTGTGGCGCGAGCTCTTCTTGAAGTCCTGGGACTTGCCGCCAAGATTTACCACCATGCATAGGCCCCATATCGCATCGGTCGTCGGCGACGAAATAATCCTTAATGGGACCACCGTCGAAGAAGTTAGGGACTATCACCGTGACACCCTCGTCTTGTGCGTGGAAGAAGCTAACAAACTTGAGGCCGAATATCTTGAGAGGGAACGGAAACGCCAAGCTCGCGAAGAGGCTGCTCGGTCAGCCTATCGAAAGAACGTCGAGGACGTTGCGGGGACGATAGACTTCTAGACCGGCTTCCATCGTAGGACCGCCATAACAATTGGCCTCGCGGCTGATGGGTCCCGCTTATGGGCGGGGCCCGCGACGCATGGCGCCGCTCTCGCTGCGGCTCCCTGGCAACGCTCCCCGGGGCCGCGTTTCGTCCGCCTCCGCTCACACCGGCCCCGTTCGCCGAGCGGCTTCGCTCGATGGCTTCCAGTAGTCGCCATCGCTCCTCCGTGGTCGCCGGGCGGGGGCCTCTCGCGCCGGGTCGCCGAGCGCCGTCGTGCGACGCCCCCTGTCGATCGCGTCTTCTCGGCGTCGGCTCAACCGGCGCTCTCCGAGTGCTCGGTCAGTCCCCTGCAGGCCATGTCGCGCTCGCCGGATTCGGGCCGTCGACACCCGCGTCACCGATTTCCCCGCGGGGGAGTTTTCGAATCCGCCTGGGGGCACCAGAGCAATATCGAGCCCGGTACCACTGCGGTACCGGGCTCTTCTGGTTTAAAGGCATACCGTAGTTTTCACTGCTTCGGATAAAGAAAGCGCCCGCTTGCTGGGGGAGCAAGCGGGCGCCTGTGAGCGAATATGTTTGTGGCATCAGCTGCTGTGGGCAATGTCTCGATGACTAGTTGGTCGTGCCGGAATCGTCGCCTGAATCGGTGCCAGAGCCAGAAATCGAAACCGTCAGCGTGATCGTGCTGTCGGTGGACTGCTTGCCAGTGGGGGAGACGCCCGTCACGGTGGCGTTTTCGTTACCACTCACGGGGTTGCCGTTCTGATCGCAGAATGCGATGTTGTAGAATCCGGCGTTGTTGAGCGCGGTGACGGCGGAGGAGATACTCTTGCCGTACAGGTTGCCCGGAACGTTTGCCTTGCCGGACTTCTTGGCGATGACGACGGTAATCGTGGCGCCGGGCTTTTGCTTACCGCTGGGGTTCCAGCTAATGACGGTGCCCTCGGTGACGGAATCGTTCTCCTGGTAGGTCACATCGACGCCGAAGCCGGCCATATCGAGGGCGTTGCGTGCCTGAGCCTCGGTCATGTCGGTCAGATCGGGAACGGAGGTGGTGTCGGGTCCACTCGAGACTTTGTACGAAATGGTCGTGCCCTTCTCGACTTCCTTGCCCGCATCGGTGCCCTGTTCAAAGACTTCGCCCTTTTCGGCCTCGTTGGCTTCCTCGGTGGCATTGCCCTTAAGGCCGACGCTTGCCAGCGCCGCCTCTGCCTGGTCCTTGGTCAGACCAACGAGCTGCGGGACATCAACCTTCTCGGAGGGCTTGGGACCCTTGGAGATTACCAGATTCACCTTGGTGCCCTTGGGCTTCTTGGTGTGACCGTTAGGAGTCTGCTCGACAACCTTTCCCTCGTCGACGTCGTCGTTGTAGCTCTGGTCAATGGTTCCGACGTCAAGGCCGGCATCCTTAATCAGTTCGACGGCGGTCTCCTGGTCCTTACCCAACACATCGGGAACCGGGACCTGCTCGCCGCCAAAGAGTCCGGTGGCAAAGGCCACGATGACGCCGATTACGGCTACCGCAGCAACTACGGCGGCGATGATCTTGTTCTTGTTGGATTTGGGCTGCTCGGTGGCGTAAGAGCCGGTTGAACCCGAGACGGAGCTGCGAGCGTTATTTTGTCCGCTCACGCCCGAGACGGGGCGTACCATGGCGCGCGTCTGGTCGGATAGCTCTCGGGTCTTGGTGGCACCCAGGTCGCCAACGGCGCCGATAACGCGCGTAGGCTCCGGCACGTTGACGGCGCGACCAGACAGGTAGCTGTTGAGCACCTGACGCAGCTCGTCGGCCGTCTGGAAACGGTTAGCCGGATCTTTTTCCATGCACTTGAGGATAATGCGCTCAAGATCGGCATCGACACCGGAGTTGATCTGGCTCGGCGGCACGGGCAGCTCGTTGACCTGCTTGAGTGCGACCGAGATGGCATCGTCGCCGTCGAAAGGCACGCGGCCGGTGGCGCACTCGTACATCACGACGCCCAGCGAGTAAATGTCCGAGGTGGGGCCTAGATCCTGCCCGCGGGTCTGCTCGGGGCTTACGTAGTGGGCGGTGCCCAAAACGTTGTTGTCCTGCGTAAGGTGGCTGTTCTTGGCGCGCGCGATGCCAAAGTCCATGACCTTGATGTTGCCGTCGGGCAGCACCATGATGTTCTGCGGCTTAATATCGCGGTGGATGATCTCGTGCTTGTGGGCGACCGAAAGTGCGGAGCTGATCTGCGAGCCGATCTGAGCGACCTTTTTGGGATCAAGGGCGCCGTGGCTCTTGATGCCGCTCTTAAGGTCGGTGCCGCGCAGGTATTCCATGACGATGTAATAGGTGTCGCCGTCCTTGCCCCAATCGTAGACGCCGACGATATAGGGGGAGGAGAGGCCGGCGGCTGCCTGGGCCTCCTGCTTAAAGCGTGCAGCAAAGGTGGCGTCGCCGGCATATTGCGGCAGCATGATTTTGATAGCTACCGTGCGGTCGAGGACCTGGTCCTGTGCACGGTAGACGGTCGCCATGCCGCCTGTCCCTACCTTATCCTTGAGGAGGTATCTTCCCCCGAGGACCCTCTGTTCCATTCCTGCTCCTAACATGACTATTCGCTCAACGATGTGTGTAGTACCAAATTTGAGGCCGCTGGGGCCGTGTGGCGCATTGCCGCTAGTGTTATCGGCCGCGGCACGCCCCATGCTTGCGCATCAATCACGGGCATCACGCTCCCTGGGCGGCAAGCGCCGCGGTCAGGACGATGCCGGCGATCTTTGCCGCCTCGACGTCGTGCTTGTCGTAATCCTCCAAGGCTACCGAGATGGCGACCGTGGGTGAATCGTAAGGCGCAAAACCGACGAACATCGAGTTGACCTTGGTGCCGACGATCTCGGCAGAGCCGGTCTTGCCGGCAACCTTGACGCCCGGAATCTGGGCATCGGTGCCGGTGCCGGATTGAACGACGTCGAGCATGGCCTGTTTGACCTGTTCGGCCGTGGTGGCGCTGACGGCCTGGCCCAGTGAGCGGGACTGCGTGGTCTTGACCACGGTTCCGTCTGGGGCGAGCACCTGGGCAACGAAGAACGGGTCCATGACGACGCCGCTGTTGGCGATGGCCGCCGCGATAACGGCGTTCTGCATGACGGTGGTCTGCGGACCCGGCGTGTGGTCCATGCCGACGGGCTGGCCGGCGCCGGCCCAGGCGAGCTCCCATTCCGTCATCACCGACGGGTCGGGCATGATGGAGGGCGTGGTGGAGAAGTCTTGGCCGAGCGACTGGCCAAACCCAAAGGCGTTCGCCTGGTTGACGAGCGTCTCGGCGCCGAGGTCGCGGGCCAGCTGGCCGTAGGCGACGTTGGACGACACGGCAAACGCGCGGCGGAGCGAGATGGTGCCGTAGCCGATGTCGTCGGCATTGGTGACGGCAGCGCCGCCGATCTCCATCTCGGCCGGAGCGCTATAGGTGGTGTCGAGCGTCGCTGCACCGGACTCGAGCGCCGCCGAAAGCGTGACGACCTTAAACGTGGAGCCCGGAGTATAGAGGGCGTCCATGGCGCGGTCGTACATAGAACCGTCCTCACCGCCACCCGATTGCAGCAGGGCGTCGATGTTGGTGTTGTCGTAGGTGGGCGAGCTGGCACATGCGAGCACCGCGCCAGTGCGCGGGTCCATGACCACAACGGCGCCCTTAAAGCCCTTGAGAGCCTGTTCGGCAGCCGTCTGGATGCGGGAGTCGATGGTGAGTTTGGCGGTGTTGCCCGGCTGGTTTTGGCCCGCGAGCGACGCGATGGCGTTGTTCCAGCTGGAGTAATCCTTGGAACCGGTGAGCGTGTCGTTCATCACGCTCTCGATACCGGCGGTGCCGTACTGCTGGCTCACATAGCCAACCACATGGGCGGCCAGGTTGCCGTTAGGGTAGGAGCGTACGTAGGTGCCGTCCTCCTGTTGCAGCGATTCGGCCAGCGTCACGCCGTCGGACGTGATGATGGAGCCGCGCTGGATGTACTTGGAACGGGCGATGGTGTGATTGTTGGTCGGCATATCCTGGTAATCCTTGGCCTTGATGACCTGGACATAGGTGAGGTTGCCGATGAGGATGGCGAACAGGGCCGTAAAGGCAAATACCGCGCGGGTTAGGCGGTTAGCGAGCGCCACGCGGCCGAGCACGCCAGATTCGGGCGTATCGAGCAGGCGACGACGCATGCGCGAGCCGGTGGAGTGGCTGCCACGGCCGTAGGAAGACGAAGAAGCGAAGCGCGTGCCGGCATGCGCCGCGGCAGAAGCGACCTGGTCGTCAGTGATGGCGGCCATGGTGCCGGTGCCGGTGAGCTCGGCCTCGCGACCGGTGGCCTCATCGCCGGCGCGCAGCAAAAGCGCGACAATGATAAAGCTCGCCAGCAGCGAGGAGCCGCCCTGGCTCATAAAGGGCAGGGTGACGCCGGTCAGCGGAATCAGGCGGGTAACGCCGCCAACGATCAAGAAGGCCTGGAAGCTAATGGCGGCCGTGAGGCCCGTGGCGCTAAATGCGGCAAGGTCAGACTTAGCGCGGGCGGCCGTGGTCAGGCCTCGCACGGCAAAGAGCATAAACAGGACGAGTACGGCGCCGCCGCCCAAAAGGCCCATTTCCTCGCCGATGGCCGAGAAAATGAAGTCGGACTCGACGACGGGGATGTTATTGGCCATGCCATTACCGATGCCAACGCCGATAAGACCGCCGTCAGCCAACGAGAAGAGGGATTGCACAATCTGGTAGCCCTGGCCCTGGGCATCCTTAAAGGGGTCGGCCCAGATCTGGAAACGTACCTGGACATGCGACAGGAACTTGTAGGCGCCCACGGCACCCACTGCCAAAAGCGCAAGGCCGATGACGACATACGAGAAACGTCCCGTGGCGACGTAGAGCATCAGCAAGAAGATGGTGTAGAACAGCACGGCGGAGCCCAAGTCGCGCTCGAAGACAACGACCAGAAGGCATACACCCCACACAGCGAACAGCGGTAGCAGCAGGCGCAGGCGCGGGACCTTGAGGCCCAAGATCTTGCGATTGGAGATGGAGAGTAGCTCGCGGTTCTCGGCTAGGTATCCGGCCAAGAACAATACGATAAAAATCTTGGCGAACTCGCCGGGCTGGATGGTGAAGCCGGCGATGCGAATCCACAGCTTGGAGCCCGAGATGGTGGTGCCGATAAAGATGGGCAGCATCAGCAAGATGATGCCGATGATGCCAAAGGTGTACTTGTAGCGCATGACCACATCGAGATTCTTGATCATCGCGAGCGTGCCCACCATCAGTGCCACCGAGACAAACAGAATGACGAGCTGCGAGATGGCGAGGGCGGGTGCCAGACGCGTTACGAACGTGATGCCGATACCCGAAAGCACAAAGACGATGGGCAGGATGGCCGGATCGGCACCGGGCGCCAGGATGCGCACGGCGATATGCGCCGCGGCGAAGGCGGCAAAAAGACCGATCGGCACGGCGAGCGTTTCAAACGAGATGGAAGCGCCTGCGGTGAGCACGTACATCGCATACAGCAGGATGACGGGGAACGCCGAGGCGATGAGCAAGAGCATTTCGGTGTTGCGGCGACTCATAAGCGGCACTCCCTTTCTAATTCTTATCGGAGGCTTCGGCCTCGGCGGACTGTTCGGCGGTTTTTTCGGAATTCGATTTGGAAGTCGATTCCTGGTCGGTGTTGTCGCGAATCGTTTGCGCGTCGATCACCTGGCGGGTCTGTTCCTCATCGATCTGATGACGGTACTTGGAGATAGTGTCCTGCGCGTCGTCGACACTCGTTTGCGGAATGCCTGCTTTCAGACGATTCTGCGTGTCTTCGGGTAGGTCGGATAGCTTGATGGCGGTCGTGCTCTCGAGCCAGTGCAGCTTAAGGCCGAGCGGCTTGCCGGGAATGCCCCGGTAGACCGCGACGGTGTCCTTGTAGGTGCCCAGGTAATACGAGCCGGTGACGCCCGCGTAGGCCCAGATGGTTGCCGCCAGCACAAAAGCGATGCCCAGGATGGCGGCAATGGTGACGTTGCGGCGGCGAACACGCTTTGCCTCGCGCATGACGCCGTCGTCGACCAGGTCCACAACGACTACCGTCACGTTGTCGTGGCCGCCGGCAGCGAGCGCGGCGTCCACCAGGTTGTCGACGCAAATCTGCGCCGTAGACGATTGCGTGGCGATGTTTTCGATTTCGCTATCGGGAATCATGCTCGAAAGGCCGTCCGAGCACAGGATCAGGCGGTCGCCCTCTTCGATGTGCAGGGTAAAGTGGTCGGCATACATGGCGGGGTCCGAACCCAGCGCACGCGTGATAACCGAGCGGTTGGGATGGACGCGCGCCTCGTCGGCCGTAATTTCGCCAGCGTCCACGAGCTCCTCCACATAGGAGTGGTCGCGGGTCACGCGGATGAGCGTGCCCTCGTGGAGCAGGTAGGCGCGCGAGTCGCCCACGTGGGCGATGGCGAGCATGTCGTTTTCGATATAGGCGCAGGTTGCCGTGCAGCCCATACCGGGCTTGCCCAGGCCGTTGAGTGCGGCCTCGATGACGGCGGCGTTGGCAGCTTCGACGGCTGCGGCTAGGCGCGCGGCGTCGGCAGCCTGTGGCGCCGTCTTGGCGATGGTCTCGACCGCGATGGAGGAGGCTACCTCGCCGGCGGCGTGACCACCCATGCCGTCGCACACGCAAAAGAGCGGCGACTGTACCAGGTAGGAGTCCTCGTTGTGCGGACGCACGCAGCCAACATCGGAGCGGGCGCCCCACATGAGTTGCGTGGTGGTGCCGGCATCGTAGGTCGAATCGGTCTCGATGCGCTCGTCGGCCAGCGGCTCAAAACTCATGGTCGAACCAGGGTCCTTGAGCTTGGCCTCCACGGCGGCGACATCAATCTCAGCCGTGTCGCCGGGCGAGACGGCGTTGGCCTCGTTGCTCGGATCGTCGACTTTAGACGTGGCGGGCACTTCGGTTGTGTTGTCGGCAGGCTCTTCGTCTTGCGGGGCGACGGCTGCGGGCTCGGGTGCCGCGAAGTGCGCGGGCGCGGGCGTGCTGTGGGGCTGAGAGGCGTCCTCCGTCGCTGTGACGGGCATCTCTTCGGCCGTAGGCTGCACGGCCTCGGGCGCCGATGCGGCCGCGGGGGAGGATGCCGCCGCGGGTGCCGGTGTAGATGCGGGCTCGGGCGCTGCGGTGGGTGCTGGAACTACGGGAAACACCGGTGCCGTGGGCTCGGGGGCCAAAAACACCGCGGCGCTCTCATCGATTGCCGCGGCGACAGACTCGGCAAAGTGGGCCGGCGCAGGTGTAGTTTCCGGTGCCGAAGGTTGATCGGCAACGGCGTGCGCGCCGATGGGGGCATCGGTGGAATTATCTTCATCCTGGCCATCGATGGGCATTGGATGGTCTTGCGTTACATGCGAAAGAGGCAGGGAGAACACGGTGTCCTCGGGCTCAACGGGCGCAGGGCCCGCCGGGGCGGCATGAGCCGGCACGGCCGCGGGGGCAGCCAGCGCCTCGGACATGGTTGTGGACTTGTTCTCCTCGTCGATCATCGACGGTTCACCTTCATGACCACGTCGCCAATCTGGACTTCGTCGCCCTCGCGCAGCGTTGCGGGCTCCACCAGCTGGCGGCCGTTAACAAGGGTGCCGTTGAGCGAGTTGAGGTCCTCGATAATAAGTGCCGGGCCCTGCAGCGAAAAACGCGCATGCGAGGCAGAGACAAACGGCTCGTTGATGCAGATGTCAGATGACGGCGAACGACCGACGATGACGGGGCCAAGCATATCCACGTGAATACCGCGGATGCCGCGCGGGCCCTTGTCCACATCGATCGTCCAGATGGCAGAGTCTCGGCGCTGGCCGCGCACGAGCCCCACGCCGGTCTTCATGACGGCGAACAAGAAGATATAAAGCAGGACGACCAGTACGATGCGGCCTGCAAAAAGGACGATATCGATGTTCATAAGCGATTAACCCCTAAATTCAAAGGTGCTCAGGCCAAACGTTAGCAGATCGCCGTTGCGCAGCGGGCAGCGCGTGATGCGGCGGTTGTTGACGAGCGTGCCGTTGGTGGAGTTGAGGTCCTCGATCGACCAGTCAGAGCCGGTAAAGGTGAGTTGGGCATGACGGCGCGACACGTTGGGATCGCGCAGGGCGATGTCGGATACCGAGCGCTCACGACCGATGGTCACCTGCGCGGAGGTGATGTTGTGGCTCTCGCCGCTCACGACGTCGACGAGTTGGGCGAGCGGACGCTGCGGGGCGCGGGGGCTTGCCATGTTGGAGGCGATGCTGGTCGCAGCGCCAAGGCCCACGGCGGCGCCAGTGGCAGCCGCTCCGCCCATACCGGCAAGTGCGTCGCGCGAGACGGTTTGCGGCACAGGGATGGGGGCTGCGGGATCGGGGACATTGGGTGCAAAGGGGTCGGCCACAGCGAGCGGGTCGGGAGTGGCAGCGCGGGGTGTCGGCTGCTGCTGGGGCATGGCGGCCGGGTGTTGCTGCGGCGATGCAAACTGCTGCTGACCGGCGCGGGGGGCGCTTGCGGCACGGCTTGTGGCCGAGCTGTTCTGTCCCAGGCCATTTTGATAGGCGCGCTCTTCCTCGTACAGACGGCCGAGTGTGGGAGCGTCGACGTTCTCGGCAAAGACCGAGAACTTGCCGGCGCGCAGCTGAGGGTCGATCATAAAGCGAACAAGGGGCTCGCCGACAAAGACGTAGCGGCGTTTTTCGGCCTGCGCCTTCACAAACTCGCGCACCTCGCGCGAAAGCTCGGGATAGAACGGGGCAAGCATGGGATCGTCATCGGTGGCGATCAGGATGGTATAGAGCGCCGGCGCGGTGTTGACGCCGTTGATCACCAGAGTTTGATCCTCCATGTCGCGAGCAGCCTGCTTGGCAAGCTTCTTAAAGGAGAACGGGGCACGGGTGGCACCGAAGATGCCGGCCACGTGGTCCTCGAAGATGTTCAGGAAGTTCACGAAAGATCACTCTCCGTATAGGTTCTTTGGTATCCGAGCAAATACAGGCATATCCCAACGATTATAGAGGATAGGATTCCCGCAACCGCCGCCTTGGCGACGACCGTGCCCGCAAGGCTGGCAATTTCCATATGGTGTGCAAGACAAAACGATACGGCCGAGCCGATACCGGCGACGGCAATTGCGACGATGGCGGCGAGGTTTGACCCCTGCTCGGCGCGCTTGGCATGGGCATTGAGCAGCAGCGACGTTGCCGCGGCTGCTGCTGCAATCAGTGCGAAGGCGGCCCAGAGGAACGCGTCGCCCAGCGCTGCGGCGACATTGCCAAGCCCCAGCACGCCTCCCGTAGGGAGGGCAGCTGCGGCCAGGCGGGCAAAAAGCGCGCCTATACCCGTGGCGGCAGCGGCGCTTGCCGGGCCGAGCCAAAACGCCGCGAAGCCCGCGGCGGCCCCGGCGGCAAGGATGGCGTCGCCGGTTAGACAACCTAGCGCAAGCGTGCAGGTGAGTGCCGCGCTCGCGGCCGCTTCGGTGCGTCCCCAGGCAATCCACCATCCGGACATGGCGGCGGCAAAAATGACCGCGACCGGCAGCATCGACAGGATGCCCTGCGCCTGCATGGTGGCGTTGGCCATGAGCACCAAAAAGCCCACGGCCGAGATAGCCGAGCCGATCTGCGGTGCCAAGCCTGCCGCCGCGCCAATAGCGATGGCCGCGGCGACCAGCCCGGGAAGCGCCGCGACGCCCGCTGTCTGCATAAGCAAAAAGCTGAAGGTTGCACACGTTAGCGCCGAGATACCGCGCATGGTGTAATCGCGCGCGCAGCTCCAGCGCGTGCCCGCCCAACCGAGCGCGGGGTCGACTTCGATGGCGTTATCCTCGTAAGGCAGCGACTCCATATCGTCTGCCGCGTGCTCGTCGTCCGAAAGCTCGCTTACCATCTGCTCCAAGCTGCGACGGCCTTCGCGCACGCTCCCCAAGCCGGCAAGGAGTTGGTCGCAGAATGCCTCGATGCTATCGGGGCGGTCTTGCGGCATAGGGGAGAGGGCGCTCATGAGCGCTGCCTCGGCCCCCGGGGGAAAGTGCGGGATCAGCTCGCTGGGGTAGGTGGCGCCGCCGATGATGCGGTCGAGCGAGTCGGCAGGCGTTGCCGCCATAAAGGGGGCGCTGCCGCACAGGCCCTCGTAGATCACGCAGGCAAGGGCAAAGACATCGGCGCGCTCGTCGACCGTGCCGGTCTCGATATCGAGCTGTTCGGGCGGCATGTAGCCGATGGTGCCGCCGCGCGATCCGCCAAAGCCGCCGGCAGATGACAGCCGCGCCATGCCAAAGTCGGTGAGCTTTACATTGCCCGAGTGGTCAATGAGCACATTGGCGGGCTTTATGTCCAGATGAAGCACGCCGTTTGCATGGGCAAAGGTGAGCGCCTGACCCAACGCGTCGGCAATGGTCGCTGCCTCGTCAAAGGTGAGCGAGTGGCCGTCCACGCGATGCAAAAACTCGGCCAGCGACATGCCGTCGACATACTCCATGACCAGGTAGGCATAGGCGGTGTCATGCGTAAAGTCGATAACCTGCACGATATTGGGATGTTGAAGCATGGCGGCGGTATGTGCCTCGCGCAGTACATCCATGATGTCGCTGGCGGGCATGCCGGAGCCGTTGATAAGAGGGATGCGCTTAATGGCCACGCGACGGCGCAGGTGCGTGTCGCGGCAAATCTCGATGGAGCCAAAACCGCCGGTCGCAAGCGTCTCGAGCGGCTGGTACCGCTTGAGCAGCTCGCGAGAGCTGGTGCCCTCCAAAGGGACGTCCGGCGAGAACCGGGCGGTATGTTGCGAGAAAAGCGGCATGGCCAACCCTCGTGCGTTTAAAGTTCGTTTGCGAGCGGCGGGCGCGGGGCCGAGCCATTCGCGGTGGCATAGATGCTGCTAGTGTAGCACGCTCTGGTGCATGGGGAGGATAGCGGGATGCGAGGCTGCCTGTCTGACTTGGCCTTAGCGCTTCTTCTTGCCCTTCTTCTGCTTGCACTGCTTGCCCTTGTTGTCCTGGGGCTTGTCTGCCTTGTCTCCCTGCTTGGCCTCGGCTGCAGCCTTCTCGGCCTTCATTTTCTTCTTCTTGGTCTCGATGCGGAGCTTTTTGTTGATGCGCGCCTTAAGGAAGGAGCCAAACTGCTCGGCGTCGCCGCGAACAAAGGTGTCCTTGGGGATCGTCACGCCCTGGTCTGCGAACATGGCAACAAAGATGCGCTCGCCGTCGAGTACGTGGTCGAGCTTCTCAAACGGGAAGAACTGCGACTTGCCGCTCTTGCCCCAAACCATCAAGCCGTCCTCGTTGGCGGCGACGCGGCGATAGCGGCCACCCATGGACTTGTCGGCCTCGACGGCGTCGATAAAGTCGCGGGCGAGCGTGTGGTGCAGGTTTTTGCTCCACCAGGCCAAAAAGGCGCCGAACACGATCAGGACGACGCCAAACTTGATCCAGTTGCCGCCGGCCACCAACATGCCGATGCCGAGCAGCGCGGCAATTGCCGCGGCGACATACAGCGAGCCGCGACGCCTGGGCGAGGCGACCAAGCGGGCGAAGTCGGTGACGAGGTCGTTTTCGTACTGATACTCGTTGAGGTACAGGATGCCGTCGTCGGCTGCTGCCTGTTTCTCGAGCGCGACCTCGACCTGGTCGGCTGCTTCGGAGGGAACGAGGTTGCTCTCTGCGTCTGCCATGCTCTTTGGACTCCTATCGCGGCGGGCTCGCCGTACGGGTTATTATGAGTGCAGTATGCCGTGCGACCGCATGGCCGTCGCGGCAACAAAACTCAGTATACCCGGGGGAGCACCCATGGAATCGTTGTACCGAAAGTATCGCCCGCTCACCTTCGACTCCGTGGTGGGCCAGCAGCATATCGTCTCGACGCTCGAGCACGCCATCACCGAGGGACGCCTGTCCCACGCGTACCTGTTCTGCGGACCGCGCGGCACGGGCAAGACCACCATGGCGCGCATTCTGGCCAAGGCGCTGCTATGCCGCAATGCCGAGGCGGCGCGCGCCGAGGGCGCAAGCGGCTGCATGCCCGACGGCACTTGCGAAGAGTGCGAGCTCATCGCCGAGGGCAACCACCCCGATGTCTACGAGCTCGATGCCGCAAGCCGTACGGGCGTGGACAATGTGCGCGAGGAGATCATCAACTCCGTTAACTTTGCCCCGGTGCGTGGCAAGTACAAGATCTATATCATCGACGAGGTCCATATGCTCACGACGGCGGCGTTTAACGCGCTGCTCAAGACGCTCGAGGAGCCGCCGGCGCACGTGATCTTTGTGTTGTGCACCACCGATCCGCAAAAGATTCTGGAGACCATCCTCTCGCGCTGCCAGCGCTTCGATTTCCACCGCATCGGCAACGAGGATATCGAGCATCGTCTGTCCTACGTGTGCGAGCAGGAGGGCTTCGATTACGACGACGAGGCGCTGGCCATCGTGGCGCGCCATGCCAAGGGCGGCATGCGCGACGCGCTTTCCACGCTGGAGCAGCTGAGCGTTTTTGGCAACGGCGCCGTGCATGCGGACGATGCCCGCTCGCTTTTGGGCGAGGTTTCGGACCAGATCCTGGGCGAGTTTGCCCGCGCCATCGCCGAGCGTGATATTGCTGAACTCTATGGGCTCATTCGCGCACAGGTCGAGGAGGGCAATGACTTGCTTGAGCTGACGCGCGACCTGGTGGCGCACGTGCGCGACGTGTATGTGGCCTGCGTTGCCGGTACCCGTGCCGAGCTGTTTGAGGGCGGGGCCGAGCAGGCTGAGGCGCTTGCTGCCGAGGCCGCTGCCTTTGGCGGGCATCCGGCCGACCGTCTGGCCCGCGTGCTGACAGTGCTCGACGATGCCGCGTTGGAGATGAGGGGTGCGAGCGACGTGCGCCTGGTGCTCGAGATCGCCTGCACGCGCCTGGCACGTCCCGAGGCCGATCTGACCATTGAGGCCCTGGCCGAGCGCGTGGCACGCTTGGAGGCCATGGTCGCCAACGCCGCGGTGCCGGCGAGCGTGGCTGCTGCTGGTGCTGCGCCTGCGGCTGTCGCGGCTGCACCTGTGGCGACACAACAACCGACGCTGATCTCGGGTGCCCGAGCTGCTGCCCCTGTGGCATCCACCGCTCCCACTGCTACGCCCGCGCGCCAGGGCGGCATGCCTTGGGATCGCGGCGCCGCCGCTCCGGCGACGCAGCCTGCGTCCGTGTCAGCTTCCAAGCCTGCGGCGCCTGCGCCTCGGCCTGCGCCAGCTCCGACGCCTCAGCCCGTTGCGGCCCCCGCGCCTATCACCGCTCCGGCGCCTAAGCCCCAGCCCAACACTGCCGCTCAGGTTGCTGCCGCCGGCGCCGCCGAGACCCCTGCGGTAGAGGATGCCGGCGAGCTCCAGCGCAAATGGGTCGAGGTCGTCGAGCGCGTCAAGGCCCAACAACCTTCTTATGCGGCACTCCTGTTGAACGCTCGCGCTACGGCAGACGATGGTTCTAAGCTCACGGTCTCGTTCCCTACGGCATTTGCTATCAAGATGCTCGGGCGTGCTGATACACAGGCGGTGTTTTTGCCGACAGTCAGTGCGGTCTTCGGTCGTCGCACCGTCGACTATGTCCTGGATGGGGGTGTCAGGCCGGCTCCTCAACATGAGGAGCATTCTCCATCTGCACGGGCTGCGGCATCTGCGGACCCGCAACCCGTGTCCTCGGCGGCCCCTGCATCCTTGAGCGCCAGCGCGACGCAGCCAAAAGCGGCACCGGTAGCGGCACCGATCCCGTCGGTGACTGAACCCGCCGTGCCCAAACCGGCTGCTCCGATCCCCGCGTCCAAGCCCGCTGCCGCGCCTGCACCCAAGTCATCCGACCTGGCCAAGGCCCCCTGGCTGCGCTCCGACAACCCTGCCGGTGCTCCTGCCACGGGCAAGCTCCCGACCGAGCCCGCGCCCCGAGCGCCCGAGTGCGCGTCTGCTCCCAAGATTCAGCCGTCTGCGCAGGCTGCGCCATGGGAATCCGAGCAGGTACCCTACGACGACGCCATGGTCGGCGGCTTCGCCGGCGATGCGAGCGGGGAAGATCTTCCTCCGTTCGACGTGCCTGCCGCGGCGCCTGCGCCCAGCCCTGCCGCTTCGGCCGCAGCTCCCGCGGCTGCGACGTCCGCTCCTGCAAGTGACGACGCCCTCGCTGCCCCTTGGGAGTCCAGCCCCGGTGCTGGCAGTCCCTTCGGTCACCAGGGCGCAGCCCCGGGCATCCCGCAGACCGAGGACGAGGCCAAAGCCCTCATACGTAGTGTCTTTGGCCAGTCCACCATCTTCAAGCCGGTGGAGTAACTATGCGGGCGGGTATATACGCCGAGTTGTGAGACCTTGCATAATTCGACCTTGCATAGTCTTGGGCGGCGCGTCACGCTAGAGGACATGTACATCGACTGAGTTAGCGCGACCGCCCCGCTCGTTTGCCCCGCGCCGTGGTACGATTTTTGAGTTTGAAAGTCCCGCCGTGCCCGGCTGCCCTTGCAGCTTGTCGCGCGACCACACGTAAAGGAGCCATCATGGCCGGTATGAACATGCAGCAGATGATGAAGCAGGCCCGCAAGATGCAGGAGCAGCTTGCCGCCGCGCAGGAGAACCTCAAGTCCCAGACCGTCGACGCTTCTGCCGGCGGCGGCATGGTCAAGGTGACCGTTAACGGCGAGATGGAGCTCGTCAACCTCACCATCGACCCCGATGCGCTCGATCCCGAGGACGTCGATATGCTGCAGGACATGATTATGGCTGCCGTCAACGAGGCCGTCCGCGGCGTCAACGAGCTCGCCAACAAGCAGATGGGCGCCATCGCCGGCGGCCTCAACATCCCGGGCATGCCGTTCTAAGACGCGCACATATATGAGTGCCAACCATAGTCTGCAAAAACTGCTCGATGAGCTGGGCCGTCTGCCGGGCATTGGCCCCAAATCGGCCCAGCGCATCGCCTACTACCTGCTCGAGGCCGACGCCGAGGAGGCGCGCCGCCTGGCCGAGGCCATCCTGGAGGTCAAGCAGGAGGTCCACTTTTGCAGCCGTTGCTTTAACTACGCCACGGCCGACGAGTGCTCCATCTGCCAAGACTCGATGCGCGACACCACCCGCATCTGCGTGGTGGGTGAGCCGCGCGATGTCCAGGCGATTGAGCGCACGGGCAGCTACCACGGCCTCTACCACGTGCTGGGCGGCGTGATCAGCCCCATGGACAAGATCGGCCCCGAGCAGCTGCACATCCGCGAGTTGCTGGCGCGCTTGGGCCACGAGGACATCCACGAGGTCATTATCGCCACCAACCCCAACATTGAGGGCGAGACCACGGCGAGCTACCTTGCCCGCACCATCAAGCCTCTGGGCGTCGAGGTGTCGCGTCTGGCGAGCGGCCTGCCCGTGGGCGGCGACCTGGAGTATGCTGACGAGCTTACGCTCGGCCGTGCCATCGAGGCCCGTCGTGCGATCTAGGCGGCGTCAGCTCCGCGGCATGTCCCGTCAGCCTGCCGCACGGGGCGCTCATAATTGGGCGCGAGTTCATGCATTTGTTGCGCAACAAACCTGCTTTTCATCCGCTTATCGCGTGGATGGGTCCACTCTCACCTCGTATTTGCCCATTCGTTGCACAACCTTTTGAGTTCGCTGATACACTCAAATGTGGATATGAAAGAATGCGCCGCTTTTAAGCGGCGTGTTTTTGTTGGAGGAGAACGCATGCGGCCCGCTAGCACTCAGACAAAGCATGGCGCCGCGGTGCGCATTCGACGCCGGCTGGGCCTGGCGCCTCGGGCGTACGTGCTGCTGTCTTGCTCGCTCGTGCTGGTCATAGCCGGTGTTTCGGCTTATGGCATGACGGTGCCGTCCATGGTACAGGCGCATGCTGAGCGCGAGCTGCATATTGGGCGCAAGGCCAAAAGCGACTTGGGAACGACAACCGGATATGCGTGGGCGAGCGTGGTCTCGCATGTTGTGTTCGGTGGCGACGATGCGGACAGTCCAGAAACATCGGACAACGAGGTTACGCTGGCAAACGGCAAGACCATCGTGCTCACCAACACCAAGGTCATTACGAAGCTTTCCAACAACAGTGTGGCTTCTGTCGTCAATAAGGCCGAGCAGCAGAAGGGGCAGGACGCCCAACAGGCAGGCCAGCCCGGCGGTTCGGGTTCGTCTGGCTCCAGCTCCGATTCGTCGGGCGGCGGTTCCGGTTCGGGCTCCGCCTCTGGCGGTGGATCTTCGAGTGATGGCTCGACGGACGGCGGTGCCGGCGGCGACACGGGCTCGGGTGGTCTCTCGGCTGCCGAGGAGGAGAGTATTCACAGCTGGCTCGTGACCAAATACAACATGCTCGATGGCTATGTCGCCCGCGCCAACAGCGTGGTTTCGACCTATAACGCAACAGGCGATACCGGACCGTGCGATAGCCTGACCAACGATATGTTTGTCATCCGTGCCGAGTTTGGCCGGCAAACGTTTTCTCCCAAGTCAAAGTGGTATCAGCAATACGCCAACCTATGGGGTTGCTACACCAATCTGTGCCAATGGGTGGGGCATTATGGCGATGACGACGTCGCGCTCAACAACTTCAATACCAAAGTGGCGGCGATCGCCCTATGACGAATAGCCTTGCTTCTGTGGCAACCCAGTCGCTCAGCCGTGACCCTATGGTGGGCCTGCGCCTGGCGCGCGTTGGAGGGTTTGAGCCCGCCATTGCGCTGGGCCCGGACGAGCTTCCCGCCTACCTGCGCCGTTTTACGATGCTGTTTGCCGATGACGCCACCATGCGCCGCGGCGGTATCGGCCGTGTGACGCGTGCCGTCAACGCGCAGGGCGAGGCCGTGGCACTCAAGCAGCTCATCTTGCCAACGCGCGACGAATTTGATGACGATGTCGCCCACGAGGCGCTGGTCACCAAGTTCAAGGCGGCGTTTCGCGAGGAATATGAATGCCATCGCGCCCTTTCGGGCCTTAGAGGCTTTCCCCGCCTGTATGGATGGGGCGAGGTTGACGGCGTTCCCGCGATTGTCATGGAGTGGGTCGAGGGCGAGACGCTCGCTCGCCTGCGCTCGCGCCTTGCCGTGGACGATGCCGGGCGTCTGTCGCCGCTCCTGGCGGCGCGCCTGGGTCGCGACCTGTTCGATCTGCTCTGCCGCATGAGCTTGGTAGGCGAGGGGTTCGTCCATCGCGATATCTCGCCCGCTAATATTATGGTGCGCACGGCGCGCCTGCCGCTCGACCGACAGCTTGCCGAAGGCACCTTCGACCTGTGCTTGATCGACTTTGGCTCTTCGCTGGCGCTCGAGCCCGCCTCTGCGGTGGCCGGCACCGGCGGCAAGGCGTCGTTTACCGAGCGCTATGCCACGTTGCGCCGCGCGACGGTGGCCTACGCCCCGCCCGAGATGCTCACCGACGATATCCCCGACCTGCGCATGCTTCGCATGTCGCCGGCAATCGATGTGTATGCAGCGGCGAGTACGGTCTACGAGCTCATCGCCGGTGTCGCGCCGTACGAAGTAGCGCCGGGTGCGTCGGGTACTTCGGGCTCGCGCAAAAAGACGTGCGATATCGCCAGCCCTTATCGCCTCAAGATGGATACGCTGCCCGATTATCCCGTTGGCGCCCACGCGCCCGGCTGCGACTTGACGCAACTGCTGCGACGCGAGCCCGATGTGGCACTTGCCGCGGCCGAACAGGCTCAGCAGCTGGGACTCGATCCAAATTCCGAGGATCTGCGCGATGCGCTGGCGTTTGTCGATGCCCAGTTGTTCGACGTGGTCATGGCCTGCCTGTCCTGCCATCAGGAAGATCGTCCCGAGCCGGCTGCGGTGGAGGCGGCGCTCTCGGCATTTTGCGACCACTATGCGCAAAATGTCGCCCGCTCGCTTCGCGCCGAGCCGCTCTTGCCGTGCCCGATGGAGGTATCGGGGCACACGGCCCGGCGTGCGGCGATGGTTGGGGCGACGGCGGTATGCGGCGTGCTTTGGGCTGTGGTCGTGGTATCAGCTGCGCTGTTGGCGTCGGGCGCCCATGTGACACTCGTCGTGGGACCGCTTATGTGGTCCGGGAAGCTGCCGGCCATTATCGCCGCACTGGCGTTGGCACCGCCGGGCATGGTGGGCATCGCTGCCGGCGCCATGGCACACGATCGTCGCACGGGGTTCCTGCAAGGCGTACTGGTGCTTTCTGCCTGCGAGGTTCCGGTGCTGATCGCGGTTGCATGCACCGTGTTTTCCCAGCGCGCCGTAGCGAGCGGCTTCGTTGCCGCCTTAATTGCAACCTATGCGCTCACGTGGTTTTTGCTGGCGATGGGGTTTGCCTTTGAGCTTCCCGTCGTGTCAGCGCGACGTGCGAAAATTTCCATGGCGACGCCGCTTGCCGGCGGAGCCGCGGCTGCTCGCGCCTTTGGCGGGCCGGCCGAAGTATCCGACACTATCTCTGCGACCAAGGAGGGCTAAGCCATGGCTTCTCAAGCTGAGCTCACCCCGTGCGGGGCAATGTTTGACATCTTTAAGCGCGCAGCGCACCTGAGTCATATCGAACTGTGCGGCCTGGTGCTCTCGAGCCGCCCGCTCGTCGACGGCCGTAGTCCGCAGAGCCGTGCTGCCGATCGCTCTTGGGTTTCGCGCTTTATCGTGCGCGCGCCGGTCGGCACGCTGCAGGAACGTTATTTTGCCGATTACGGCACCTCGGCCGCGCGCATTATGTCGCAGCTGGCCCTGCGCCGCCGCAATCCCATGGACGCCACGGCCGTGACCAACATGGTGTGCGGCCCCGCTGGCGAGCCCATGGTGCGGGCACTCGAGGAATGCCATCAGGACACGAATCTCTATCGCAATGCGCTCGAGCGCCTGTCGCAGGCGGCTGAGCTCATGCCCGCCGAGCGCGCCGAGGCCATCCTGGTGCTGTTTGTCGCCGTGGGCTGCTCGGCAGATGTCCGCTCGTCGGTGACCTATGCCCTCGACTACGCTCATGCGACCTGTGGCGGCGCCACGTCGACGCCGCGCTCGCTGAGCACCTCGACGGTCACGGGCGAGCACGAGGCGGCGCCTGCGCACCCGTTGGGACTGCTGCGCGTGCAAAACGGCTACGTGGTGAGCGCCCCGCGCTGGATTCAGCCGAGTGAGGAGGGCGTCGAGATCGGCGCGCTGGCGACGGGGGAGGGCGATATCACCGATGTGGGCGATGACGTTTCGGCTCGCCATGCCCACGTGTGGTGCGATGACCAAAATGTCTGGTACGTCGAGGACCTGTCGTCCACCAACGGAACCGTGGTGGTAAACGGCGCGACGAACGTCTGCACCCAGGTCGAGCCCGGCCGCTCCGCTCGGCTCAACCCCGGTGACGAGCTCAGGCTCGGAGAATCCACAACCTACGCCATCCTCCTCGGCGCCCTCTGACTCATCTCCTAAATAAGTTGCGGTGAAATAGGGACTGTTTAAGGCTACGGCCGGCAAAAACAGTCCCTATTTCACCGCAACTGCCATTTGGTCCCTCGGTGACGGAAGGATTATTTTTGCCCTTGATGGTCGCTCGGGATAAACCTTTACCGCCCGCCTATATTTGTCGAAATTACACTTGACGGCGGGGTACAATAAACCCGCATGCGGATTTCCGTTGCGGGCGCTTCCCATCACCGGGGCGTGCCCGGGAGCATCCGGCATGCGGCCTTTGCGGCGCTCGATCATGTGCAAGACGGGTAGCTGGGCCTGTGGAGCGCGTGCAGCCTCCTCGCCTCGGCATGCCTTCTCTCCACGCCATGTACCTGCTGCTGAGTCCGCCTGTCAGATGACTGGAAGCAACAGCGAAAATCCCATCACGCCAACATCCCGGTAATCGCCGGGGCCTGTATACCTATATGAGAGGAGAGGGGTATATGGCGCGTAAGTTTAAGTCTATGGACGGCAACGAGGCGGCCGCATATGTTTCGTATGCGTACACCGAGGTAGCGGGAATTTATCCCATTACGCCGTCCAGCCCGATGGCCGACCATGTCGACCAGTGGGCGGCCCAGGGTCGCAAGAACATCTTTGGCACCCCGGTCAAGGTCGTCGAGATGGAGTCCGAGGCGGGTGCAGCCGGTACCGTTCACGGTTCGCTGGGCGCCGGTGCTCTGACCACCACCTACACGGCTTCTCAGGGCCTGCTCCTGATGATCCCGAACATGTACAAGATCGCGGGCGAGCAGCTCCCGGGCGTCTTCCACGTCTCCGCGCGTTGCGTCGCTTCCCACGCCCTGAACATCTTTGGCGATCACTCCGACGTCATGGCCTGCCGCCAGACCGGTTTCGCCATGCTCGCCGAGGGCAACGTCCAGGAGGTCATGGACCTCTCGCCGGTGGCTCACCTTGCCGCCATCGAGGGTAAGACCCCGTTCCTCAACTTCTTCGACGGCTTCCGCACCAGCCACGAGATCCAGAAGGTCGCCATGTGGGACTACAAGGATCTTGCCGAGATGTGCGACATGGACGCCGTCCAGGCTTTCCGCGACCACGCGCTCAACCCTGAGCACCCGCACACCCGCGGCAGCCATGAGAACGGCGACATCTTCTTCCAGAACCGCGAGGCCTGCAACAAGGTCTACGACGAGCTCCCTGCCGTCGTCGAGGGCTACATGAAGAAGATCAACGAGAAGCTCGGCACCGATTACGGCCTGTTCAACTACTACGGCGCTCCCGATGCCGATCGTGTCGTCGTGTGCATGGGCTCCTTCTGCGACGTGCTCGAGGAAGTCATCGACTACCTCAACGCTCACGGTGAGAAGGTCGGCCTGGTCAAGGTTCGCCTGTTCCGTCCGTTCTCCATCAAGCACTTCGTGGACGTTCTCCCCGAGACCGTCCAGAAGATCGCCGTCATGGACCGCACCAAGGAGCCGGGTTCCATCGGCGAGCCGCTCTACCAGGACGTCGTCTCCGCTCTCTACGAGGCCGGCAAGACGGGTATCAAGGTCGTCGGCGGCCGTTACGGCCTGGGCAGCAAGGACACGCCTCCCGCGTCCGCGTTTGCCGTCTTCGAGGAGCTCAAGAAGGACGAGCCCAAGCGCGAGTTCACCATCGGCATTGTCGATGACGTGACCAACCTGAGCCTGCCCGAGGCCGAGGATGCGCCCAACACCGCAGCTCCCGGCACCATCGAGTGCAAGTTCTGGGGTCTGGGTGGCGACGGTACCGTCGGCGCCAACAAGAACTCGATTAAGATCATCGGCGACCACACCGACAAGTACGTTCAGGCCTACTTCCAGTACGACTCCAAGAAGACCGGCGGCGTTACCGTCTCGCACCTGCGCTTTGGTGATTCCCCGATCCGCTCGCCGTACTACGTGACCAAGGCCGACTTTGTCGCTTGCCACAACCCCAGCTACATCGTCAAGGGCTTCAAGATGGTCCGCGACGTCAAGCCTGGCGGCACCTTCCTGGTCAACTGCCAGTGGAGCGACGAGGAGTTCGCCGAGCACATGTCCGCCGTGGCCAAGCGCTACATCGCGAACAACAACATCAACGTCTACCTGATCGACGCTATCGACCTGGCCGCCAAGGTTGGCATGGGCAAGCGCACCAACACGGTGCTCCAGTCCGCCTTCTTCGCGCTGGCCAAGGTCCTGCCCGCCGAGGACGCCCTGCAGTACATGAAGGACGCGGCTACCAAGTCCTACATGAAGAAGGGCCAGGCCATCGTCGACGCCAACCACAAGGCCATCGATGCCGGCGCTACCGCCTTCCGTAAGTTCGAGGTTCCGGCCGACTGGGCTACCGCCGAGGACGCCGCTCCTGTCGAGCTTTCCGAGGAGACCAAGTCCGCTATCGCCCAGCAGGTCAAGAACCTGCTCGAGCCCATCGATCGCATGGATGGCGACAGCCTGCCCGTTTCTGCCTTTGTCGATTGTGCCGACGGTCAGTTTGAGCTGGGCGCCTCCGCATACGAGAAGCGCGGCGTCGCCGTGGTCGTTCCTCACTGGGACGAGACCAAGTGCATCCAGTGCAACCAGTGCGCCTATGTGTGCCCGCATGCCACCATCCGTCCGTTCGCGATGACCGAGGACGAGGCTGCCGCCGCGCCCGAGGCTACCCGTACGCTCGACGCCATGGGTCCCAAGGCCAAGGGCATGAAGTTCACCATGGCCGTGTCCCCGCTCGACTGCATGGGCTGCACCAACTGCGTCAAGGTCTGCCCCAAGGGCGCCCTCGAGATGGCTCCCGCCGAGCAGGAGATGGATCAGCAGCCCGTTTGGGACTACATGGTCAAGAACGTCTCCGAGAAGAAGGAGCTCATCGCGGCCAACGTCAAGGGCAGCCAGTTTAAGCAGCCCTACCTGGAGTTCTCCGGCTCCTGCGCCGGCTGCGCCGAGACCGCTTATGCACGTCTGGTGACCCAGGTCGCCGGCGACCGCATGTTCATCTCCAACGCCACCGGCTGCTCCTCCATTTGGGGCAACCCCGCTGCCACCGCTCCTTACTGCAAGGACAAGGACGGTCACGGCCCGGCGTGGAACAACTCCCTGTTCGAGGACAATGCTGAGCACGGTCTGGGCATGGCCATCGGTTACGAGGCCGTCCAGAATAAGCTGATCGCCGCCACCCAGGAGCTCATCGCTGCCGATGGTCCGTCCGACGAGCTCAAGGCCGCCGGTCAGGCTTGGATCGACTCCGTCAACGACGTCGAGGCCTCCAAGACTGCTGCTGCCGCCTACGTTGCCGAGCTCGAGAAGTGCGGCTGCGACGCTTCCAAGGCGATCCTCGCCGACAAGGCTTACCTCACCAAGAAGTCCTTCTGGATCTTCGGTGGCGACGGTTGGGCCTACGACATCGGCTTCGGTGGTCTGGACCACGTCCTGGCTTCTGGCCACAACGTCAACGTCTTCGTCTTCGACACCGAGGTCTACTCCAACACCGGCGGTCAGGCCTCCAAGGCTTCGAACCTGGGCCAGGTTGCCCAGTTCGCCGCTGCCGGCAAGGTGACCAAGAAGAAGTCTCTGGCCGAGATCGCTATGAGCTATGGTTACGTCTACGTGGCGCAGGTCGCCATGGGCGCCAACCCGGCTCAGACTCTCAAGGCCATCCACGAGGCCGAGGCCTATGACGGCCCGTCCCTCATCATCGGCTACAGCCCCTGCGAGATGCACTCCATCAAGAAGGGCGGCATGCAGAACTGCCAGGCCGAGATGAAGAAGGCTGTCGAGTGCGGTTACTGGAACCTCTTCCGCTTCAACCCCGAGGCTGCTGCCGGCAAGAAGTTCTCGCTCGATTCCAAGGAGCCCGCGGGCGGCTATCAGGAGTTCCTGATGAACGAGGCCCGTTACGCTTCGCTGACGCGCTCCTTCCCCGAGCGCGCCGAGGAGCTCTTCAAGGAGAACGAGCAGGCCGCTATGGACCGCTACGCTCACCTGCTGAAGCTTAAGACGGTGTACAACGAGGCCTAGGTCTCCCACCGCAGGATCTGAGGGCTAACCTTCGCGGACGTCCTCGGACATGAAAGAACCCCCGCTGCGCACTACGTGCGGCGGGGGTTCTTTCGTCCTGCGGAATGTCCGCGAAGGTTAGCCCTCAGATCCTGCTACGACTACGTCCTCGGATTGTGGGGCTGAATGAAGGACGTGGCTGAGGGGGCCTTTTGCCCCTTTCGCTGTTTCGCGGCTTTGCCGCGAAAGTCGCGCTACTTTGGGGATGGATGGAGGATTTGGCTGTTGCCGCTTCTTATCCCTTTGCTTTTTCGCGGCTTTGCCGCGAAACGCGCAGCACCTTGGGAAATGCATTGATGCGTGGGCGGGGCTGGATTGCGGATTCAAATGGCTAGAGAGATATGGGTGCGAACGAGAAATCGTTATTGGGGTCATCCTTTTCCATAAACTCATCGAGACAAAACGTCATGTAGATTGGAACGTACAGAACCTTGCCCTCTTTGCTGAGATTCTCGTGGCTCAGTACAACGGCCTCGGGAATTTTGTACTCGCCTACACTCATCAGACGATCGAGGGCCGCATGCGCTCGAACTTTCTTGCCCGATTTGACCTCGATTGGGACAACATGCCCGTGGGCGCCTTCGATCACAAAGTCAACTTCACCGACCTCACGCGTTTGGTAGTACCATGCATCCGCCCCGAGGGCAACGAGTTCCTGCGCGACCACGTTCTCATAGAGACCACCAAGGTTGGGAGTTTTCATATCAAGATAGACAGCGCGTGCAGTGCTACCGGGGTATCGCGATGCGAGCATGCCTGTATCAGACTCGTATAGTTTGAAGGCTGTCGTTTTCTCCGTCCTCTTGAGGGGACTCCGTGGCTCCGTCACCCTGGCGACCATCAATCCAACACCTGCGTTAACAAGCCACAGGAAATCCTGCTCATATTTTTTAAGGCGAGCTCCCTCACCCAGAGACGAAACAACAAAGCGATGAGACTCCGCCTCAAGCTGAACGGGAATTTGCTCAAAAATCGACCGAACGTTAAACGCTCGAGTCGATGCATATTTTGAGATATCGCTTTTGTACTGATCGACCAACTGAGTTTGAAGCTCACGTGTGCTCACGAGCGAATAACCCGAATCAATATAATTCTGAACGACCTCCGGCATGCCGCCGCAAACGATATAAGCTCTATAGTTCTTGAGCATCGCCTCATGAATATAGTTTTCGACAGGATGTTTCTCGACAAGGCAGCTGCGAATGCCTGCAAGCACATTCTCGCTAACGCTGTTTGCCCAACAAAACTCTTCAAAATCCATCGGGCGCATAACAATGTGCTCTACATACCCCACCGGAAAAGAAGAGATCCCCTTAAACTCAGTCCCAAGCATAGACCCCGAGAAGACATAGCTAAAGCGCCCATCCTCGACCAACGCCTTCATGAGTGTAACGATCTGCGGATACTCCTGAATCTCATCGACAAAGACAAGCGTATCGCCCTCAACAAGCGGCGCATCCGCAAGAAGGGCTACGCGGTTGATAAAGTCAACGGAGTTCTTTGCGCCAACAAGTGCATTCCTTGCTTCGATATCGAGTAGTAAATTGACCTCAAAATACGAAGCGTAGTTGCTTTTTCCAAACGCGCGAATCGCATAGCTCTTGCCGATCTGACGCGCACCAGTAACAAGTAATGCCTTATTGGAGTTATTCTTCCAGCTCAAAAGCCTATCAGTGACCTTACGGCGTAGCATTAAACCCCCAAATGACAAAAATTGACAGATAGAATCGCCTAAAATCATACAAAAATTGGCAGATAATAACGTCGTAAATATACAAAAATTGGAAGATAGCAAAGGTCCGATAAGGTCTCAAAGCCACTGAAACAGCGCTCTACTTTGCGAAGGGGCTGGGGACGCTGTTGCGTGCGTCTCCAGCCCTCTGATTCTTACTTTGGGTCCCGTGGTGGGACTATGTTGGTGCTACCTGGCTGTTTTTACCTTGTCTCGCCGCTCTCTGTGCGTAGGCGGTAGCCGTGGACGAGGTCGCTAATAGCTGGCCAGGGAATCTGGCGGTCGACCCAAAATTGGAGCTGGACCAGATAGCGCTCAGTGGCACGGGTGAGGGCCGCGAACTGTTCGTGAGTCTCTACCTGGGCGTAGAGGTCGCGGCTGTGGGCGAGGATTGCCGTAGTGTCATCCATTTTGCCGGTGACGTCAAAGGCGCCCGAGAACCAGTCGCACAGGCGCGCGGCGCTGTTGTTGATCGTTGCGAGGTCGGCGGTGCCGTCGTTGGCGTTTTCGTTGGCCTGGGCTCGCAGGAGGGAGAGAGCGTCGGCGGCGTTCATACAGTAGCCGACGGTGAAGTTCCAGACGGCGAATTCGCGGCCGGTGTCGAGCTTGCGGCGGCGCATGTAGTCGATGTCACGGGGTTCTTCGAGCATCATTTGGTCAGCGAGGGCCTCAAGTGCAGTGGTGTACTCGGCAAGGTCGAGTGCGAGCAGGGTGTTGATATCCATCATCTTTAGGCCTCCGTTTCGATCTCGACGATTTCGTTTTTAATGTACATGCCCTGGTTGTCCCAGACATTGCGGCAGGCGGCGGCAAAGCGCTCGCGGTCGGCTTCGCAGATGCGGGCGAACATGTTGCAGGTGCCAAAGGGCTCGCACACGTCAAAGAAGATGCAAATTGACGACCAGCCGCCATACCAGCTCACGGCGCCCGCTGGCTCGTGAAAGACGGGGTTCTCGATGTGCTCGTAATTGGCGATGGGGCCCGATACGGGATAGGTTACCTCGGCATCGCAGATCTTGGCCGAAAAGATACGTGACTCGACCGGACAGGACGATTCGAACAGCTTGCACGCCTCGGGAGCCTTGTCCCAGAGCATGTCGGCGAGAAACGTCTCGCCATTCAGCGTGATCTTGAGCATTTTTGTCATAGTAAGGACCTCCTCAATCCGTCGCTCAAGGGGTTCGCTGGCGGATAAGGAGAAGACAGCAGCGGGGTCGCCGAACCCAAACTTCACGACAGATCTCTGTCGCCCCAGCCCGCGCTGTTCTTCGCTAAAGTACCATGCCGTAATTGCGCGCGCAATATCAGTTTTTGAATTTCTGGAAGCGGCAATCGACGAGACGGCTCGCCGGCTGCCGGCCGACGCGCGGTAAAGGTGCTCGTCTATTCCCTAAGTTGGATGAAAAACGCTATGTTATTGCAGGGCTGCATACTCGTCTTATAAATGTATAGAATCTCGTATAGTGTGAGTAAGATATTGCGCTGTCTGTTTTGTGTTTAGCAAAGATATAGTTTGCATAATCTGGTCTAATCCCTGCTCTATCAAAATAAAGTCGCACGTAAATAGCTTAGATATGCTTGAGCTGGGCATCTTTACGCTGAACGGGTAAAAACGACCGTTCACCGTTCAACTGTTTTCAAAATGAATAAAATGAGCGATAAAGAGAATATAAACCTTAATAAACTCGCGTATTGCACGGACGTGGGTTATTAATGGGATGTAGGCCTTTTACAGAAAGGATTCCAGCAATGTCTAAGCCTCTTGGCAAGCCCGATCGTATTGTCGTCGCCCTTGGCGGCAACGCCCTCGGCAACAACCCCGTCGAGCAGATCGAGGCCGTGAGCAACACCGCCCACGCACTCCTTGGTCTCATCGAGCAGGGTAACGAGATCATCATCACCCACGGCAACGGCCCGCAGGTCGGCATGATCCAGAATGCCTTCGCCGCCGCCCACGACGCCATCGGCACCCCCGAGATGCCGCTGCCCGAGTGCGGCGCCATGTCCCAGGGCTACATTGGTTATCACCTGCAGCAGGGCATCGGCCGCGAGATGCACAAGCGCTATAAGCGTTGGCACGCCGCCACCGTCGTCACCCAGATCGAGTGCGATCCCGACGATCCCGCGTTCAAGAACCCGACCAAGCCGATCGGCCCCTTCTACACCGAGGAGCAGGCCAAGGAGTTCATGGCCGAGGATCCCTCCAAGGTCTTCGTCGAGGATTCCGGCCGCGGCTGGCGCCGCGTCGTCGCCTCCCCCGATCCCAAGAAGATCGTCGAGGCCGACTCCATCCTCAACCTGCTCGACAACGAGTTCATCGTCATCGCCTGCGGTGGCGGCGGCATTCCCGTCGTCCGCGACTACGAGAACAAGGGTTGCTACAAGGGCGTTCCCGCCGTCATCGACAAGGACCTGGGCGGCGAGCTGCTGGCCGAGGACTGCGACGCCGACGTTCTGTTCCTGCTGACCGCCGTTGAGCATGTCGCCATCAACTTTGGCAAGCCCAACCAGGAGGAGCTCGAGGACCTCACCGCCGACGAGGCCGAGCGCCTGGCCGACGAGGGCCAGTTCGGTAAGGGTTCCATGGAGCCCAAGGTCCGCGCTGCCATCAAGTTCGCCCGTTCCCGCAAGGGCCGCACCTGCATTATCGGCGCCCTGGACAAGGCCGCCGAGACCATGGCCGGCCTCTCCGGTACCCGCATCCACGAGTAGTCTCTACTCTGTTGCCTCTCTTGTGGGTGCCAGGCAAAGCGCCCACAAACTAGCCTCTCTTCATGAGCCCCGCAGTCCGCTCCGACTGCGGGGCTTTTGCTATTGAGGTGACTGTTCATGAGAAGCGCTGAAGACCGCGGAAACCCGGCACTTGGGGACGTTCCTTTTCTGCCGGCATCTTGGGATAGTCCTTTTCGGCAGCGCGAGCGGTCGTCTGCAAAGACCGTCCCCAGTGGCTAGTCATTTAATGGCTGGTCATTTAAGTCTGTCCCCAATGACTAGTAGTAGGCCCACATGGTTTCGATTTCGTTGAGGACTTCTACGACGCCCCAACGGCGGGCGCTACGGCTGGGCGAATTGGGATCGTAGACACCGATTTGGTCGGCGTCGTCAATGCCGTAAAGCACGATGTAATGACCCACGTTGGTAAACGTGCCGGGACGCACGACGGCGATTACGGGGGCACCCGAGCGCAAGGCCTGGGCCATCGAGTCTCGGTCGTTGTAGAGC
Organism: Collinsella sp. LCP19S3_C9; assembly: GCF_052121575.1. Taxonomy (NCBI): domain Bacteria; kingdom Bacillati; phylum Actinomycetota; class Coriobacteriia; order Coriobacteriales; family Coriobacteriaceae; genus Collinsella; species Collinsella sp. LCP19S3_C9. Next base: position 52,431 of record NZ_JBQKDZ010000010.1, read on the forward strand.
TGCGTCCCGTTAAGCCCCAGCTGCGCGGCGCCGCTCGTCATAAACGACCACTCGGTGGCACCGGTGGGGGCATAGTTGCCCGCCTCGGAAAGGGCGCACATATCGACCGGTGTCATATCGGTGCGCCCCGTTTTAAAGATGTAGATCATGGTGAGGCAGGTGGGTCCGCAGCCGTTTTGGCGGATAGTTCCGCCGGCGTAGGGCAGCTCCGACCATGCGGGGTCGATCTGGTAAATATGCGGCATGGTGCCGGCACTCCACTGCGAACGTGGGGTCGAAAAAGCAAACGAGTAGCCGGGTGCGACTGGGGCTTTGAGGAGCTTTTCCTCGGCGGTGGGCTCTAGGCCGGCAGAGCCATGCGAGGCACACGACCCCAGATACACAAAGGCCAGACATGCCATGATGGAGCACAGGGCAAGACAGAGACGATGAATCTGCGGATTGGCGGCCCGGCCGCGTCCCAGCGGCCGTGGCTGCTTTGCGCCGCGTCCGCCGCGGGGCTTCGAAAAGAAACGGCTGATGTGGTTGTCAGGCTTTCGCCGATCGATTTTCTGCCGCCGAGGCACTTCGGCCCGGCGTTGACGGGTGCCCGAGCATGGGCGACCCGCCTGACGCGTGCTGGTATTCTGCGGCATAGACGACAAGGGGCGATCCTGCGGACGCTGCGGCCCGTCGTTGTCAGAAACACTCCTGGATGCTGGCGTGGTACGCCCGGCAAGGCGAACGTTTCGCTGTCGTTCGCCGCCGTTGTATTCGTATGCCATTTGCACCGCCTCGTCTCATGTATAACCCGTCCATCCTACAAAAAAGACGTGCAGCAAATGAGGACATACACCAAAACCTCGGTAAGCGGCATGGACGGGAGCGAGCCTGGCGCCATAAAGCGACGCCCTCCGCGAGCGATTGAGTCGCGTCATCAAAACGGACGCCCGCACCGAGTGGCGCCCCTCGCCGTTCGTCCCAAAAACGGCGCCGCTCGTTTTGCAGTTCTGCCTTCGGTCGAGCTACGAGTGGCGTTGCTGTGCCAAGGCCGTATCTTAAAGCCATGAAATAAAAAGTGCGCGGCAAAACAGGCCGTGCAAGGGGTGACGCCAAGGGGCGTCAGAAAGGAAAGGAGGGGAACAATGGCGGACAAGAACGCAGAAGTTGCAGTCGAGGATACCGGCGGCATGAAGAAAACGCTTTCGCTCTGGAACTTCTTCACCATCGGTTTCGGTGCCATCATCGGTACCGGTTGGGTTCTGCAGGTCGGCGACTGGATGGTCGTGGGCGGCGGTCCCGTTCCCGCTATGATCGCATTCCTCTTGGGTGCAATCTTCCTCGTGCCCGTCGGAGCTGTTTTCGGTGAGCTTACGGCTGCTATCCCCATCTCGGGCGGCATCGTCGAGTATGTCGATCGTAGCTTTGGCCGTACACTGAGCTACATCACCGGTTGGCTCCTGGCCCTGGGCAACGGCATCCTGTGCCCGTGGGAGGCCATTGCCATTTCGACTCTCGTGTCCGAGATGTTCGGTAGCCTGCCCGGTCTTGAGTGGCTGCGCGCCATCAAGCTCTACACCATCCTGGGCGCCGACGTTTACCTGTTCCCGACGCTGATCGCGCTCGGCTTTGCAGTCTACGTCATCTTCCTCAATTTCCGCGGTGCCAGCTCGGCCGCCAAGCTCCAAGCCTTCCTGACCAAGGCCCTGCTCTGCGGCATGCTACTCGCCATGGGCGTCTCGCTGTTCACCGGCTCGCCGAACAACGCCATGCCTGTGTTCTCCCAGGTCGCCGGTGCTGGCGGCGGTAAGGCCGCCACCGAGGGCACCAGCCTGTTCGCCGGTATCGTGTCGGTCCTGGTTCTGACCCCGTTCTTCTACGCCGGTTTCGACACCATTCCTCAGCAGGCTGAGGAAGCAGCCGAGGGCCTTAACTGGAACAAGTTCGGCAAGATCATCTCCCTGGCCCTGCTGGCCGCCGGCGGCTTCTACATGGTCTGCATTTACTCGTTCGGCACTATCCTTGACTGGCATGAGTTTGTTAAGAGCCCCGTTCCCGCGCTTGCCTGTCTTAAGGGCATCAACATGCTCCTGTACCTGGCCATGCTCGTCATCGCCACGCTTGGACCCATGGGCCCGATGAACTCCTTCTACGGCGCCACGAGCCGCATTATGCTCGCCATGGGCCGCAAGGGCCAGCTGCCCGAGAAGTTTGCCGAGGTCGATCCCAATTCCGGCGCTCCCAAGCTCGCCTGCGTCGTTCTGGCCATCATCACCGTCGTCGGTCCGTTCCTGGGCAAGAACATGCTCATCCCTCTGACCAATGTGTCGGCTCTCGCCTTCATCTTCTCTTGCGGCATGGTCGCTCTTGCCTGCCTGCGCATGCGCTTCACCGAGCCCGACCTACCTCGTCCCTACGAGGTGCCCGGCGGCAAGTTTGGCATCAGCCTCGCCATCGCTGCCTGCGCCATCATCATCGGCCTGCTCGTGATTCCGTTCTCTCCCGCCTCCCTCAACATGGTGGAGTGGAGCATCGTGATCGGCTGGTTGGCTATTGGCCTGGCTCTCATGGCTTTCACCAATTCCCGTAAAAAGTAACGCCGAGCCGGGGCGGATTGGGTGCGCGGTGCCCTCTCTCCCGCGTACCGAACCCGGCATCACTTGGGTAGCTTTGTGAGGCCTTAACCCAACACGGCCTCACCCACTATATGGATCCATAAGGAGGAACCATGTCCACTAAGTATGCAATCGTTGGCGGCAAGCTCATCGACGGTACCGGTGCCGAGCCGGTCGAGAACTCCCTCGTTCTCGTCGACGATAACGGCAAGATCGAGTACGCCGGTGTTATGCAGGACCTTCCCGAGGGCGTTGAGGTTATCGACGCCGCCGGCAAGACTGTCCTTCCCGGCCTGATCGACACCCACCTGCACTTCTCGGGCAACCTGACCGACGATGACACCGATTGGGTCATGCAGCCGCTCCTCGAGAAGCAGGCCGTCGCCGTCAAGCAGGCCTACGACTGCCTCACCCACGGCCTCACCACCGTCTGCGAGATCGGCCGCTTTGGTATCCAGATTCGCGACTGCATCGACAAGGGCGTCTTTAAGGGCCCGCGCGTTCTGGCCACCGGCCTCGGCTTCTGCCGTGTTGCCGGTCACGGTGACTCCCACCACTGCACCCAGGAGCTCAACAAGGAATCCCATCCCTGGGGCGACCAGGTCGACGGTCCTTGGGATCTGCGCAAGGCCGTCCGTCGTCGCCTGCGCGAGAACCCCGATGCCATCAAGATCTGGGCTACCGGTGGCGGCATCTGGCGCTGGGACTCCGGTCGCGACCAGCACTATTGCTCCGAGGAGATCCAGGCCGTGGTCGAAGAGGCCAAGATGGTCGGTATCCCCGTGTGGAGCCACTGCTACAACAACCACGCCGCCGCCTACGATTCCGTTCGCTTTGGCTGCGAGCAGCTGATTCACGGCTTCGATATCGATGAGCGCACCATGGACCTTATGGCCGAGCAGGGCACCTTCTTCACCCCGACGATCGCCTTCCTGCCCACCTGGTACGCCACCTATCCTCCCGTCTATGTCCCCGAGCTGCACGACAAGTACGAGGGTACCCTGGTCGAGAAGGAGCTGCAGCGCAACTATGACTGCCTGCGCGAGGCCAAGAAGCGCGGCGTCGTCATGACGATCGGCTCTGACTCCTTCTCCTTCGTCACCCCGTACGGCACCTGCTCCATCGAGGAGATGTACGAGTTCGTCGACAAGATCGGCTTCACCCCGGTCGAGACCATCACCTGCGCCACCCTCAACGGTGCCAAGATGTGCCACATCGAGGACGAGACCGGTTCCATCGAGGCCGGCAAGTGCGCCGACCTGCTGGTCGTCAACGGTGACGTCGCCGCCGACATCCACGTGCTCAACACCGACAACATGGACGTCATCATGAAGGACGGCTGGATTGTCGAGGCCGGCACCTTCGGCGAGCCAAACAAGTACAGCGCCTAAGCTACCGTTAGTCGATGGCTGGATGTAAAACACAGTTTTTGATTGCATAATGCAATGGAGAGGGTCGCTTGCGGCCCTCTTTATTGCTATCGGTACTACGGACAAGAGGGGATGACGGTGGATCTCAATAGGCTGATTCTGGGCAAGAGTTACAACTCTACCAAGGTCTTTCGTACGGCCCAGCATGTGGTCCAGGCCATCCTGCTCGGTGTTGTCGTTCCGGCGCTTATCTTGCTGCTTATCTGGGATTTAACCGATAATCCCAATCCCGTTCCAGGCGTTGTCGTTATTGCCGGCCTGGTCATGCTGTGCTTCTTCTTCTCGTATGTCTTTGTGGTCCCCGATGACCTCACATCGAGCGCAACCGACCGCACGCTCGCCATCGCATCAAAAATATTCGCCTACACGTCGCGCGGCCTTACGCCCGAAGCGGCCCTGGGTGCCTCTAAAATCATCCTGTCCGAGACCATCGCTTCTGCCATCTGCTTTACTGACGGCAGGCAGGTGCTGGCAAGCTGGGGCGAGGACTCGGCAAAGTGCCCTGCCGGAACCCCGGTAGTGCTCAAGACCACGCTCAACGTGATTGAGACGGGCGAGCAGAGCGTGTTTTCGCGTGATGCCTCCAATGAGACGGGCGGCTATTTTCCCCGTCTGCGTGCCGGCATTGTCGCGCCGCTTAGCGTGCGTGGGCATTGCGTGGGCACGCTCGAGCTGTATTACCCCCGCCTGAGCAGCATCGATATGCGCCAGACGGCGCTTGCCTCGGGTTTCGCCGATCTCATTTCCACGCAGCTCGCCAGCTTTGAGCTCGAGCGCCAGGATGAGCTCACGGCCCGCGTTGAGCTCCGCGCTCTGCAGTCGCAGGTCGATCCGCATTTTCTATTCAATACCATTAGCACGATCGTTTCGCTCGTTCGAACCGAGCCCGACAAGGCGCGATCGCTGCTGATCGACTTTTCCAACTACTATCGTCAGACGCTTTCTGACTCCGATACGCTCACCACGCTCGAGCACGAGGTGGAACAGGGCACCCGTTATATCAATCTTATGCAGGCCCGGTATGGCGACGGCCGTCTGCGCGTTTCGGTCGACATCGACTTTGAGGTGCGCGACAGCCTGGTGCCGCCGTTTATCTTGCAGCCGCTGCTCGAAAACTGCATCAAGCATGCGCAGCGCGAGACCGAGCCGCTTTCCATTCGTGTTAGGGCTTTTGAGACCGATGACGGCTTGGAGATCATCGTCGAAGATGACGGCATCGGTATGAGCGAAGAAGTCTGCGCGCATCTGTTTGAGCAGCATCGCCGAGAGGAGCCCGAAAGCATTACCGCCGACGGCTCCGTCAAGCGAGGCTGCGGCCTGGCGCTCTTCAACGTGCTTCAGCGCATCCATTTCTTTTACGGAGAAGATTCTGGCATGCGCGTGAAGTCCCAGGAGGGCGTGGGAACGCAGGTCATCGTTGAGTTGAACGGCGAGCCGCATGAGCCGGCGCCGCTAACGGTGTAGCACGCGGTTGGATTGAGAGAAAAAAAGAGGGGAAACGCATATGTCCGAAGGCTGGAATATCTTGGTGGTTGATGACGAGCCCCCAATTAGGGCTGAGCTACGCTATCTGTTGGAAAAGGATGCGCGTGTGGGCCAGATTGCCGAGGCGGGCAATGTCACCGAAGCCGTGGAATCGATTCTGTCGAACAAGCCCGACGTGCTGTTTTTAGACATTACTATGCCTGGTCGCTCGGGAATTGAGCTTGCCGAGACGCTTCAGAACCTAAAGACACCGCCGGTCGTGGTGTTTGTGACGGCATTTGCCGAGTATGCGGCCGATGCCTATAACCTCGATGCCGTCGATTACATCGTAAAGCCGGTCGAGGATGCTCGCCTGTCAAAGGCGCTCGATAAGATCGAGACCGCCCTGGGCGCTCGCCGTGTCGTCCATGCTCCGCGCCAGCCTTTGCGCCTGACGGTGGATCGTGGGGGTAAAAAGGTGTTCATTCCCGTGGCGGATGTCTGCTACTTTGAGGCGCGCGCCGATTTTTGCAACGCCGTCTGCGCCGAGGGAACATATCTGATCAATGAGTCGATTTCATCGCTCGAGCGGCGCCTGGCCTCCGAGGGCTTTATCCGTGTCCACCGCAGCTATCTGGTCAACTTGGAAGACGTGCACAATGTCGAGATCGGTTCTACGGGTCTTATGGAACTCAGGCTCGATCGCGTAACCTCGACGGTGCCCGTGTCCCGTCGTCGCGCTGCCGAGGTTAAGGCGCGCCTGGGGCTTGTGTAGACGGTCCGCATGCCATCGTTTGCCGACGCAGGTTTGGCATGGGCGCGCGGTGGGCATAATGGGTGACATCGAATGAAATCGAAAGGATCATTATGCCTGCGCTTATTACGCATCATCTGTTTGGCGAGGAAAGCATCGATCGTCTGCCGCAGGGCGTCATTACGTCCGACGAGGAACGCATTGCCTTTATCCTGGGCAACCAGGGTCCCGACCCGTTTTTCTTCCACATCCTGACGCCGCGCGTTTCCGACTGCACGCTGCTGGCGCAGGCCATGCATCGCTCGCGCATGTCGCGCCAGTTCTCGTGCCTGCGCGACGGCGTGTCCCATCTGCTCCCGCGCGATGCCAACTTGGGCCGCGCCTTTGCGCTGGGCCTGCTGTCGCACTACGTGCTCGACCGTAATGCCCACCCCTTTGTCTACGAGCAGCAGTTTGGCATTGTCGAGTCCGATCCCGAGCTGGAGGATTCGGGCAGCCAGGTCCATGCGGTGCTCGAAAGTGACCTGGACGTGTTGATGCTGCAGCTCAAGCGCGACGGGGCCACGGTCGAGGACTATCCGCCGGCGGGCGAGATCGTCACCACCGACCGCATCAATCGCGTGGCCGGCGTGCTGATGAGCTATGTTGCCGGGCGTGTGTACGGTATCGATATCCCAGCGGGGGAGTACGGTGCCGCCGTTGCCGACATGCAGCTGCTCTATCGCGCCATTGAACCGGCGGGCTCGGCCAAGACGCGTGCAATTGCCCTGGTCGAGGGCCTAGTACACGACTACTCCCTGCTCGATGGCCTTGCTCACCGCGTGACGACCGAGCCGCCCGAGCGCACCGGCAATCTGGGCCATCTGACGTGGAAGAATCCCTTTACCGATGAGGTCTCGAACGAGAGCTTCCCCGAGGTCTTTGACCGCGCGCTGGTCGATTACGAGTGCACGGTCACCCGATTTATCGAGACCGGCGATATGGAGGCCGTGACCAACCACGTCAATTACAGCGGTCGCGTGCTCGGGGCTGACGAAGAGTTCGACCGCGAGGAGTAGGGCTCGTGCGTGCCCCTTTGCCGAATCCTTACCGGTGCCTCTGTGCAATTGGGGTACGATGAACTGACTGCATATCGGGCGAATACGAAGGGTCCCTGTCCATGAAATACACCAAGCTCGAGCGTAACTGGGTTATGTACGATGTGGGCAATTCGGCCCTCGTGTTGCTCAACACTTCGGTGGTGCCCATCTACTTTAACGCCATCAATACCGGTGCTTCCTCGGCCGACCTGGTAGTCGCTTGGGGTAGCGCGCAGACGATTGCCTCGCTGGTCATTGCCATGCTCATGCCCATTCTGGGCGCGCTTGCCGATTACGCCGGCAACAAGATCAAGTTTTTCTTGGGCTTCTTCCTCACGGGCTTGGTGCTTTGCCTAGCGCAGGCTATCCCAATGTCCGCCATGGCATTTTTGACCGTGTACGTGCTGTGCACCATCGGCCTTAACTCTTCTATGACGTTCTATGACGCCATGCTGCCCGACATTACCACCGACGAGCGTATGGACGCCGTGTCCAGCTCGGGCTATGCCTGGGGCTACATCGGTTCCACCGTGCCGTTCATCATCTGCCTGGCGCTTATCATGGGTGGTCCCGCTCTTGGCGTCCCCACCATGCTGGCAACGCGTCTCTCGTTTGTCATCACTGGTGCCTGGTGGCTCATCTTTACCCTGCCGCTCATTCGCAGCTATAAGCAAAAGTACGGTCGCGAGCGCGGTCCCGAGGACACCATCGGCCACATCGTGGGCGGCGTGTTCTCCGAGGTCGTACACACCATGCGCGAGATCGCCCACAACAAGACCGTGCTGGTCTACATGATTGCGTTCTTCTTCTACATCGACGGTGTGCACACGGTCATTTCCATGGCAACCAGCTACGGTTCGGCTCTGGGCATCGACTCGACCCAGCTGGTACTGGCCCTGCTCGTTACACAGTTCGTGGCCTTTCCGTCCGCCATCATCTACGGCAAGCTCGCCGGACGCGTGGGCACGCTCAACATGATCCTGGTGGCGGTCGCCGCCTACATGGGCATTGTGCTGTTCGCCGCGTTTTTCCTCAAGACCGCCTTTGAATTCTGGGTGCTTGCCATTATGGTCGGCCTGTTCCAGGGTGGCGTGCAGGCACTCAGCCGTAGCTACTTTGGCCGCATCATCCCCAAGGAAAAGTCCAACGAGTACTACGGCTTCTTTGACATCTTTGGGCGCTATGCAAGCGTTATGGGCACCTTTCTGGTGTCGGTCGTCACCTCGCTGACCGGCAACCCGTCGCTGGGCGTTCTTTCCATTGCTGTGCTGCTGGTCGTTGGCTTTATGCTGCTGGCCCGCCTGTCTCGCATGACTCGAGCGGCAGAGCATGCCGCATAGGAGCGAGCGGCTATTGTGCCTGTCCGCGGTACTCTTTTGGGGTTATCCGCAATAAACATTGCGACTTGCGAGCAATGATTTGCCCAAGTGGGTATGATGGAATCAGCTAGGTCGCGGGGCGTCGCCTGTGTTTGGCGGCGCCTCGTTTTTGTGTTGCAGGGAGGGAAGGCATGAACGCCACGGTTGTGATTCCAACATATTGGGCGGGCGATGATGCCCATGCAAACGCTCCCGGTGTCTATGACCACTCGACGAAGCTCAACGCCGCCAATCCCGAGCTCGATCGCTGTCTTGCTTCGCTCGAGCAGGTACGCGATATTCCGCGAATCATCCTTTTGGTGGTCTGTCCCATCTCGGCCACGGCGGATGTGTCGAAGCGCGTACGCGAAATCGTCGACGCGCACCCTACGCTCAAAGTTACCGTAGTCACCAATACCCAGGCATCGCGTATCGCCGACCGCGTAGCGCAGATTGCGCCCAAGGGTTCGGGGGAATGCGTGAGCCTGCGCGGCTATGGCGCCATCCGCAATATGGGACTTGCCTGTGCCGCCGTGCTGGGTCACGATGCCGTCATCTTTTTGGATGACGACGAGACTGTCATCGATGCCGACTTTATGAAACGCGCGACTTACGCGTTGGGGCAGCAGACGCGTCAGGGCCTGCCGATCTTGGTTAAGAGCGGCTACTTTTACGATCGAGACGGATCGCCGCTGGCCCCCACGGACAAGGTGGGCATCTGCCACCGTTGGTGGACCAAGCGTATTGAGTTCAATCGCTGGATGAAAAAGGCGCTCTCGGGTACCCGTATTTCGCGTTCAAACTATGTGTGCGGCGGCCTTATGGCCCTCCATGCCCGCGCCTTTACCCGCGTGGCATTTGACCCGTTTATCACTCGTGGCGAGGACCTGGACTACCTCTTTAATATGCGCATATTTGGCTACGACGTATGGTTTGATAACGAGTGGACCGTACGCCATCTACCGCCCGAGTCCGAGAAACGCTCGCCGCGCTTTATGCAGGACGTGTACCGTTGGTACTACGAACGTGCCAAGCTAACGTTTGCCGCGCATCAGAAAGAGCTCATTCCCGTTACAGCCGCGTCTCTCATGCCCTATCCGGGTCCGTGGATTTCGCGCGAGCTTGACGATCGCGTGCGTAAGACTGCCATGGTCCGCAGCATTTTTACCCGCGAGCACGAGGGATACCTACGCATTTGGCGCCACGGTATTGACGAGGCCAGGACCTACGCACGCCAAAACGCCGCAAGCTACCTGCGGTTCCAGAGCTTCTGGCCCAAGATTATGGATGGGCTCTGGCGTGACGCCCAGCTGACCAGCATCCTGGAGGGGACTGAATGATCGACCGCCGCGCCCAGCGCGATAGTTCAATGTCAATCTTTCGCATCATTGCCGTATCCTGCGCCATTTGTGTGCTGGTGTACTTTGTTTTTGCCCTGGCGACTGGAATCGAGCCAATCGCGACCGTGGTCGCCTGTACGCTGCTATGCATCTTCCTGTGTATCTTTATCTTTTTGACGCTCAATCCCGATTCGGTTCGCTCGCAGTACACCGAGGAGACGCTCTCGGTGGCCTCGGCCATGCTCGAGGACATTAAAGGCGGTCTGACGCAGGAGTCAGCACGTCTGGTGTGCCAGCGCATTTTGCCCGAGACACGCGCCATGACAGTTGCCGTTACCGACGAGAGCAACGTACTGGCCTGCGCGGGCGAGTTTGAGGAAAAGCTGCTGCCCAATTCTCCCATTCATACGCTCGCCACGCGCTACGTCATCGAACACGGTATCGTCCAGTCGTTCAACCGCGTGGTGGACGTGGTGGGTTCGGATGGCTCACACAACCAGGTCCCCGCTGGCATCATCGCACCCATCAAGGTGGGCGACCGCACCGTCGGCACGCTCAAGTTCTATTACAAGACCCCGCGTGCCGTCGACCGTACCCAGTATGCGCTCGCCTCGGGTTTTGCCGAAATCCTGTCCACGCAGCTCGCCATTCACGAGCTCGAGGTGCAAAAGGAGCTCACGGCCCGTGCCGAGGTGCGTGCCCTGCAGGCGCAGATTAACCCGCACTTCCTGTTCAACACGCTCAACACCATCGCATCGTTTACGCGTACCGACCCGCTGCGCGCCCGCGAGCTGCTGCGCGAGTTCTCCTCGTTCTATCGCGCAACGCTCGACAATTCGGGTTCGCTCATTCCCGTGTCGCGCGAGGTCGCACAGACCAAGCGCTACCTGACGTTTGAGAAGGCGCGCTTTGGCGAGGATCGCGTGCTGGCGACCTTTGACGTGTCCGAGGACGTCGAGGACACGCTGGTTCCGGCATTTGTGATCCAACCGATTGTCGAGAACGCCGTGCGTCACGGCATGGGTGATGCCAGTGCGCTGAAGATTGACGTGACGGTGCGCAGGGATGGTGACGATGCGATTTTGATTTCGGTGGCCGATGACGGTGTGGGCATGGACGAGGGCATCGCTGCCAGACTGTTTGACGAGCGCTCTGCCCGCCCCGACGCCAGCTCCCCGCAGGGTGGCGGCGCCGGCGTTGCCATGCACAATATTTCGGAGCGCATTCATCGCTTTTATGGGCCGCACTCCTATACGCGCGTCGAATCGGCGCCGGGTAAGGGCGCTAAAGTGCTCCTACATCTCGATTTGTCGGAGAGCATCTTCGACATTCAAGAGTAGAATAATTGGTCACGGGCTTAACGCCGGTTGGCGTATGCCCGACGTAGTTAGTTGACGAAAGGTTTTATCCCCATGCTGCGTGCGATGATTGTGGATGATGAGGCCCCGGCCCGTTCGGAACTTCGCTTCTTGCTCGAGCAGACGGGCAAGATCGGCACGATCACAGAAGCGTCGAGCGTTCGCTCCGCCATCGAGATGCTTATGGAGAGTCGCGTTGATGTCGTGTTCCTCGATATTTCGATGCCTGGCGCTTCGGGTCTGCAACTTGCCGAGGCGCTGCATAAGCTTAAGAATCCGCCGGCGATCGTGTTTGTGACCGCGTACAGCGATCATGCGGTTGAGGCGTTTGATGTGGATGCCGTCGACTATCTGATGAAGCCGGTAGAGGAAGCCCGCCTGGATCGTGCAATCGAGAAGGTCATGCAGCGCACGAAGCCCGTTGCGGACAGCAAGGTGACCATCGAGCGCATCCCGGTGGAGAAGGGCGGCCGCAAGGTGCTCATCCCCGTGGACGACATTCGCTTCATTATGGCCAAGGACGATTACTCCTGTATCTATACCGTCGACGACCGTTTTTTGTCGACGACCTCGCTGGCACAGTTCGAGGCCAAGCTCTGTGATTTTGGCTTCTTCCGCGTTCACCGCCGCTATATCGTTAACCTGGCGTGTGTTACCGACGTCGAGACGGTTCCCTCGGGCGCTATCCAGCTGGGCATTACGGGCGTCGACGAACGCGTGCCGGTTTCGCGCCGTCGCGTCGTACCGCTCAAGAAGGCCCTGAGCCTCTAGCACACCGGCCCCGCAGCCCTGTAGACCAAAATCGTCTGCGGAGCCGCGGGGCTTTTTGTATGAACGCACCAAATCGTTTTGCGGAAGGGATCCCATGAACAGTGCAAGCGCCAAGCGTATCGACATCATCTCGGACACCCACGGTTATCTGTCGCCCGCGCTTTTAGATGAGTTGAGCGGCGCGGACCTGATTATCCATGCCGGCGATCTTACGTCGGAGATGGACTACGAACATCTGCGAACCATTGCCCCCGTGCGAGCGGTTCTGGGCAATAACGACTACTACCGTGATTACGGCCCCGAAGTGGACCGTCTGGCGCTCTTTAGCTACGAGGGCCTTAAGTTTGCCGTAGCCCACTACCGCGAAGACCTCCCGGTGGGATCCGTGGACGTAGCCATCAACGGTCACACTCACGTAACCAAAGAGGCCCAGGTGGGCCGCTGCTTGGTCCTCAACCCAGGCAGCGCCAGCTACCCCAGGGGCACCCGGGGCCCCACCATGGCCAGAATGCTCGTCAAAGACGGCAAGATTCTCAGCACCAAATTTATTGACCTAGAGTAAACGCAACAAAAACGGGGGATGCAGATTGCATCCTCCGTTTTTCTTTGAGCCAAAGGCCGAAGTTCAACAACAACCATCAGACAACCCCGCCCAGGAGAACGGGGGTCCCGAGCCGCGAAGCGGCGAGCAACAAAGTCTTCGAACAAAGTGACGGCAGGGAGGGTCTCCGGGGCCGGCTGGCGCGGGTTACGTTTGTCGCGAGTTCCGCACGCAAAGGAAAGCACTTAATGTGCTTTCCGTCTTGCGCAGGACTGTAGAGCAGCAAACTTAACCCGCGCCAGCCGGCCCCGGAGACCCTCCCGGAGGGACCCAAAAAATATTTTCAAAAAAGTTGTTGCGCGGCGAACAGACTTCTGTGTATACTAATCCCCGCAGCGCACGCGAGCGGAAACAAACGCGAACGACTGCCTGGGGAGTTAGCTCAGTTTGGTTAGAGCGCCGGCCTGTCACGTCGGAGGTCGCGGGTTCGAGCCCCGTACTTCCCGCCAACGCAATTAAAGCCACGTCTTCGGACGTGGCTTTTTGCGTTTAATAGGACAACCGCTCGGCCGTCCCTTTCATTCTGCTCCTTGTTTCCGAAATGCGGAAATGAATTAAGTATATCGGTTTAAACGGGGGGGGTTTGTTGCGCAACACTCGTTCAACGAAACAGGGGGGTTAGGTTATACTAAATTCCACTGCAGGCCTAATCTGATGCAATTTGCTTTGGATTCGACCTTCAGCGGACATCTAGTTCACTATTTGGTTGTCCCGGCGGTTATTTAGCGTCTCGACGTAAGCTCGGCCCCGGAGCCCGTTCGAGCTGTTCGTATTCCTTGAAAGGGGAAACATGGACATATCGAGGAAGACTGATTATGCCCTCCGCATGCTTGCGATGCTTGCCGAGGAGCCGGAGCGGTTGCTTTCTGTTCGCACTGCTGCCGAAGAGGTCAATGTTCCGTATTCGTTTGCCCGTTCGATCCAACACGGTTTGGTTCAGGCCGGTATTGTGGAGAGCCTGCGTGGCGTCCACGGCGGTATGCGTCTTAAGGTCAACCCGAGCGAGGTCACTATCCGTCAGGTCGTCGAGGCCGTTCAGGGCCCTATGGTTATGAATGATTGCACGGCACTCGATGGCGACTGTGCGCGCAGGGGCACGTGCTGCTATCATCCCCTGTGGGCTGGGGCCCAGGCGCTGATGCGTGACTACCTCGATTCCGTTTCGCTGGACGATGTCGTCGCTCGCCGCCAGTTCCCCGCCGTCGATCCCAAGTTCGCCGACCGCGACGCCTTTCCCGAGTATGCCGTTTGCGCGTGTGCTTGCCGGGAGGAGTAGCGCCGCATAAGGAGCATAGCTATGATTCAGGACCCCTTTCGTTCGATGATTCGTTCGGAAGGGGTTCTGCGTTATCGCGACCTTCCGTGGCGCCGCACACGCGACCCGTACATCATCTGGCTTTCCGAGGTCATGCTGCAGCAGACGCAGGTTCCACGCGTAGAGACGCGCATGCCGGCATGGCTCGACCGCTTTCCGACCGTGCATTCTCTCGCCCAGGCCGCTCCTTCTGATGTTTTGGACGCTTGGCAGGGCATGGGCTACAACCGCCGTGCTTTGGCGCTCCATAAGGCCGCGCAGCGACTCGTGGAGGACTGGGATGGGGAGTTTCCGCGTGATACACGCGACCTGGTCGCGCTGCCCGGTATTGGGCCCGCAACGGCGCAGGGCATTCGGTCGTTTGCGTTTGATCTTCCGGGAGTGTACCTGGAGACCAATGTGCGCACGGTCTTTTTGCATCACTTTTTTCCTGACGTTCCGTCTGTTCCCGATCGCGAGCTGGTGCCGTTGATCCAGGCGGCCTGCCCGGCGGCGCCCGGTGCGGCGGCGGATGAGGTCGCTCCCTTTGCCGTGCCGCTCGACGATGCCGATACGCCGCGCGCGTGGTATTACGCGCTGCTGGATTACGGCGCGTATCTCAAAAAGACGCTGCCCAATCCGTCTAGGCGCTCGGCGGGCTACAGCCGCCAGTCCAAGTTTGAGGGCTCGCGTCGGCAAAAGCGTGCCCATATCGTGCGCATGCTGCTTGCAGCTCGCGACGGACAGCAGGCGGGCATAACGCTTGTTGAAGCTGTTGCAGGCGTTAACAAGATGGAGGCCGCAGCGGGTCGCGAACCGGTTGGTTGCGATTTTATTGCGGGCATTCTTGCCGACCTGGAGCGCGAAGGCTTTTGTCGTGCCGAAGGCGAGCGCTGGCTGAGTGTGTGATGACGCGAATTTGCAGAACAGGATAGTAAGGTTTAGATTCTCGGCATGAGGGTATCCTAAAGGCAATGCCGCTCAAAGTCTATGGGCGGCGCGTATTGAAGGGAAGTACACCTATGGATTTTGAGAATTCTCAAACCAAGAAGAACCTCGAGACCGCTTTTGCCGGTGAGTCCCAGGCGCACACCAAGTATCGTTACTATGCATCCAAGGCCAAAAAGGACGGCTACGTTCAGATTTCGAATATCTTTGCAGAGACGGCGGGCAACGAGTCCGAGCATGCCAAGCTGTGGTTTAAGTACCTGCACGACGGTGCTGTTCCGGATACGCTGGACAACCTGCGCGATGCCGCCGCGGGCGAGAACTACGAGTGGACCACGATGTATGACGAGTTCGCCAAGACCGCCGAAGAGGAGGGTTTTGACGAGATTGCCGCGAAGTTCCGTGGCGTTGGCGCTGTCGAGAAGGCTCACGAGGAGCGCTATAACAAGCTCGTCGAGCGCATTGAATCGGGCGAGGTGTTTGAGCGCGAGGGCGTAAAGGTGTGGAAGTGCCTGAACTGCGGGCACCTGCATGTTGGTGCCAAGGCGCCCGAGGTGTGCCCGGTTTGCAACCATCCCAAGGCGTACTTTGAGGAGCAGGTGGTGAACTACTAGCGCTTGGCGCTGGCTGCTGCGGAGCGCGGGGCGGGAGGCCGGATTGCCTTCCCTCCCCGCTCACGGCTTCGCAGGGTCGCGTTGAGGGAAGGCAATCCGGCCTCCCTCCCCGCGCCCCGGCGTTGGGTCGTTGCGTGCTCGCTACAGAAAAGCTGATTAGAAGTTTGCGTGCCGCCCCTTTTGGGGCGGCACGTTTTTGTGTGGGGTCCCTGTCTTCACAATTTCCGTCAAGCTTTTGGTTAGGTTTTGGTCGGATGGCGCAAGGGCGAGAGGGCAAAAGATTGCTGGCGAAAAAAGCTCAAAGAAAGTGCTGGTAGGGGAGTTGTTGAACTTTTCGACAGTTTTCTGACAAAAGAATCTTTGCGGCTATTGCCGCGGATTTCATTGCCGCGGCCGCGATGGTGCGGGATGCTGGGCGCAAGCATCGAATGCTCCTATTGAGGAGGCCAACATGGATCTGTTTCTTGAGACCCCGCAGCAACAAGCCGAGCGCATGCTGCGCCAACAGCAGCGGCTTATGGAGATGCAAATGCAAGGGGCAGCCGTCCAGCCTCCTGCGCAAAACGCCGCGCCCGCGGTATCGCCTGCGGGTGAGGTGGACCCAGGAGCCTATTCCGTACAGCAAGATTCATATGCGCAGGAGCTTGCGTTCGACAAGCGTCGTGCGCGTCGCCGTCGCTGGGCCCAGCGCCTGCGTACGCTGGCGATGATCGTGCTGATCCCGTTGGGACTCGCGGCAATCTTCTTGGCCTCATATGCCCTCACGTGCATTCTCAACGGCGCCTCGCCCAGCGAAGTGCTCCAACATTTGACAGCTCTCGGCCAGCGCCTGGGCGATGTCGTAACAACCATCCGCGCCGGCTGGGAGAGTTAGCGTGCCAGTATTCATAGCGCAAAGGTAACTTGATGCGCCGCCGGCCACGCGCTGCATATGACAGGGTAAGATTGATCGCGGTTTTGTTTGATGATCGATTGGGTTTGTTGGGCGGAGTCTATGTCTGCTGTTGATATTGTGCTGGTCGTGATCGCCTTGGTAGCGGTAGGAGTGGCTGTGGCTTGCGCCCTGCAGCTCAAGGGCCTTCGCGCCGAGCTGCGAGAGCGCAGCGATGGCGGTGCGGAGGCGCTGGCGGCACTCGAGCAGGCCAACAACGCGCTCGATGCCCTGAACGTCGCGCTGGCAGAAACCCGCCGCACGGCCAATGCCATCGCGCAGCAGCAGACGACAGATGCGGCCGTGGAGCAGCAACGTTACCTGAACATCGCACGCGAGTTTTCGCAAGCTGGTGACCGGATGGATGACCTGCGCCGCGAGACGGCCCAACAACTCGGTGCCAACCGCGAGGGCATCGAACACCGCCTGGACAAGGTGCGCGAGACGGTCGATGCCCAGCTGGGTGCTATCCGCAAAGATAACAACGTGCAACTCGATCAGATGCGCGCGACGGTGGACGAGAAGCTCTCCCGCACGCTCAACGATCGCCTGTCGGCATCGTTTAAGCAGGTGAGCGACCAGCTCGAGGCCGTGTACAAGGGCTTGGGCGACATGCAGTCCATCGCCACCGGCGTGGGCGACCTTAAGCGCGTGCTGGGCAACGTAAAGGCGCGTGGCATTTTGGGCGAGGTGCAGCTGGGTGCAATCCTGGCGGACATCCTCACGCCCGACCAGTATCTGGAAAACGTCGCCACCAAGCCCGGCGCCTCGGAGCGCGTTGAGTTTGCCGTCAAGCTGCCAGTAGACGAGGACGATCCCGTGCTGCTGCCGATCGACTCCAAATTCCCGGGCGATGCGTACGAGCATCTGCTCGACGCCCAAGAGTCGGGTGACGCTGAGGCCGTCGCCGCTGCGCGTAAGACGCTCGACGCCATGGTCAAGCGCGAGGCCAAGGACATCTGCGAAAAGTACCTGAGTGTGCCGGCAACGACCAACTTTGGCATTATGTTCGTGCCGTTTGAGGGGCTGTACTCCGAGGTTGTCAGTCGTCCGGGACTTATCGAGACCCTGGGCCGCGACTATCACGTCAACGTTGCCGGCCCTAGCACCATGGCGGCTATCCTCAACAGCCTGCAGATGAGCTACCAGACGTTTAGGCTGCAAAAACGCACCGATGACGTGCTGCGCGTGCTTTCTGCCGTCAAGGCCGAGCTGCCGCGCTATCAGGCGGCGCTGCGCCGCGCCCAGCAGCAAATCGAGACTGCGGGAAAGACGGTCGAGGGCATCATCACCACGCGCACCAACGTCATGGAGCGCAAGCTCAAGGACATCGACGCGCTGGAAGACGCCGACCAAGCTGATGAGATCTTGGGACTCACGCCCGCGGGCCTTCTCACAGACCAAGAAGACGAGGAATAATTACAACAAGACGGTGGGGCGCCGGCGCAAACGCGGGCGCCCCGCTGCTTTTCGCATCGTGCTTGCCTGAAGTGCGCTTTAGTATGCAACAATGACGTTTAGCCCCGCCATATGTGAAAGGAAGCCCATGTCACAGAGAAGCACCAGTCCGCTCAAACGCTCAACCGTGCGCCGCACGCTACAGCGTTTTTGGGACGTTACGCGCACGCAGCCGCTGATCGTCTTTCTCTCGGTGCTCTCGTCGGCGGGCTACATCTTTTTGCTCACGTTTGCCAACACCTACGTGATGGCGCTTATCGTCGACCGCGTCCAGGCCGGCCCCGTGGCGGGCGACCGGGTGTTTGAGGTCTTTGGCCCCTACATTCTGGCGCTCGTGCTCGTTAACCTGGTAGGCCAGATCCTCTCCAAGCTGCAGGACTACACCGTCTACAAGCTCGAGATTGCGGGTAACTATCACTTGGCGCGCCTGTGCTTCGACACGCTCTCCAATCAATCCATGACATTCCACACCAGCCGTTTTGGCGGATCGCTTGTGAGCCAGACGAGCCGTTTTATGAGCGGCTACACGGGGTTGGTGGACGTGACGGTGTATTCGCTCATCCCCACTGTCACCTCGGTTGTCTGCACGGTGGCGGCGCTCGCTCCGGTGGTGCCGACGTTTACCGTGATCCTGGTGGGCATTATGGTCGTCTACATCTCGTTTGTCTGGCTCATGTATAAGCGCATCATGCCGCTTTCGGCCGCGACGTCCGCCGCGCAGAACAAGCTGTCGGGCGTGCTTTCCGACGCGGTCACGAACATCCTGGCCGTCAAGACCTGCGGGCGCGAAGACTTTGAGCGCGACCTGTTCGATGCTGCCGACCGCGCCGCGCGCGACGCCGAAACGGTTTCGATGCACGCCATGATGCAGCGCAACTTTACGACCTCGGGCCTTATCGTCATTACCATGGCCGTGGTGAGTGTGTTTGTGGCGGGCGGCAACGCGTGGTTTGGCATCTCGGCCGGCGCGCTCGTCATGATCTTTACCTATACGTACAACCTCACCATGCGTCTGAACTACGTAAGCTCCATGATGCAGCGCATCAACCGCGCGCTGGGCGATGCGGCCGAGATGACGCGCGTGCTGGACGAGCCGCGTCTGGTGGCAGACGACGAGAACGCTCCCGAGCTCAAGGTGGGCGAGGGCGCGATTGATTTTGAGCACCTGAGCTTTGCATACCGCGACGCCGCGGCGGGCGAGAGCGTGTTCGACGACCTGACGCTCCATGTGGCGGCGGGTCAGCGCGTGGGCCTGGTGGGCAAATCGGGCTCGGGCAAGACGACGCTCACCAAGTTGCTGCTGCGCCTGGACGACGTACAAGGCGGTCGCGTACTCGTGGACGGTCAGGATGTCTCGCGCTGCACGCAGCAGAGCCTGCGCCGCCAGGTTGCCTACGTGCCGCAGGAGGCGCTGCTGTTTCACCGCTCCATTCGCGAGAACATCGCCTACGGCCGCCCCGACGCCACCGACGAACAGATCCGCGAGGCGGCCCGCTTGGCCAATGCCCTGGAGTTTATCGACCGCCTGCCCCGGGGCTTTGACACCATGGTGGGCGAGCGCGGCGTTAAGCTTTCGGGGGGCCAACGCCAGCGCGTGGCCATCGCCCGTGCCATCCTTACCGACGCGCCGATTCTGGTGCTCGACGAGGCGACCTCTGCCCTGGACAGTGAGTCCGAGGCGCTGGTGCAGGAGGCGCTTGAGAACCTGATGCGTGGCCGCACCTCTATTGTGGTGGCACATCGCCTGTCCACCGTGGCGGCGCTCGACCGCATCGTGGTGCTGGCGGACGGCGAGATTGTCGAGGACGGTACGCATGCGCAGCTTGTCGAGGCAGGCGGCGAGTACGCAAGCTTGTGGGGCCGCCAGACCGGCGCATTTTTGGAGGCGTAAAGACCCCATACGTGGGACAATCGTGCCCATAGGTAGGTTATGCCGCTGATCCGAGGAGTCGTTATGCCACGCGAGACCAATGCCGCCAAGCGCGAGCGCGCCGTTGAGGTGTGCGAGCGCCTTAACCGTCGCTATGGCCCGGTTGAGTGTTTTTTGGACCACGAGAATCCCTATAGGCTGCTCATAGCGGTGTTGCTCTCGGCGCAGACGACCGACGCGCAGGTCAACAAGGTGACGCCGAAGCTGTTTGCCCAGTGGCCCACGCCCGAGGCCATGGCGGGGGCGAGCGTTGCCGATGTGGCAGATACCATTAAGTCGCTCGGCTTCTATAAGAGCAAAGCCAAGCACGCCGTGGAGGCCGCACAGATGATTGTCGCCGATTACGGCGGCGAGGTGCCGGCCGACATGAAGGAGCTTGTCAAGCTGCCGGGCGTTGGGCGCAAGACGGCGAACATCGTGCTCAACGTGGGGTTTGGCATTGTCGAGGGCATCGCGGTCGATACGCACGTCAACCGGATCGCGCACCGTCTGATGCTGAGTCCCAAGACGCACGCCAAAGAGCCGCTCAAGACGGAGCAGGATCTGCTCAAGATCTTGCCGCACGAGTATTGGGAGTCGGTCAACCACCAGTGGATCACCTTTGGCCGCGAGATCTGCGACGCCCGCAAACCTAAGTGCGACGAGTGCCCGCTGGCAGATCTTTGCCCCAGCGTACGGATGGTGTAATAGCTTTTTGCAAACTTTTTTGCAAAAAAGTCTCAAACCTTAGATATAGCTTGGTTGCGCAACCTTTTGAGTTTTTTCTCGGCTTGAATTAACCATGCAATTCAAATGTCTTCTTTCGCGAAGTGGTCGCGGAGAAGCAAGTCGGGAAAGGACGACCACATGAATAGGAAGCTTAACGCTGCTATCACAGCCGGTCTGAGCTTGAGTATGGTGCTTGGCTCTACGCCGGTAACCGCTATTGCTGCACAGGTCCAGCAGCCTGCTGCCAAGAGCGCAACCGAGGCTAATGACTGGTGCGTGCTCAATGTTTACGATGAGGCAGATGGCCAGCAGTTACTGGGGATTTCGGTTCAAAAGGGCCAAAAAAAGGTAACTGAGGCGCTCGAGGGTAACGTGCCTGCGAAGCCTGGCTACAAGATTGGCTACCTCTACACTCAGAGTGGTTTGCAGTTTAGCTACGACGAAGCAACGAATACCTGGTCTGGCAACGAGGCTACGGTGAACGACAACATGGATCTCTATGTACACTTCGTTGAGAAGCAGGAGACCCCCGCGGAGAAGCGCACCGTCCTCGTCCAGTACTTCGACGAGGGCTACGATCCCATCATCCGCGTCGTCGACTTCGAGGGCTCCACTACTTGGATGAACCAGAAGCCGATGGACAAGCCTGGCAAGGTCTTCGTCGGTTGGAAGTACACGGGTGCCGACGATAGCGAGATCATCAAGCCTGGCCAGCCTCTTAACTACACGGATGAGAGCGTCAACCTGCAGGCCGTCTGGGCCGACGCCCCGGTCGAGTACGCTACCGTGACCTTCTACGACGAGGGCGACCAGCCGATCGGCAACGCCACCTATCAGGTCGGCTCCTTCAATTGGGATGCCATCACGCCCGCTCCCAAGGACGGCAAGGTCTTCGTCGGCTGGAAGTACACGGGTGCTTCCGACGACCAGATCATCGACTTCGCGACTACCCCCATCCTGGCCGACGTTTCTCTTCAGGCCGTCTGGAAGGACGCTGCCAAGGAGACCCACACCGTCAACTTCTATGACGAGGGCTACGATCCCATTATCCAGCTGGTTGATTTCGCCGGCTCCACGACTTGGATGAACCAGACTCCCGCCGCCAAGGACGGCAAGGTCTTCGTCGGTTGGAAGTTCGTTGGCGCTGATGACAGCGAGATCATCCCCGCTGGCACCGAGCTCAAGGCTGACTGGAATGTTCAGGCTGTCTGGAAGGACGCCGAGGCTGCCGTCCACACGGTGACCTATTACGACGAGGGCTACGAGCCCATCGGCTATGGTGAGATCCGGGCCGGCCAGTTCAACTGGGATCAGGTCAAGCCCGCTGCCAAGGACGGCTACACCTTCGTCGGCTACAAGTTCACCGGCGACACCGATGACCACATCATTGACTTCTCCAAGACTGCTATGCCCGACGCTGATGTGTGCCTGCAGGCTGTTTGGCAGAAGAATGCCGAGCCCACTCCCGAGCCGACCGAGAACGAGCATACCGTTACGATCTATGAGAATGGTAAGGTTAGCACGGTCAAGGTCAAGGATGGCGAGAAGCTTTCCAAGCCCGCCGACCCCGAGGCTGTTGCTGGCTACGAGTTCGTCGGTTGGTCGACTTCTAAGTCCGAAATGGCTCAGTATGACTTCGATCAGCCTGTGACCGGCGACCTCACCATCTACGCTATGTTTAACGCTAAGAAGGAGACCGTCGAGAACGGCAAGGCCGAGGATTCTAAGAAGCAGGTTGCTGCTGACAAGAAGGACGAGGCTAAGGCCGAGAAGAAGGACGCCGCTGCCCTTCCTACCACTGGCGACCCGATCTTTGTAGTGACCTCAGCTGCTTCCCTTGCCGGCGCCGTGGCTGCCGCCGTGGGCATGTACATGACCAAGCGTCGCGAGCACTAATCTCTGCTAGTGTTTACCTCAGGGCTTAATTAGCCCAAACCTGATAGCCGCGTGGGGACCCGACCCCCACGCGGCTTTTATGTTTTAGTTATCTTGCGTAAGTTTTGTCGGCTCCTGCATCCGTATTTAGATGTCCGCGTCATATAAAGGAGCGCCGCTGCGATGTGTGCAGCGGCGCTCCTTTGCGTTGATTCTTATTGTATGTGCTCGGCCCTAGGCCAGCGCGCGTACGTTTGAGGAGATCTTCAGCACCAAAAACTCGGTCGAGGAACCCAGCTTGAGCAGGTCGCCGTCGTGGATAGGAATCTGACTGTCCTCGTCATCGGCGGTGCGCAGCGAGCGTGGTTTTTCGATAACGGTGGTCGTGCCGTTGCGTGTCACCAGCACCGTTCCGTTGGTGGAGTGCAGTCCGCTTGCGAGCCATGTGCCGTTGGAATACGCCACGCGCAGGTGCCGGCGGGATACATCGGGTCCTACGTTGGTGATGGCGTTTTGGTCGTGTGCAAAAGAGCCTAGTACCGTACCCTCGGGATCGAGGCTCAAAGGATAGATCGGCGGCAAGGCCGAGCCGTCTTTCGAAAGCCTGAGCAGCCCCAGTTTTGCAGGAGGCTCGTTGACCTTGCGGTTAGTGCCTTGTGCCTGGACGACCTCGGCGGTCTCGAGCGTGCCAAAGGTCTGGGCCAGTTGCGTTATGGCAAAGTCTTTGACCTCGGAGGCGGCGGCATTGGGATCAGCCAAGCATCCGCAGACCGTTAGCGCAAGGAGCTCCAAAAGGCGCCGGTCGCTTTGCTTGAGTCCCGGCATGACGGCGATGCGGTCAAAGATATTGCGCAGGATGGAACCATCGAGCCCCCAGTGTTCGAGCGACGTTGCCATGCGCTCGAGGGCGCGCGTCGTAATGACTTGCTGGCGAGCGTTGGCGGCCGCTGGACTGCTGCTGCTGCCGATTTTTGCAGCGGCAGCCAAGTTCTGGACGCTCTGCGAAAAATCGGCAAACATCTCGGGGTCGATCTTGTCGGTACCCGGAACGACGTGCACCACGCGTCGCGATAGAAACGTCTTTTCGGCAATGCGAAACCTAGGGGCCGGTTTGGCGCCCAGCGGCTTGTCCGAAACCAAGATACGCGCCGCTTCTCGATTATTGATCTGCAGGTCGCACTTAAGGAAATCAAAGAGCACCTCGGAAGGTGTTTCCGCGCGCATGATGCGAGGCTCCTTTCTGGTATCCGGTGAAGGTGTTAGATGCAAAAGCCGGGTAGGACATAGGTCTTTTGGTCTGGTTTGTTTCCGGGCGTTGCCCAGCTAAACACGTCGCCATCTTTTCCAACGCGGTTAAAGTACGTCGAGTTGGCGCCCTCGCTGCAGTCGGCGCTGGGGGTGCGCTCCCAGTAGTAGATCTTTTTGCCGGCGACGGTGCGGATCATGGCGTCGTTGGTGGTCAGACCGCTTACGCTCTGCTCGCGATAGAGCTGGTACTGCTCGCCTTCTCCGCTGTAGAGGGTAGAAAGGTACTCGTAGCCTTCTGCGAACGTTTCGGGCGCCTGGTAGCCGCACAGCTCGCTCATGGACGGCAGCCACAGCTTGTCATCGGTGACGGTGATGCTGGAGGCGTCTTTGGTGCCGCCGGTGTTGTTGGTGAGCTTTCGCACCGAGCGAATCTGATTGCGGAGATCGTCGGGCAGCGTGGCCATGCCCTTGTCCGCCAACCATTCGCGAAGCGACGATTGCTCCCAACCGCCCGTCGCGGCGTGGTCGTTTACGGCGCGCATGGCGATGGGGGTACGGAACATAAAGGTGATGCCAGCGGGAAGGCCGTCATCGGTGAACGTGTCTGCCTTAAAGCCCACGATCTGGACTTGTGCCTTGGTCCCGTCGGAAAGCCTGACGGTCTTGGTGTTCTCGTTTTTGAGCGACTGCTTGCTGTTTACCAGGTGGTAGGTTTCGGCAATCTCGAGCACCTTTTTGCTGGAAGATGTTTCTTGGATTTTGCGGGAGATCAGGGCGAGTTCTTCCCAGGTGTAATCGTCGAGTGACGGCTTGATGCCGTGCGCCAGGTCGATAAGCCCCCAGCATCCCGTGGCAATGGCAGAGCCTGCTATGCCGGCAACGCAGACGCCGCCGAGCACGAGCGCAGCGCGACGCGAGATGACTGGGTGGCGCGTCTGAGCCTTGTCGGAGCAGGAAGGCTTCGGTTGCTGGCTAATGTCGATCGGGGTGGGCAGCGGCGTGCGCGGCTCAAAATCGATGTCTTTAATCCAGGCATCGAGCTTGCCGACAATCGTAGACAGCGGCGCGCGCTGGGACTGCTCGTTATGGATACCGCTCATGATGACATCGACAAGCATTTGGTCGCCGGGTACGCGTGCCTCAAGCGGCTCGTGCTCGTGCTCGATCTTGTACAGGTAGGGCGACTGGTCCATATGCTCGTTTAGGCGATATGGCGTGTGGCCGGCATAGAGCGTGTAGAGTACGCTGCAGAGCTCGTATGTATCGATGCTGGGCGACGTACGCAGCGGTGCCAGCTCGGGGATGTCGTTGGAGAGCATCTCGGGTGGGGCGAACTCGGGGGTGCCGTTGCGCCAGATGCCGGTGGACATGGTAAACGAGGGGTCTGAGCGCTTGATGCTCGAGCTGCCCAGATCGACCAGGCAAAGGTCAAAACTGCAGTGTGCAATCTGCTGGGCAAGGGACCGGAGCGTCGTGCGAATGATGATATTGCGCAAGGAGATATCACGGTGTACAAACGGCGCATCGAGCTTTTGGGCACCCAGGAGAATCTCTCCCAGGCGTTTTCCAATCGCGGCGACGGTGTTTGCGGGAATGTGGCCGCCCTCGGCGGGGTCGGTTAGCTCTGCCGCAGCATCGCGAAGGGGCAGGCCTTCAATCCACTCCATAACGATGACCGGTACGGAGCCGGTATAGCCGTAGCCATAGGTTTTGGGAAAGCCGTCCAACAGTGAGACGGCTGCAAGATTGCGATACTCCTCGGTAAGCGTCTTGATGTCCGAGGGGCTGACGGCGGAGCCGTCTTCATCACAGCCGCTGAGGGGCCACAGCGTCTTGAGCGCAAAGGTCTCGCCCTCGGTGTTGGCGACCTTGCGAAGATGGTGGGAACCGCCGCCGACTGCCCCGCAATCCAACAGGGTGGTAAAGCGGCGAATAGTATCGGGGTCTTCGGTGGTCGCAAACATGGCGTTTGGTTCAAAGGGGGACAACGCGATGATATTCATATCCGTGTCGTACGTCACGGGGCGATCCTTTCGAGAAAAAAGTGCATGGCGATAATGTTAGTGAAAAGGTAGCGCAACCGTTGCCTTAATCGAAAAGGTGCCGTTATTTGCATGGGTTGATGCAAATAACGGCACCTTGTGCGTCGAAGATGTGTGGGCGGGCTAGTCTGTGATGCGAATGACCAAGAAGCGCGTCGTGGCGCCCAAGCAAAGCGTGTCTCCGTTGTGAATCTCGACGGGGGTGTTGGCAAAGTTGGCGGGGCGCTCGCGTCTAGGCGGTTCGATAGCATGTCGGCAGCGATCGACGCCCGAGATCAAAAACGATCCGTTGGTGGAGCCGAGGCCCTGCGCAAGCCAGCGTCCGTCTTGGAGCCAAATGCGCAGGTGCTGACGCGAGACATCGGAATCGACGTCGGTGATGGCGTTCTCGTCGCTCGTCAGCGACCCGATAATGCTGCCCACCGGGTCCGTGGTAAGGGGACGCAACGGCGGTCGTGCCGAGTTGCCCACGACGCGCAGCAGCCCCAGGCGAATGTCTCCCGTGGGGCGCGCGGTTGTCGAGAAAAATGAGGTGACGGTTGTCTCGACCGTGCCGAGTGTCGAGAGCATCTGGTCGGACACAAAGGACTCGGTGTATTCGATGGCGCGGGCGGGGTCGCCAAGGCAGCCGGTAACGATAAAAAAGACCAGATGGATGTAGAGGCGGTTTTTAATGTCGCTATCGTCAGTGGTCTCGATGCGCTCGACGCCGTTTTTAAAGAGCATGCCGTCGACGCCGCAATTGGTAAGGGCATCCTGCATGTCTGGGGCGCACGATTCCATATAGCGTTTAGCGACCCTGCACAGCGATTGGGGGTCGGAGCCTCGGTTTTGTATGATGAGGTTAAGTATCTGGCGCGCACTTTGTTCAAAGGGCGCAAACAGCGACTCGGGAAGGTCACCGGGTTTGGCGTGAACGATTTCGCGTGAGATAAACGACGGGACCATCAAGCGTTCGGAGATGAGGCGTCCACCGTAACGGGCGTTGCCGTCCATGAGAATTTGCGCGGCGTTACCGTTTTTGATGCGACCGAGTGACTTGAGCCCGGTGTACAGTGCACAAGATGGAGTGTCGGCCATTTATTTTCACCCCCCCTTCATCAAAAAAGTGACATTGAATACGCAATTATCCTCAATTATAGGCGCTTTGCAGCTCGAAATGCTCGCCATGGGGCGCGGACGGTGTAAATTGCTGCCAGAAGACATCAAATTAAAAAGCGGAAAGCGGATTAATTAGCTGGGAAACGCGTTGGCAAGACCGTTGTGGGCAACATTTGGCATGATGTCGCTTTGGCTTTTGGTCACGGGACCGTGCGGTACCATAAGCGTCAACGAACTTTGACGCACGACCCGCCGAGCTTGCCCCGGCGGGCTTTTGGCGTTGCGATGCCGGAGGAACAGCATGCTCATTCACCGTATAGCCGCGCAGCTCTACACTGCCGAGGCCTTGCAGACCGTCGAGGCCGGGCTCGACGCCGGCGAGGATGTGACGCTGGCCGTGTCGCAGTCGGGCCGCACGCTTATGGCGGCTGCTCAGTTTGCGCGCCGCCCGCGCCCTACGGTCTACATTGTGAGCGGCGAGGACGCGGCCGATCGCGCCGCGCGCAGCCTTGCCGCCTACGTGGGCCTGGCGCACGTGTGCCGCTTTCCCGAGCGCAAGGACTATCCGTGGCGCGAGCAGGCGCCCGACGATGCCGTGGTGGCGCAGCGCTGCGAGGCTCTGGGGCGTATCGTGCGCGGGGACAACTGCATCATGGTTGCCTCGGCCCGTGCATTGCTGCGTTGCGTGCCGCCAGTCGAGAGCCGCTACTGGGAGTCCACGACCTTTGCGGTGGGCGAGGAGATTCCTTTTGACGAAGTGCCGCAGCGCCTGGTGGGCATGGGCTATACCAATGCCGGCGCCGCCGACGCACCCGGCCTGTTCCGCGTGCACGGCGACACCGTCGAGGTATTCCCCGCACAAGAGAAAGCGCCCGTGCGCATTGAGTTCTTTGGCGACGAAATTGATCGCATTCGCCGTATGGTGAGCTCCACGGGCCAAACCATCGGCAACGAGGACAGCATCGAGATCTTCCCGTGCCGCGAGTTGGCGCTTACCGACGAAGCCGTTCACAACATGCACGTGGCGCTCTATCGCGCAAGCCAGAGCGACAGCAAGCTGGCGGCGCTGCTCGAGATGGTTGATGCGCGCATCGTCACACCCGAGCTCGACCGCTTTTTGCCGGTGATGTACGGCCAGACCGTGAGCCCGTTGGCGCACGTGAGCGGCAAGGCGCTTGTGGTTCTGTCCGAGCCGCGCTCGCTGTTCGACGACTGCCTGCGTGCCTACGAGGATATCGAGGCGCGCGCCGGCGAGGCGGGGATTGACCGCTTGGACGGCCTGTACGTGCGCGCCCAGCAGCTCGACTTTGGTGCTCAGCAGCGCCTGAACTACGTGAGCCTGATCCGCGCCGGCGGTGCGGTTACGGCAGAGCTCAAGATTGAGCAGCCGGCTATCGCAGGCTCGGACAACCGCTTTATGACGCGCGTTCAGGAAGTCGTGGGCAAGCGCTATGCCTGCGTGTTTGCCATTCCCGACCGCGGAGCGCGCGAGTCGATGGAGCTCACCTTTGGCGACGAGGGCATTACCTTTGAGGAGTCGCTGACGGCCGCCCCCGAAAACGCCGGCGTTATTGGCGAGCGCGTACGCGTGGCAGCGGCAGATTCTGCCGACCGTGCTGCCCGCCAGGAGGCCCATGCCTCGATCCGCGAGCGCCGCGTCGACGCACTCAACGCCCGCTCGCTCGAGGCGGGCGCCGCCCAGGCTGCCGCCGGTGCTGCCGTACCCACCATCTCGCGCGGACGCGTGACCTTTGTGGATGCTGCCCTGCCGCAGGGCGTGGTGGTGCCCGATGCCAACCTAGCCGTGTTCTCGATCGCCGATCTCAATGCCCGCATGGACGCCAACCGCGCGCGCAGCCGTCGCAAGGTGGACATTACGCAGATCACGTTTCCGTTTAAGCCGGGCGACTACGTGGTGCACGCTACCCACGGCATCGCGCTCTTTAGCGAGATCGCGCGCCAGGAAGTGGGCGGCAAGGAGCGCGACTACTTTTTGCTGGAATATGCCGACGGCGACAAGCTCTACGTACCGCTCGAGCAGGTCGACCGCATCACGCGCTATGTTGGTCCCGACGGCGACAAGCCGCGCCTGACTAGGCTCAACACCGCCGACTGGACGCGTGCCACCAACAAGGCGCGCAAGAACGCCAAAAAGCTGGCATTTGACCTGGTCGATCTGTATACGCGCCGTTCTTCGATTACCGGTATCGCCTGCCCGCCCGATACGCCCGAGCAGATCGAGATGGAGGAGAGCTTTCCTTACGACGAGACGCGCGACCAGCTGGAGGCTATCGCCGATATTAAGGCCGACATGGAGGCGCCCAAGCCCATGGACCGCCTGCTTTGCGGCGACGTGGGCTTTGGCAAGACCGAGGTCGCCCTGCGCGCGGCGTTTAAGTGCGTGGACTCCGGCCGTCAGGTCATGGTGCTCTGCCCCACGACCATTCTGGCCCAACAGCACTACGAGACCTTCTTTGAGCGCTTTGCCCCGTTTGGCCTCGAGGTCGAGGTGCTCAGCCGCTTTCGCACGCCGGCGCAGCAGAAGCGTGCGCTCAAGGCGTTTGCCGAGGGCACGATCGACGTGCTCATCGGCACGCACCGCCTGCTTTCGGCCGATGTGAACCCCAAGAACCTGGGTTTGGTGATCATCGACGAGGAGCAGCGCTTTGGCGTGCAGCACAAGGAGCAGCTCAAGAACCTGCGCGAGCAGATTGACGTGCTCACGCTTTCGGCAACGCCTATTCCGCGAACCATGCAGATGGCCACGAGCGGCGTGCGCGACATGAGCCTGATCACCACGCCACCGACCGGGCGCCGTCCCGTGATCGTGCACGTGGGGGAGTACGACCCCGACGTGGTGAGCGCGGCGATTCGCCTGGAGGTGGGCCGCGGCGGCCAGGTGTACTACGTGTCCAACCGCGTCAAGACCATCGACGACGCCGTGGCACGCGTGCACGAGGCCGCGCCCGAGGCGCGCGTGGGCGTGGCGCACGGCAAGATGAGCCCGCGCGAGGTCGAGGACGTGATGATCGAGTTTGCGACCAAAAAGATCGACGTGCTCATCGCCACGACCATCGTGGAGAGCGGCATCGACAACGCGACCGCCAACACGCTCATCATCGAGGATTCGCAGCGCTTGGGTCTGGCGCAGCTCTACCAGCTCAAGGGCCGCGTGGGCCGTTCTGCCACGCAAGCCTACGCGTACTTTATGTTCCCGGGCGAGCTGCCGCTCACCGAGGAGGCTACGGCGCGCCTGACCGCACTCTCCGAGTTCCAGGACCTGGGCAGTGGCATGCGTATCGCCATGCGCGACCTGGAGATTCGCGGCGCCGGCTCGCTCATGGGCGCCGAGCAGCACGGCAATCTGTCGAGCGTGGGCTTTGACCTGTTTACGCAGATGCTGGGTCAGGCCGTGGCCGAGGCGCGCGGCGACGACGATGCCGGTGTGGAGGCGGCGAGCGTGGGCATCAACCTGCCGGCCGACTACTTCTTGTCCGAGGAGTACCTGCCGGCGGTGGATCAGCGCGTGCTCGTATACCGTAAGCTTGCGGCGGCCGGGGACCTGGAGAGCATCGACGAGGTGCAGGAAGAGACCGAGGCCGCGCATGGCGAGCTGCCGTTGGCGGGACTCAACCTGTTCAATCGCGCGCGAATCCGCATTCGCGGCGAGCGCCTGGGGCTCGAGAGCGTTACGCTCAGTGGCGGTCGCATCACGTTTTTGGGCGTCGACGTTCCCAAGAAGGTGGCCTATGAGCTTAAGACCCGCTATGGCGCGGTAAACTTCCCCAAGAGCCGCAAACTGTCGGTGCCCTACAAGGCGGGCGCCGGCGTGGGCAGCGGCCTGGGTCGCGGTCTCGACGCCAACGACGGCACCGGCCCCGTGGCCGCGGCACTCATGCTGCTGCAGCAGCTGGGCACGTCCGACGATGACTAACGGGTCGACGCCGTAAACGCCCCATTTGGGCAATCTGGTTCCATCGAAAGGAAAGCATGTTCGGGTACATCTATAAGAAAGATGCCGCTGCTATCGCGGTTATCCTTGCCCTCTGCCTGGGCGTGGGCAGTTTCTTCGATTATCAGATCTCGAGCGCGCTGTTCAACATCGGCAGCGTGTACGGCCGCTTTATCGAGGCGACCGGCGAGCTGCCGTTTGAGCTGACGGCGAGCGTCGCGGGCGTTATGCTCGTGCGCGCGGTGCGTCCCGACTCCAGGGGGAGCAAATGGCTCGCCGTGCTCGGCATCCTCGTCAATGTTGGCCTGACCGGCTACGAGATCGCTTCGTCCCTGAGGGTTGGCGGCAAACTCATCGCGGCTCAGTTGGTGCTGACGTTTGTGCTGGCCATCGTCGCCAACCTTATCGTCTATCGCCTCACGCGCACGACCGAGCCTGATGAGCTCACACGCTGGGCGCTCATGGTGCTTGCCGTGTGGGTCGCTCAGGCCATCATCCTCAACGTGATCGTCAAGCCGCTGTGGTCGCGCCCGCGCATGCGCGTGGTCGAGGTGACGCCGGGGCTCGAGTTTCAGCCGTGGTGGGTGATCGGCAACCCCGACAAGCGGGCCTATATTGCCGCCGGTGTAGCCAAGGACGGCTTTAAGTCGTTTGCGAGCGGACACGCGGCGCACGCGGCGATCGGCCTTATGCTCGCCGGGCTTCCCGCAGCGGCCTTTAAGGAAAAGCCGTCGCGCCGTCGTGTGGTCTTTTGGACGGCGGCTGTGGTTGTGGCGTTCGTCGCGTTTGGCCGCATCGTGATCGGAGCGCACTTTTTGAGTGATGTGAGCTGCGGTTTTGCTCTGGTGCTGGCACTTGAGTGCCTTGCCGCGCGCATTGCCTATCCCAGCGGCGTACAATAGCTCCGTTTGAATCATCTGGCCGATACCCGGTAAGAGAGGATTGCCATGCTCGCGTTTAACAACGATTATTCCCACGGCGCACACCCGGCGGTGCTGCAGGCGCTCGTCTACACCAATATGGAGCCGCAGCCCGGATACGGTACCGATGCACATACCGAGCGTGCCAAGCAGCTTATCCGCGAGGCCTGTCAGGCCTCCGATGCCGACGTGTTTTTTCTGGTGGGCGGCACGCAGGCCAACGCGACGGTGATCGACATGCTGCTCGCGCCGTACGAGGGCGTCGTTGCTGCCGAGACCGGCCACGTCGCCTGCCACGAGGCGGGCGCCATCGAGTTTGGCGGCCACAAGGTGCTCACCATCCCCGGCTACGAGGGCAAGATGCACGCCGAGGACCTTGAGAACTATATCCAGGTGTTCTACGAAAACGAGAGCTACGAGCACACGGTGTTCCCGGGTGCCGTGTACGTGAGCCTATCGACCGAGTACGGCACGCTGTACTCCAAGGCCGAGCTCGCGGCGATTCACGCAGTGTGCCAGAAGCGCGAGATTCCGCTGTTTGTGGATGGCGCCCGCCTGGCCTATGCGCTGGCGGCCGATGAGTGCGACATCACCCTGCCCGAGCTGGCGCAGCTGTGCGACGTGTTCTACATCGGCGGTACCAAGTGCGGCGCGCTCTGCGGCGAGGCTGTGGTGTTCTGCGGTATGCACGCCCCGGCGCATCCCATTCCGCGTATCAAGCAGCATGGCGCGCTGCTTGCCAAAGGCCGCCTGACGGGCGTGCAGTTTGAGGCTCTTTTTACCGATGGCCTGTATTTTGAGATTGGGCGCCAGGCGATCGAGACGGCTCAGGCGCTTCGTCGCGTGCTGCACGAGCGCGGCTACCAGTTCTTTTTGGAGACGCCGACCAACCAGCAGTTTGTGATTCTGCCCAACGAGGACATGGCCCGCATTCGCGAGCATGCCTCGATTGAGTACTGGGAAAAGTACGACGAGACCCACACGGTGGTGCGCTTTTGCACCAGCTGGGCCACGACGCAGGAGGACATCGACGCGTTGGCGGCTGTCCTGTAGCCTGATGTAGTGACAAGGGGCTGCCCTGCGCCTGAGCTTGGCGCAGGGCAGCCTTTGTTTTTGAGGGGGAAGGGTTGTATGACCGAAATGTCCGAGCCGACGATTCGCCTGGCGACGCCCGACGATGCGCCGGCGTTGCTTGCCATCTATGAGCCGTATGTGCGCCATACGGCGATTACCTGCGAATACGAGGTGCCGAGCGTTGAGGAGTTCGCCGGGCGTATCGAGCGTACGCTCAAGCGCTACCCGTATTTGGTGATGGAGCTGGACGGGCGTCCGGTAGGCTATGCCTATGTGAGTCCGCTCAACAGCCGCGAGGCATACGACTGGTCGGTCGAGACGTCGATCTACCTGGCGCGCGATGTGCGCCACGGCGGGCTGGGCCGCAAGCTGCACGATGCGCTCAAGCAATGCCTGATTGCGATGGGCATCACCAACATGTGCGCTCTCATCGCCGTGCCGCACGACAAGGACGACGAGTACCTGACGCACAACAGTCAGGATTTCCATGCCCATATGGGCTACCGCCTGGTGGGTGCCTTCGACCGCTGCGCCCAAAAGTTCGGTCGCTGGTACGACATGTGTTGGATGGAGTTGGTCCTAGCCGAGCGCACGCCCAACCAACCCAAACCAACCTGGTTCCCCGACCTCCCCAAACCTACCATTTAGGGACAGGTTTATTTTGGCAGGTTAGCCGATGGGTTCGGTGTATTTGGCGCGGTCGGTGCGTTGGATGCGCTTGGAGACATGGAGCGGTCGGCCGTCGGTGTCGTAGACGTAGTCGGTGATCAGGATCAGCGCCTGCCCGCGCTCAACGTTGAGCAAAAACGCCTCGTTTTGCGAGGCGTAGCACACCTCAAAGGTCTTATGCCCCTGTGCCGGTGCGCGATGGAACTCCTGTCGCAGCGTGGCGTAGAGCGAACCGTTGATATCGCGATCGATGAGCGTCTCGAAGCTTGGCGGCAGGTAGGTGGTCTCCAGGCACAGCGGCGCGTCGTCCAGGTAGCGTAGGCGGACAAGTTTGACGAGCTTGCTGCCCACGGCGGCGTCAAAGAACTTAGCTATGCTGCCGGCCGCCTTGGCAAAGCCCGAGTCCACGGTGCGCGTGGTGGGCTTCATGCCCTGGCCTTCGACCTGCTTGGTATAGCTCGAAAACACCAGGTTGTTCTCGTGGAGCGCGGGCGTGTCGGCCACAAAGGCGCCACGCCCGCGCTCGGTGCGCACCAGGCCCTCATCAACGAGCACCTTAAGGGCGTGGCGTACGGTGCTGCGTGACAGCCCCGATTCGTCCATGAGTTCCATCTCGGACGGCAGCTTGTCTCCGCGCGCATACGTGCCGGCAGCGATGCGATCGCGCAGCGTGCCCGCCAAGCGCTCGTATTGGGTCAGTTTCTTTTTAGATGTGACGCCCATATTGCCAACCTATATCTAACCTGTATGCTTACCTAAGCAAGCATGTATTTAATAAAACAATAAAACTGCTGTTAGCGAGCTACCGAAAACCGCAGCAGCAAAATTTCTAAGACAAATATAGCATACAACTAGTCGACATAACCAAAACATGTATGTAACTTGTATGCCTGTGATGAGCATCAAACGAGAAGAAAGGCTGATGCACGATGACTACTCAGGAACAGGTTAAAGATGTCGTCTCCCAGGTTTTGGCCGACAAGGCAGACAAGGGCGGCATCAAGCGCGTCGTGTGGATTGGCGCCGGCGGATCCAACGGCGGTAACTATCCTGCCCAGTACTTTATGGAGCACGAGGCCACGCAGGTCGTGAGCTCCAGCTACACCAGCAACGAGTTCGTGCACGCCACGCCCGCCTATGTCAACGAGAACACCTTGGCCGTCGTCGTGTCCATGCGCGGCACCAAGGAGACTATCGTCGCCGCCCAGGTGGCCAAGGACCACGGCGCCAGCACCATCGCCATCTATGTCGACGAGTCCGCCCTCACCGAGGTCTGCGACTACAAGATCCAGTACGACAGCCTGGCCGTCGACGAGTCCTGCATGGGCCGCACCAACTCCGCCGTCGTGACCATGATTGCCATGGAGCTCACGCAGCAGACCGAGGGCTATGCCGAGTACGAGACCGCTATGGCCGCCTTCGACTTGGTCGACCCCATCTATCGCAAGGCCGTCGAGTACACCCGTCCGCTCGCTGCCAAGTGGGCCGAGCAGAACGCCGACAAGCCCTGCATCAACGTGATGGCTCAGGGTCCGCTCTTTGGTGCCGCCTACGTCTTTAGCATCTGCAACGTGCAGGAGATGCTACAGATCGACTCCTGCACCATCAACACCTGCGATTTCTTCCATGGCCCCTTCGAGATCCTGGACAAGCGCACCTCGCTGTTCCAGCTCATCAGCGTCGGCCGCAGCCGCTGCAACGACGAGCGCGGCATCCGCTTCGTCAACCAGTACGGTGGCGAGCGCGTCTATCAGCTCGACGCCAAGGAGCTCGGCCTCAACGACATCAAGGACAGCGTGAGCGAGTACTTCAACCACCTGATCTTCGCGCCGATCCTCAACAACGTCTACATGCGTGCGCTCTCTGCCGTCACCCACAAGGACTATATGACGCGCCGCTACATGTGGAAGCTCGACTACTAGGAGTTACGCGGTTTTGCCAAACCGCGTAACGGCTCGACGCTGCAAACCCGCCAGAGCGGCAATCTGCCTTTCAGCTTCAGCGGCATGACCAGAAGGTCAATGCCGCTTCGCTTCAAGGCACCTTGCTCGCTCTGGCGGGTTTTCGCTCATATGACCCAATCCGCTGTCAAGAGCCACAATGGCCCCGCCGACCGCTTGCAATCGGTCGGCGGGGCCTGCCGTTGAACCCGTCCCGGTCCGCCCCCGGCATGTCGTCGACGCCTTCGGCTCAGTCTCATATCCGCGGATACCGTTCTGTCGGCCCGCACTCCATTCCTTCGGCGGGGTTCCCCAAGTCTGTCGAGGCGCATGCGGAGGGCTCCGCG